>JBPCMD010000018.1:0-18382 GCA_051002595.1 Gaiellaceae bacterium
GGACAAGAGCGCGCAGTCGCAGACCGCGTCGGCGGCTACCTGACGGAACTCGGTCTCGAGTGGGACGAGGACGACACGGCGATCGAGCTCGACGGGACAACCGGAAGCATCTACTGCCGGCTCCCAGTTTCGAACGGCGCAGGTGGTACCCCGATCTTTCTCTGCGCCCACACGGACACGGTTCCGCCGGAGGCGGGCATCGAGCCGGTTGTGGGGGAGGACGGCATCGTCCGGAACGCCGCGGGAACCATCCTCGGCTCGGACAACAAGGCCGCGGTCGTCGTGATGCTGGAGGCGGCGCGACGAATCGTCGAGGAAGAACGGCCGCATGCCGGCATCGAACTGATCTTCACGCCGCAGGAGGAGGTCTCTCTTCGAGGCGCGGATGCGTTCGACCACACGAGGCTCGCGGCCGAGACCGGGTTCGTCTACGACCAGGGAGCGCCGATCGGCGAGATCGTGCTCGGATCGCCGCACGGACGGCTGCTCGACTTCCGCTTCCACGGACGCTCGGCTCATGCGGGCATGTTCCCGGAGGACGGGCGCTCTGCGATCGCGGCGGCCTCGAGGGCGATCGCCGACTTCCGGTTGGGACGGATCGACGAGGAGACGAGCGCCAACGTCGGCGTGATCACAGGTGGCACTGCGCGCAACGTCGTCCCCGAGTGGTGCTCGTTCACGGCCGAGGTGCGCTCGCACGACGAGCGCAAGGCGGTCGACCTCGTGCGCGAGATGCTGGAGACAGCGGCGTTCGCCGCGAGTCTCGGCGAGTGCGAGGTCGATTCCGAGGTGCGACCGAGCTTCCCTGGCTACCGCTTTCGCGAGAGCGACCCGCCCGTGGTGCTCGCCGCGACGGCGCTCCGCGAGGCAGGCTTCGAGCCGACCTACGCCCTGAGCGGCGGCGGCGCGGACGCGAACGTCTTCAACGCGCGCGGCCTCTCCTGCGTGAACCTGGCGAACGGGATGATGGAGATCCATACGCCGGGCGAGCACATCGCGGTCGCCGACCTGGAGGGCATGGTCGAGGTCACGCTCGCGCTCGTCGAAGCGGCTGCGAGAACTACGTCAGGCTGACCGAGCCGTCTTCTGCGAGCGTCCAATGCGGGTTGTGGGCGATCTCCCACGGATGCCCGTCCGGGTCGACGAAGACTCCCGAGTAGCCGCCCCAGAACGTCTCGCCGCCCGAACGCGGGACCGACGCCCCGGCGGCCTCGGCTTCGGCGAGGACAACGTCGACCTCCGCCGGCGAGCGCACGTTGTGCGCGAGCGTGACTCCGCCCCAACCACCGGATCCGCCACACCCGTATCCTTCGCGAGCTGCGCACGACCCCAGAGCGCGACGATCATCCCGCCTGCCTGGAAGAAGACGACGTCGTCATCCTGCGCGGCGCCGGTTGTCCAACCGAGCGCCTCGTAGAACGCCCGCGCGCGGCCGATGTCGGCGACGCCGAGCGTGATCAGGCTCGCGCGCTGCTCCATCACTCCCACTATGGCGCATCTCGCGCATGGGTCGCTATCGTCCGCGCGCCATGCGGATCGGCGTCGCCAAGGAGATCAAGCCCCAGGAGCATCGGGTCGCCCTCACCCCCGCGGGGGCACGCGAGCTCATGCAGCGCGGGCATGACGTCCTCGTGGAGGCCGGCGCCGGGCTCGGGAGCGCATTTACGGATGAGATCTACGAGCGCGCGGGGGCGACCATCGTCTCCGCGGACGATGTGTGGGGCCGCTCCGAGCTCCTGCTCAAGGTGAAGGAGCCGATCGCGATCGAGTACCCAAGACTGCGCCCTGGCCTGACGCTCTTCACGTACCTACACATCGCCGCCGACGAGCCCCTGACCAGGGCGCTCGTGGACTCCGGCATCACCGGAATCGCCTACGAGACCGTCGAGACCGACCTCGGCGGACTGCCCCTTCTCGCTCCGATGAGCGAGATCGCCGGCCGCCTGGCGCCACAGGCCGGCGCGCACTATCTCGAGAAGCCGAAGGGCGGGCGTGGGATTCTGCTCGGCGGGGTCGCGGGCGTCTCCCCGGGCAAGGTCGTCGTCATCGGCGGCGGCATGGTCGGCTACAACGCCGCGGTCATCGCGATCGGGCTCGGCGCGCAGGTGACGATCTTCGAGCGCTCTGTCGACCGCATGCGCTACCTCGAGCAGATCCTGAGCGGGCGCGTCACGCTCATCATGTCGTCGAGCCTCCAGATCGAGGCGGCGCTCGAGGAGGCGGACCTCGTCATCGGCGCTGTTCTCATCCCGGGCGCCCTGGCCCCAAAGCTGATCACTCGCGGGATGCTGGGCGGGATGAAAGAGGCGTCCGTCCTCGTCGACGTCGCCATCGACCAGGGCGGCTGCGCCGAGACCTCTCGCGCGACGACCCACGACGATCCGGTCTACACGGTCGACGGCGTGATCCACTACTGCGTCGCGAACATGCCAGGCGCTGTGCCGATCACCTCGACGCGCGCGCTGACGAACGTGACGCTGCCGTATGTCGAGACGCTCGCGGATTACGGCGTCGTCTCGGCGATCGAGCGCGATCCCGAGCTCGCGCGCGGCGTCAACGTCTTCGGCGGCAGAATCACGTACGAGGCCGTCGCCGAGGCGCACGGGCTCGAATACACGCCGCTCGACGACGCGCTAGCCGCAACGGTCCTCTAACGGGCCCACAATCGTCCGTGAAGGGCGACCGGCCGAGGCCGGGAATACGATCAGGGCGATGGAGCCTGAGCGTTCGCTCGAGCAACGTGTCGAGGCCGTCGAAGCACTGCTCAGGACGATTCTGATTCGACTCGAGGAGATCGAGCGCGGATCCCCAGCAGCTCGCGTCGAGGCTCGAGCAGCTCCCGCGGCTTCGTCGCCACAACAGCCGCCCGCCCGGCCCGTGATGCCCCCGCAGCCAGCGGCAGCGCCTGTGCCTCCGACCGCATCACCGCCGGCTTCGTCGCCGCCGCGCAAGGTCATGAGGCCCGGAGAGACGCTCGAAGACCTGCTCGGTGGGCGGATCCTCGCCGCGGTCGGCGGGCTCGCGATCCTGATCGGAGTCATCCTCTTCCTCGTCATCGCCGTCGACCGCGGCTGGATCGGGGTCGAGGCGCGGGTCGCGCTTGCGTTCCTCGGCTCGACGGCGCTGCTCGGAGTCGGGCTCTTCCTCTACGAGCGGCGCGGGCAGACGGATGCCGCGGTCGCGGCTGTCGCCACCGCGCTCGCATCGCTCTATGCCTCGCTCACCTACGCGACGGCGGTCAGGGACGTGATCGCGACGGAGCCGGGCCTGCTCGTGGCGGGAGTCATCGGCGCGGCCGGAGCCGCGATCGCCGTTCGCTGGCAATCGCAATTCGTCGCGGCGCTCGGCATCCTCGGCGCGCTCGCCGCTCCCGTTCTCGTCGACAGCGGCACATCGACGCTCGCCCTCGGGTTCACGGTGATCGCGCTGGTCGCAGCCGTGGCGGTGCTCCTGTGGCAGCGCTGGGGCTGGCTCTCGATCGGCGCGTTCCTGCTCACCGCGCCGCAGGTCGCGTTCTGGGCGGAGGACAGAGGCGACTTGACCTTGCCGCTGGCGCTGCTGTCGCTGTACTGGTGCTTGTTCGTGGTCGCTGCCATCGGCTACGAGCTGCGTGTGCCCACTGCCTCGCTGCGCGCGTCCTCGGCTTCGCTGCTCCTCGTCAACGCCGGGTTTGCGGCGGCGGTGGGTTGGTACCTGATCGACGATCGCGGCTCGTCCACCGCCGCCACGACCTGGGTGCTCGGCCTCACGATCGCGCACATCGCTCTCGGAGGATTCGGCTTCCGCCAGAGGATGTCGAACGAGATAGCGGCCCTCCTCGTCGCCGTCGGCCTCGGCCTCTCCGGCGTCACGCTCGCCCTCGCGCTCGATGGGCCTGCCCTGGTCGCCGCTTGGTCGGCCGAGGCAGCGATCCTCGCCTGGGTCGCGCGCACGACGGGCGAGCAGCGCGCGCTCGTCTTCTCAGGGGCTTTCCTCATTCTCGCCGCCCTCCATACAGTGCTCGACGAGGCGCCACCGGAGGCGCTCGTGGACGGCGTGGGAGATGTGAAGGTGGCCATCGTCGCCGTGCTCTGCGTCGCCGTCGCGGCAGCGATCATGGGCGCTCTCGTCGAGTGGCCGGATCTGCGGATGCTCCTGCTCGGAGTGGCGGCGGTGGGATTCGTGTATGCGGCCTCACTGCTGATCGTGGACGTGATCCAGGGAGATGCCCTCGAGCGCTCGCAGACCGCGCAGGTCGCGTTGAGCTGCTTCTGGGGTGTCGTCGGGCTCGTGGCGATCGTGGTCGGGCTGGCGCGCGACGTTCGGGAGATGCGCTTCGGCGGGCTGGCGCTGCTCGGACTCGGGGTCGCGAAGCTCTTCCTCTACGACCTGTCCGAGCTCGACGAGCTCTACCGCGTCCTCTCGTTCGTCGCCGTCGGGCTCCTCCTCCTCGGCGGCGCCTACGCGTACCAGCGGGTGCGCGCGGTCGAAAGAGCCTCGTGATCCTGCTCGCGATCCTTGCGGCGGCGCTCGCGACGGCGGCGGCCGACGTCGCCGAGACGCAGTTCCGGTACACGAGAACGCTGATCGCGCCCTCCGGCGATCCCGTGCGCTTCGAGCCGGACGGCCCGTTGTACGGCCACGCCGGAGTCGACTTCCCTGACCTTCGCATCCTCGACGCCGACGGAGCACAGGTGCCCTGGCGAGCGGCGCCGACCCCCGCAGCGGTTCCGAGCCAGCCGGTGACGCTCGTGGCGCGAGGGCAGCGGGACGGGACGGTCTCTGTCGTGGTCGACCGCGGCGCAGCCCGCCCGGTGATCGACCGCATCAAGCTCGACATTCCGGACAAGGTCTTTGTGGGGAGCGTCGAGGTGCAGGGAAGCGCTACTGGCGCCGAGGGGACGTACGCGGCGCTCTCGACGACTCCGATCTATGCGGTTCGCGGCGCCGTCGCAGCTCGCAGCACCACCGCGGTGTTCCCACCGACCGACTACCGCTTCCTGCTCGTTCAGGCGCGTGGGGTCTCGCAGATCACCGGCGCGAGAGTCGCCCGGGACCCGTTCCAGCCCCCGCTGCGCGTGGTGCAGGCCGAATCGACGCGGCGCGAGGAAGGAAAAGCCACGGTCGTCGAGCTCGATCTCGGCCACACGGGCGTGCCCGTGAGCCGTGTTCGCATTGTCTCCGGCACCCCTCGCTACATCCGGCCGGTGCTCGTCGAGGGCTCGAACGACGGCGTGACATTCGGCCAGCTCGGCTACCGCGAGCAAGTCGCTCGCTTCCCGGAGTCGACCTCTCGAACGTCGCCCTCGCCGCGCGACACCGCTATCTACGGGTGACGATCCGAAACGGAGACGATCAGCCTCTTGCCCTTCTCCGCGTCTTCCCGGAAACCGTGCCGCGTCCGCTTCTATTGGCAGACGGATTCGAGTCCCCGTACCGCTTGCTCTACGGGGGTCAAGGCGTGAGGGCGCCCGTGTATGACTTCGCACGACTTCCCGCCGCCGCGACCGGGTTCGAGCGGGCCCGGGAAGGGATTCTCGGCGCCGAGCTCGCGAACGAGCTCTTCGAGCCGCCCGGCGACACGCGCACGTTCTTCGAGCGAAACGACTATCTCATCGAGATCCTGCTCGTCGTGGTGACGATCGTCGTTGCCGCCGCGGGATTGCTCGCCCTCCGACGACGCACGAGCGCTCCGGAAAGCTAGGCCGTTCCGCGCTTCGCCCTGCGGAACAGGCGACCTTGGCCTTCGCCGTCCCCATTCGTCCCGGACTTGTCGTCTTTGTCGTTCTTCCTCGGATTCCGCTCGGTCGGGAAGATCCGGATCACGGCGTAGGTGATCCCCGCGGCCAACGCGATGATCGCGGTGATGTAGCCGGCGAGCAGAAGCAGTCCGAGAGCCTTGTCCAAAGCCGCCGTAGAATAGCTAGGTGGTCTCTCCACTAGTGCCGCGGGCGTGCGTGATCGTGCTCGATGCCGTCGGCGCAGGTGAGTTGCCGGATGCGGAGGAGTACGGAGACGCTGGCTCCGACACGCTCGGGAACATCGCCCGCGCCGTCGGAGGACTCGACCTGCCCAATCTCGAGGCTCTCGGTCTCGGAAACGTGATGCCGCTCGAAGGGTGTCGCCCCCAGCCGGGCGCTCCGGCGGTGGCGGGCCGGCTCCTCGAGCGCTCAAAGGGCAAGGACACGACAACCGGCCACTGGGAGCACATGGGCATCGTCACGCCGACCGCGTTTCCCACGTATCCGCACGGGTTTCCCGACGACGTCATCGACCCGTTCATGAACCGCACCGGGCGAGGAGTGGTCGGCAACAAGCCCGCTTCGGGGACGGAGATCATCCAGGAGCTCGGCGAGGAGCATCGCACGACGGGGAAGTGGATCGTCTACACCTCGGCTGACTCGGTCTTCCAGATCGCCGCGCACGAGCAGACGATTCCGCTCGAAGAGCTGTACGAGGGCTGTCGAGTCGCGCGCGAGCTGTTGACCGGCCGGCACGCGGTCGGACGCGTCATCGCGCGGCCGTTCACCGGCGAGCCCGGAAACTTCGAGAGGACGTCGAATCGCCACGACTTCTCGCTCGAGCCTCCGCGCCCGAACTACCTGACCACGATCGGCGACGCGGAGAACACCGTCTACGGCGTCGGCAAGATCAGTGACATCTTCGCCGGGCAGCACGTCCACGAGTCGCGGCCGACGAAGTCGAACGTGGACGGGATCAATACGACAATCGAGCTTCTCGAGTCGGTCGACGAGGGCTTCGTCTTCGTCAATCTTGTCGAGACGGACATGCTCTGGGGACACCGCAACGACCCGGTGAACTTCCACCGCTGCCTGCAGGACTTCGACCGCCGCCTGCCGGACATCTTGGAAGCTCTTCGCTCGGGCGATCTCCTGATCGTTACCTCGGATCACGGTTGCGACCCGACCACGCCATCGATCGACCACTCGCGTGAGCACGCATTGCTGCTGGCCTATGCGGCAGGGCGGAACGCCGCCGGCCGCGTGCACGAGGACGGCGAGTTCGCAGATGTGGGCGCGACCGTGAACGCGTGGCTCGGAGGGAAGACTCCCGGCCGAAAGCTCCCGGGCCGCCAGATCGAGCTGTGACGCTCAACGACCCGGAGGTCGTGCGGAGGGACTACGCGTCGGAATCGAGACTGCTCGACCGGCGCTCGATCTACGAGACCGGCGAAGGCCCGAGCACCTTGGACGTCCTCTGGGATCGCATCGCCGAGGCTGCTCCGGAGCGGGTTCTCGAGGTCGGTCCGGGTCCGGGCGAGTTGTCGGAGCGGATGGCGAGGGAGCTAGGAGCCGAGGTCGTCGCGATCGACGTCTCGGAGCGGATGGTCGAGCTCTGCCGCGCACGCGGCGTCGATGCCCGCCTCGGCGACGTCCAGGCGCTGGCGTTCGAAGACGCGAGCTTCGATCTCGTCGCCGCGGCGTGGGTGCTGTTCCACTCTCAGGACCTCGACCGAGCGCTGAGCGAGATCGCGCGAGTCCTGCGACCGTGTGGCCGGCTGATCGCGGCGACGAACAGCGAACTGCACCTGATCGAGCTCTGGCAGCTCGTTGGGATCGACCGGACCCAGTACAGCTTCGGTGCTGAGAACGGCGAGCATTCGCTCCGGGAACACTTCGCGAACGTCACGACGCACTTCGTCGAGGGCGCGGTGACGTTCGCCGACACCGAGACGGCGCGCAAGTACGTCGCCTCCTCGATCCTCTACGGACACCTCGCGGACGGCGTCCCGGAGCTGACGAGGCCGCTGCATGCTCGCCGCAAGAACGCCGTGTTCGTCGCGAGGAAGGGAGCTTGACAATGCGCGTCCCCGACGTCATCGAGCGGAAGCGGAACGGCGAGGAGCTCTCGGCCGACGAGATCTCCGAGCTCATCCTCGGCTACGCGCGTGGCGAGATACCCGACTATCAGCTCGCCGCCTGGTGCATGGCTGTCTACTTCCGCGGCCTGAACGGCCGGGAGACGCATGCGCTGACCGACGCCATGATCCGCTCCGGCGAGACTCTCGATCTCGGCGCCGCGCTCGGCAGGCGCGTCGTCGACAAGCACTCGACGGGCGGGGTCGGGGACAAGACCTCGCTCGCGGTGGGTCCGATCGTCGCGGCATGTGGAGTTCCGTTCGGGAAGATGAGCGGGCGCGGGCTCGGCCACACGGGAGGCACCCTCGACAAGCTCGAGTCGATCCCGGGCTACTGCGTCGAGCTGACGACCGACGAGTTCGTCGCGCAGGTCAAGGAGGTCGGCCTGGCGATCGTCGGCCAGACCGGCGATCTCGTTCCGGCCGACAAGATGCTCTACGGCCTGCGCGACGTGACTGCGACCGTCGACATCGTTCCGTTGATCGCCTCCTCGATCATGTCCAAGAAGCTCGCAGGAGGGGCCGACGCGATCGTGCTCGACGTCAAGGTTGGCGACGGCGCCTTCATGAAGACGCTCGACGACGCGCGCATTCTCGCCGAGCAGATGGTCGATCTCGGTCGGCGGGCCGAGCGCGAGATCGTCTGTCTGCTGACCGACATGGATCAGCCGCTCGGCCGCGCGGTGGGTCACGCGCTCGAGATCCGAGAGGCCGTGGAGACGATCACGGGGCACGGGCCGGACGACTTTTCCGAGCTCGTGCTCGAGGCGTGCGCGCGGCTGCTCGCTCTCTCCGATCTCGACGTCGATCTCGAGGAAGGGAGGCAGCGGGCGGAGGGCGCGATCGCCGACGGCTCGGCGTTGCAGGCCTACGAGCGTTGGATCCACGCCCAGGGCGGCGATCCCGATCTCGCTCGGCTTGAGCGCGCTCCGGTCGTAGCGGAGGTCAGCGCACCGCGCGATGGCGTCGTGACCCGGCTCCGAGCGCTGGACGTCGGAATCGCGGCGCTCGAGCTCGGGGGTGGCCGACGGACGAAGGACGACTCGATCGACCACGCTGTCGGGGTTGTGTGCCACGTGAAGCGCGGGGACGGCGTCAGGAAAGGGCATCTGCTCGCGGACGTGCACGCGAGAGATAACGAGTCGGCGGCTCGGGGGGCCGAGGCTGTTCTGGTGGCGTACGAGCTCGGCGACTCAGCACCACACAAGCACGGCATCCTGCTCGACGTCATCGAGTAGCGAGCTGGGTCCTGCCGGAGCTTCCAGAGGTCGAGACGATTCGCTCGCAGCTCGCGCCGCGACTGACTGGGCGAGCGCTCGTGAGCGTCGAGATCCTCGATCCCCGTCTTACGCGGCCGATCGATCTTTTCGAGGTGGCCGAGGAACTCGAGGGCGACACGATCGCGGCTGTCGAGCGACGCGGCAAGTACCTCGTGCTTCGCATGGAGAGCGGACTCGCGCTGCTGGTCCATCTCCGTATGACCGGGAGCTTCGGCTTCGAGCCCACGAGCCACGAACGGGCGGTCCTCGGGCTCGACGACGGGACGAGGCTCGCCTACCGAGATGTGCGCAGATTCGGAACCTGGCTCGTGCTCGAGAACACCGAGGTCGAGCCCTACCTCGCCGGCAAGAACGGCCCCGAGCCGCTCGGTCCGCGCTTCACCACCGATTGGCTCGTGGCGCGTTTGTCCGGGCGGCGAGCACCGGTGAAGGCGGTGCTCCTCGACCAGCGCGTCGCAGCCGGGGTCGGAAACATCTACGCGGACGAAGCGCTCTGGCGGGCGCGCGTCAATCCGCTTAGGCCTGCCGAGAGCCTCGATCCGGACGAAGTACGGCGCCTGCGCCGGGCGGTTCGGGCGGCGCTGCGAACGGGGATCGAGCGCCAGGGGTCGACGCTCTCCGATTACCGCACTCCGGAGGGCTCGCGCGGCGGGATGCAGGAGGAGTTCAAGGTGTACGGGCGAGACGGCTTGCCGTGCCGCCACTGCGGCACGACTATCGCCAAGACGCGCGTCGGTGGCCGCGGCACCTGGTACTGCCCTCGCTGTCAGCCGCATGGAGCTGGGTAGGCTCAGTCAAGCGACGAAAGGAGCGAGATGGAAGACGGACAAATTCACGGGAGCATCGAGAAGCTCGTCGCCGAGGAGCACGAGCTCTGGGAGCGGGAGGCCTCGGGCAACGCGAACGACGAGGACCGCCAGCGGCTCGAGTCGATCAAGGTCTCGCTCGACCAGTGCTGGGACTACCTTCGGCAGCGTCGCGCGCTGCGCGAGGCGGGACGCGACCCGGATGCGGCGGATGTGCGAGCGCCTGAGGTCGTGGAGACGTACGAGCAATAATCGAGTCGGCACCAGCACCCGTCCGACCTAGACTTGGCCGCGTGGGACGGACCTACAAGACGGAGGCGGTCGTCCTTCGCTCCTTCCGTTTCGGTGAGGCCGACCGGGTTCTCCATCTCTACACCCTCGATCGCGGCCGCGTGGGCGCCGTCGCGAAGGGCGTCCGCAAGACGAAGTCCCGCTTTGGCGCGCGACTGGAGCCGTTCTCGCACGTCGAGCTGCTCCTGCACCAGGGCTCCGGCGAGCTGCACACGGTCACCGGCGCGTCGCTTGTCGACCCGCACCGACCGGCGCGGGAGGATCCGTACCGGCTTTCGGTCGGGCTCATCGGCGCCGAGGCCATGCTGCGCCTGTACGTCGAGGAGGAGCGAAACGCTCGCGCGTTCGAGGCGCTGACCCGCTTCATCGAGGCGCTCGACGGTCTCCCTGCGGCGCTCGAGGGCCGAGCGGCTCTCGATCCCCTCGCGCTCGCATTCCAGCTGAAGCTGCTCTGGCTCTCGGGATACGTGCCGCATCTCGAGAGCTGCGTCGAGTGCGGTGACACCGACGGGCTCGTCGGCTACCTGCCGCGTGCGGGTGGTGGCGTGTGCCCCGCCTGCGCGCCGACGGAGACCGTGATGCTCGCTCCGGAGGGCTTCCGCGGCATCCTCGAGCTGCTCTGGACGCCGCTCGTGGACGCGCATCGGTTGGGACTGGGGGAGAGGGCCGTCCGAGACGTACTCGCCGTCGTCATGGCGTCGTACGAGTTCCACGGCGGCTTCCGCCTGCGCACGCTCAGCGCCTGATCGTGCCGTATGCGGAATGGGTTTGCAACACGAGGAACTAGGGTCTACCCCGAACATGTGCGTTCGGGCGTCTCGTCGTTCCCGAGCGGTTCAGACCGGTGCCACCACCGGGAGTCCGAGCACCTCGGCCGCGCGGGTCATCTGCCCGTCGTACGTCACTACAGCCTCGAGCGCATCACCGAGCTCCAGCGCCGCGGCGAGATGGATCGCGTCGAGGCTGCGCAGCGGTCCCTGGAGCTCGGCTGCAAGGTCGAGAAGCTCGTCGTCGAGCTGGATCAGATCGATCTCGTCCAGGAGCTCGCGGGCTGTACGCACCGGCTCCGCGCCGTGTGGGCTGACCGCTCGAACGACCTCCAGGCGGGCAAGCGCGCAGGACGAAAGCGGCGAACGGCGCTCGACGTAGGCGGCAAGCGCGGCTGACTGCGACTCGGGGACAACGAGCTTGACGAGCGCGGACGCGTCGAGGTACACCAACGTCTCAGCGTTCGTTTGCGCGCATCTCCGCGAGGATCTCCGACGGAAGCGGCACTCCGGGGATCGGATCTACAGGCTTTGGCAACGGGCCACCCTTGCCGCGGCGAAGGCGCCCGGTTGCCACGAGCCTCTCGATCGTCCCACTGTCTGGTAAGGGAGCGAGGAGCGCTACCGGTCGTCCACGATCGGTGATCTGGATCGACTCACCGCGCTCCTCGACCAGTCGCAGGTAGCGGCTCGCGTTCTGTCGCAGCTCGCGGATCCCGATGGAGACAGTCATGTGCTATTTATAGCACATGACGTTTCACAATAACTTAGGGGTCGACCAGTCCTCGGCGAGCTTGTCTTGGACGAGCGCGCGAGCGCCCGCGATCGGAATCCGCTCCTGCTCGAGCGAGTCGCGGTCGCGGATCGTGACCGTGTCGTCTTCGAGCGTCTGCTCGTCGATCGTGAGCGCGTACGGGGTGCCGATCTCGTCCTGCCGGCGGTAGCGGCGACCGATCTGGCCGGAGTCGTCGTACTCCGCCACTACAACCCGCCGGAGTTCCTCGTACAACGCTCGCGCGCGACCGACCATGCCTTCGTCGCGGTGGATCAGCGGCAGCACCGCCACCTTCACCGGCGCCAACGCGGGATGAAGCCGGAGCACCGTCCGCTCCCGCTCAGCTACGACCTCCTCGTCGTACGCATCGACCAGGAACGCGAGCATCGAGCGATTCACCCCCAAGGCCGGCTCGACGACGTGCGGCGTGAAACGCTCCTGGCCGTCCACCCACTCGAGCTTCGTCCCGGAGGCGACCGTGTGTGCGGTCAGGTCGAAGTCTCCGCGGTGCGCGATCCCCTCCAGCTCGGACCAGCCCATCGGGAAGAGGTACTCGAGGTCCGAGGTGGCACTCGAATAGTGCGACAGCTCCTCCGCGTCGTGCTCGCGCACGCGCAGATGGCTCTCGCGAATCCCGTAGCGCAGGTGCCACGCGCGCCGCTCCTCGACCCAGAACCGGAACCAGTCGTCCGCCTCCGCGGGCGGGACGAAGAACTCCATCTCCATCTGCTCGAACTCGAGCGTGCGGAAGATGAAGTTGCCGGGCGTGATCTCGTTCCGAAACGCTTTCCCGATCTGCGCGATGCCGAAGGGCGGCTTGCGCCGCGCGATCTGGGCGACGTTCTTGAAGTTGATGAAGATGCCCTGCGCGGTCTCGGGGCGCAGATAGGCGTTCTGCCCGGTCTCCTCGAGCGCCCCGATTCGCGTCTGAAACATGAGATTGAACTGGCGCGGCTCGGTGAGGTCGCATTTGTCGGTCTCGCCGGGATGCTTGCTCGGTCTCGCTCCGCACTCCGCCTCGGCGATGTGGTCAGCCCGGTAACGGCGCTTGCAGAAGCGGCAGTCGACGAGCGGGTCGGCGAAGCCGGTCACGTGCCCGGACGCCTCCCACACCGCCGGGTGGAGGATGATCGAGGAGTCGAGCGCGACGATGTCGTCCCGCTCGCGCACCATCGCCTCCAGCCAGCGGGCCTTCACGTTCTCCTTCAGGAGCACGCCGTAGTGGCCGTAGTCGTACGACGACCCGAGCCCACCGTAGATCTCCGAGGACGGGAAGACGAACCCGCGCCGTCGCGCAAGCGAGACGATCTTGTCCATCGTGACGGCCTCGGCCATAGGGCCGAGACGTTACTGGCCCAGGCCAGGCAAGCGCGCCGACTATTTCCGTGTGCCGAGTGTGAGCAGGTACTCGCGTCGGTGGACGACCTCGTCGCCCTCCCGCAGCGCCTCGAAGAAGTCGACCCACGTCCGGTGGAACTCTTCGCGGCGCTCTTCGTCGAGTGCCTCCGCAGCCGTCTTCGTCGGGCCATAGGAGGACGAGAAGAGCTCCCAATACTCCTCGCCGGAGGCGACCGCGAGCGTCGAGACGTGCTCCTCGAGCTCCAGCTCGAAGGCATCGCCGAGGAGCTCGCGGACATGCTCCTCGCTGCCCCAACCGAACGGACTACCGGCTCCCGGCGCCGGCGGCGGCTGAAAGGGCGCCATCATCCGGAACATCTGGCCGAGGCCGCCCTCGGGCGTCCAGCAGGCAAGCCCGATCCGGCCTCCGGGTCGGGTCACGCGAGCAAGCTCGCTCGCCACGGCCTCATGATCGGGGGCGAACATGATCCCGCACGTGGAGGCGACGACGTCGAAGCTCGCGTCCTCGTACTTCATCTCCTCGGCGTCCCCGACCTCGAACTCGACGGAGAGATCGCGATCGACGGCAAGCTCCCGGGCGGTGTCGATCAAGACCGGGGCAAGATCCATGCCGACGACGTCGGCGCCGCGCTCGGCGAGGAGAAACGCGACCGCGCCGGTGCCGGTCGCGGCGTCGAGCACCTTCTCGCCGGGCTGCGGATCCAGCCGCTCGACGACGAGCGCGTGGAGGTCACCGAGCGTGTTCGTAACGCGCTCGTACGGGCCGTTCCCCCACATGACGCTCTGCCGTGCCTTCAACTCTGCGAATGCCATTGCTCCTCCTTCTCTGACGACAGCGCAGCATAGGACAGGCGGCATGCGGCTGTAGCCTCCGCCCGTATGAGCACCAACGACTCCGGCCGCGAGCCCGTTGAGCTCCACATCGTCTCCGACTCCACCGGCGAGACGGCGCAGCGGCTCGTGCTCGCCCTCGAGGCCCAGTTCCCCGACCAGCCGTTCGTCGAGATACGGCATCCACGCGCCGAGAACGTCGAGGATCTGTACATCGCCGTGCAACAGGCGCGCGGCCGGCCAGCGGTCATGGTGTACACACTCGTCGGCTCGGAGCTCAGAGACGCGATGCGCCAGCTCTGCCGCCGCGCCCGCGTCCATTACTGCGACCTCCTCGGGCATCCGATCGACTCGATCTCGCGTGTGGCCGGGGTCGCCGCGCGCATGGAGCCGGGAGCGCGCGCTCCGCTCGACTCCTCGTACTTCAAGCGCATCGAGGCGATCGAGTTCGCCGTGAAGTACGACGACGGGGTGGGAAGCGGGCTCGACGAGGCGGACGTCGTCCTCGTCGGAGTGTCGCGCACTTCGAAGACACCGCTCTCGATTTTCCTCGGCTACCTCGGGCACAAGGCGGCGAACGTGCCCGTGGTCCGCGGGATCGACCTGCCGCAGGAACTCTTCGAGATCGATCCGACCAAGATCGTCGGCCTGACCATCGCCGCCGATCGCCTGCTGGACATCCGCACCGCTCGGGTCAAGAGCATGGGCGCTTCGAAGAAACGCTATGCCGAGCTCGAGGTCATCTACGCCGAGCTCGAGGAGGCTTCGGGAATCCACCGCCGGCTCGGTTGTCCCGTGATCGACGTGTCGGAGCTCTCGGTCGAAGAGACGGCGATGCGGATCCTCCGCCTCGTGGAGAAGCGAAAGCGGGCCGCACGCGTATGAGCGAGGGCGAGCCGAGGCCGTACGGCTCGCCCGGCGAGCCACCGCTTCGGCATCCCTTCCGCCCGCCGCCGGGCGGCCACGGCGACCTGCGCGAGAAAGGCTGGCTTCCGTTTCCGAGGTTGGCTTTCTGGTGGTTTCTCCTGCTCCTCGGGGATCTCGTCTTCTACGTGCTCCTGACCCCGCTCTGGCTCGGGCTGCGTGCCGCAGCGCGAATCGCGGACTTTCGAGAACGCCGACGAAAGCGGCAGTCCCGAGCCAAGTAACAGACTGTTACTTGGCGGTCTGCTGCCGCGCGGATTCGAGGAAGTCGTCGACCTCGGTCTGGGTGCGGAGCCGCAGCACTGGAAAGCGGGAGAGCTCGGACGCGTAGGCGCGTCGCTGCCCACGATGCTGCCGAAGCGCGTAGAGGACGACGGAGTTGCGGGGGTGCAGCGCGTCGCGAAGCGTCTCGCGATTTCCGGCCCAGAGCTCCTCGCGGCGAATCACGCGTCGTGCTGTCCTCCGCGCCAGCCGCGGTAGCCACACCCGCAGCGGGAGATCGAGCCAGACGACGAGCTCGGCGTGCTCGAGCACGAGATCGCCGAGCTTGCCTCGGTACGCGCCGTCGATCACCCAGGACTCCGACCGGACGATCGCCTTCACCCGCGCCCGAAACTCCTCGAGCGGCGGCTCGGCCCAGTTCGGGCCGTGGTGCAAGGCATCGAGCTCGTAGTAGGGCACCTCGAGGCGTTTAGTCAGGGCCGAGGCAACCGTCGTCTTCCCGCTGCCGCTCGCGGTCGAGATGACTGCCACGCGCTTCACGAGACGAGCCGCGTCTCGAGCGACGTCTCGAGACCGGGCTCGACGCGAAACGCCCGAGCTCCTTCCCGTAGGACGACGGCTTCGTGCAGCTCGGCGCCGACGAAGTGGAGCGCCGCGTCGTCGTCGGCCGCGTATCCCGGTGGGAACCCCGAGTCGACGAGCTCTCGGTACACGATCCGGCGGCGATCTTCGCCGTCGTAGTGTGGGCAGGCGCTCCCCGGCAGGAACCCGAGGAGATCGTGCATCGGAGCCAGCTCGGGGCCGAACGAGTCCGTCACTCCGGCATCGAACCAGCAGATCATCCCCGCGCTCGTGCCACCGAGCAGGATCCCGCGCTCCCAGGCTTCGCGGAGGAGCCGGTCGAAACCGTGCGCACGCCAGATCGCGACCATGTTGGCCGTGTTCCCGCCGGCGACGTAGATCGCGTCCTGTGCGAGAACGTGCTCACGGAGATCTTCCCGTGGCCACGGGTTGAAGAAGACGTGGCTCGGCTCCGCGCGGTGCGCAAAGGACTCGTAGAACGAGACGAGCCTGGTCTCCGGAGCGGCACTCGCGGTCGGCACGAAGCAGACACGCGGGCCTCCAAGCTCGAGCACGAGCTCGTCGAACGGGCCGCCGAGAGACGAGCCGCCACCGCCAAGGATGTGGCTAGGCATCGGACGAGTGTAGATTCCTCCCGCAAATGCGCTACGTCTTCGACTTCGACGAGGACTCCGCGGGCGGGCGCGAGCTCCTCGGCGGGAAGGGGATCGGCCTCGCGGAGATGACCCAGCTCGGGATCCCGGTCCCCGCGGGTTTCACCATCACCACCGATGCCTGTCGCGCCTACATGGTCGCGGACGGCTGCGTGCCCGAGGGCCTCGACCGCGAGATCGAGGAGCGCATCGCGGTGCTCGAGGAGCGCGCGGGCAGGCGATTCGGAGATCCCGAGAGCCCGCTCCTGGTCTCTGTTCGGTCCGGAGCCGCGGTCTCGATGCCCGGGATGATGGACACGATCCTGAACCTCGGCCTGAACGATGTGGCCGTCGAGGGTCTGGCGGCGTCGACGGGCGACTCGCGTTTCGCTCTCGACTCGTACCGCCGGCTCATCCAGATGTACGGAGGGGTCGTCGCGGGGGTCGACGGTCATCGCTTCGAGCAGGCCCTGGCCGATCTCAAGGAGGTGCGCGGGGTCACCCAAGACGTCGATCTCTCCGCCGACGATCTGCGTGCGCTCGTTGACACGTTCAAGGAGATCTACGCGGAAAGCGCGGAACATCCGTTCCCACAGGACGCCTCCGAGCAGCTGCAACGCTCCTATCGCGCGGTCTTCGACTCGTGGAACTCGCCGCGCGCGCAGGTCTACCGGCGGACCTACGACATCCCGGACGATCTAGGAACGGCGGTGAACGTCGTCCAGATGGTCTTCGGCAACCGCGGTGAGAGCTCGGGAACCGGTGTCTGCTTCACGCGCGATCCCGCTACAGGAGAGAAGCGCCTATACGGCGAGTTTCTCTCGAACGCGCAGGGCGAGGACGTCGTCGCGGGGATCCGGACGCCCGAGCCAATCGCCGACATGCGCGCGAAGATGCCCGAGGCGTACGACCAGCTCCTGGAGACGCTGGCACTGCTCGAGTCCCACTACCGGGACCTGCAAGACATCGAGTTCACGGTCGAGGAAGGCCGCCTGTTCATCCTGCAGACGCGGACCGGGAAGCGCACTGCGGCCGCCGCGCTCAAGGTCGCCGTCGAGATGGTGGACGAGGAGCTGATCTCGCGTGACGAGGCGGTCGCGCGCATCGATCCCGCGCAGCTCGACCAGCTCCTGCATCCCATGATCGACCCGAGCGCGGAGATCGAGGTCGCGACCCGCGGCCTG
Organism: Gaiellaceae bacterium; assembly: GCA_051002595.1. Taxonomy (GTDB): domain Bacteria; phylum Actinomycetota; class Thermoleophilia; order Gaiellales; family Gaiellaceae; genus GMQP-bins7. The sequence goes on from JBPCMD010000018.1 coordinate 17,512, forward strand.
AACGCGTCGCCCGGAGCCGCCTCGGGCGCGATCGTGCTCGAGGCCGACACCGCCGAGGAGCGAGGCAAGGCCGGCGACGACGTGATCCTCGTCCGCTGGGAGACAACGCCCGACGACATCCACGGCTTGATCCACGCGCGGGGCGTTCTGACCGCGCACGGTGGCATGACCTCGCATGCCGCGGTCGTCGCGCGCGGCATGGGGAAGCCGTGCGTCGCGGGTTGCGAAGGGCTTTCGATCGACTACAAGGCGGGGACGGTCAAGATCGGCGAGAGCGAGCTTCGGGCGGGAGATCTGATCACGATCGACGGCGGAACCGGCGATGTGATCATCGGCTCGGTGCCGCTCGTCCCGCCCGCGATCGACGAGAACTTCGGGACGATCCTCGGCTGGGCGGACGACCTCAGGCGCATGCGCGTGCGCGCGAACGCGGACACGCCCGAGGACGCGGCGAAGGCACGCGAGTTCGGCGCCGAAGGCATCGGCCTCTGTCGCACCGAGCACATGTTCATGGCCGAGGGCCGCCTTCCGATCGTCCGCGAGATGATCCTCGCCCGCGACGAGGAGGAGCGCCGCTCGGCGTTGGAGCGATTGCTTCCACTCCAACAGGACGACTTCGAGGGGATCTTCGAGGCGATGGCCGGCTTCCCGGTGACGATTCGGCTCCTCGGTCCGCCGTTGCACGAGTTCCTGCCTCCGCTCGAGGAGGCGACGTCCGATGCGATGCGCGAGCGGATCAGGGCGCTGCACGAGTCCAATCCGATGCTCGGCACGCGCGGCTGCCGGCTCGGGCTCCAGTTCCCCGAGATCTACGAGATGCAGGTCAGGGCGATCGTACGCGCGGCCAAAGCTGTTGCCGACAGAACTGGTG
>JBPCMD010000019.1:0-33746 GCA_051002595.1 Gaiellaceae bacterium
CCCGCTCGCGGCTTCGCCGGCATGATGATTCCGGCCTGCGCGCCGTCGACTCCAGACTCGAAGGAGCCTTCCGTCGAGACGACCTTGCCGTTCTCGTACTCCTTCGTCGCCTCGCCCAGGTACCAGATGTTCCCGCAGCGGTCCTGCGCGTACCAGTCGTCGGTGACCTCGACGGGCTTTCCGTCCTCGGTGACCACGTCATGGACGACTCTGGCGGTGACTCCGTTTGCGATCTTCTTCGTCTTCGGGGTGACGGTCACCACGACTCGTAGCTTCGCTCCTTCCGGGTCGGTCTCTCGGTAGACCCAGCGGCTACCCGGTCGCATCGGCCACCACGGATTGTCGATGCGCGTCGTGAAGTCCGCCGGATTCAGACGGACCCGTTCGCTCCCTTTGGGAACCGCGCAGGTTGCGGCTGCTTCGGCCCTCGCCTTGCTCTCGCCCCCCGCGGCGGCGACCGCGACTCCTGCCGCGACGATCCCGAGAAACGCGATCTTCGACGTTCTGGCGTTCATGATCTCTGTGCTCCTCTCATCGATGGACTTGTGCGTCGCTCGAGCAACGTGTCCATGACGTCTTACCCGGGGGCGATGAGAGGCAAATGAGAAGCAGGGGTGCGGTTTCTGCGCCTCCCCGCGTACTATCTGAGGAGATGCGGACAGCGACGAGCGTGCCCGCCAGCCTGCCCCCTCGACCGCGACAACGCCTTCGACTCGGCTTTGCCGTAGCAGCCATTCTCGCGGTCTGCGCCACTCCGACAGCGACGGGCCAAAGCATCGCGGGAACTGAGCACAGTCAGCTCGGAGTGCGCTCCGCTGCCGGCCCCGACGGCAGATCGCTGACGGCGATCTCCCTCGAGTCCTCCGAGTCGATCGGGCGTGCGAGCATCTTCGTTCCGCAGGGTTATACGCTCGATCTCGCACGTCCTGTGGGCGCCGCGATCGGAGAGCTCTACGTCTCCGTGCGGGACGTCGCGGGCGGCATCGGCGGCGACTTCGTGAACGGCGCCATGGTCGTAGACGATCCGATGAGGTACGCGGGGGACCCGCGCGCCCAGGAGTGCGCTCCGGGAGCCCACGCCACGGTGTGGCGGACGTCGCTCGCTAGTCGCGCTCGAACGCTGGAGCTGGCGATCTTCGTCGATCCGACGGGAGGCGCAGATCCTGCGGGCGCCGCGTACGTTCTCAGGCTCTGCCCGGTCTGGCCGTCGACGACGGTCGGGGTCGCGCACCTGATCGCCGACGGGTTTGGCATCCTGGTCGAGCAAGGGCTTGCGTCTCCCGCCAACCCGGGCCGGTACGCATGGAGCGCGCTCGTCGCTCCGGCGAGCCCGGGCTCGTTCGTCGCTGAGCCCAGCCGCGCCTTCGAGGTGCGTTCTGTCGTCCCGCTTCCGCAGAGCCTGACTCTGCGCGCGAAGCACGATCCGAAAGCGAAATCGGTCGTGCTCCGCGGGAAGCTGACCGCCCTGGGACAGCCGAGAGCGGGAGTTCCGATCGACCTCTCCGGCTACAGCCCGTCCTCGGACGGCTTCACCGATTTCGGCTCCGTGAGGACGAATGCCGCGGGAGAGTTCTCGATCCGCCGAAAGATCGCGCGCACGACCCAGTTTCTCGCCTCGGCGGACGCAGAGGCTGGGCCGTGCAAGGCGCCGTCCACGGCGCCGCAGGGATGCGTCAGCGAGAGCGTCACCCCGCCTTCGCCTGCGCGGGCCGCAGTGGTGGTGCGAAGGAAGACGGATGCCAAGCTTGCCGTTCGGCGGGCGGACGGCGTCCAAGCGCGCGAGGCGAACCTGAAGCCGAGCGACTTCCCGCCGGGCTGGACCAGCTTCCCACAGCTGACGCCCCTGGAGCTCTGCCCGACGTATGCGCCGAACCTCTCGAAGCTCACTTCGACCGGAGAGGTGCAGAGCCCAATCTTCCTGACGGGCGAGACGAGCGCGGCCGCTTCCAGGTCAGCGGTCTATGCGACAGATGCCGAGGCGCGGACGGCGTTCGGGAAGGAAGCGGTGCGGGCGGTCGCCGACTGCATCGCGGACGACGCGCGCGCCAATGGGGGAGCCACGGTACAGGCCGTGGGCTCGCTCTCGTTCCTCGGTTCGGGGAGCAGACGCGCGCATTCCGGATCGTCGTATCGGACCCGAACGGCGACTTGTATCTCGACCTGGTGTCGTTCAGACGCGGCCGAGTCGTCGTTCACCTGGTGTTTTCGTCCCTCGGCGGGCCGCTCGACATCGAGCGCTCCCTCGTCGCGGCGGTCGCGGCGCGCACTCGCACGCGCTGATCCTCTGCGAACGGCAAAGTAGCGGCCGATGCTCCTGAATGAGGTCGCGCGCGCGTCAGCTGACGTCGCGGCAACTCGCTCGAGGCTCGCGAAGATCGCGCGGCTCGCCGAGTGTCTCGGTCAGGCAAGCGGCGATGAGGTCCCGGTCGCCGTCGCGTATCTCTCGGGATTCCTTCCGCAGGGAACGATCGGGGTCGGCTGGGCGGCTCTGCGCGAGCTTCCTCCAGCTGTATCGTCTTCCGCGCTCGAGCTGCTCGAAGTGCATGAGACCGTGACTCGGATCGCCGCGATCGCGGGCGCGGGCTCGCAAACTGCTCGACGGGAGGCGTTGGCCGATCTCTTCGGGCGGGCGACCGAGCTCGAGCAGAGATTCCTGACCAGTCTGCTTCTCGGTGAGCTCCGGCAGGGCGCGCTCGAGGGCGTCATGGTCGAGGCCGTGGCGAAGGCCGCCGAGGTTCCCGCTGCGGATGTTCGGCGCGCCGTGATGGTCGCTGGCGAGCTCGGCGTGGTCGCGACGGCCGCGCTCGTCCAGGGCGGGGAGGGTCTTCAGGACTTTCGACTGACGGTCTTGCGCCCGGTTCAGCCGATGCTCGCGCAGACGGGAGACGACCTGGAAGACGCGCTCGCGCGCATCCGTCCTGCCCGAATCGAGTGGAAGCTGGACGGCGCTCGGCTGCAGGTGCACCGGCTGGGACAAGAGGTGCGCGCATTCACTCGCAACCTCGCTGACATCACCGACCGCGTACCGGAGATCGTCGAGGCGGTTGCGGCACTGGAGGTCGAGGCGATCATTCTCGATGGGGAGGCGATCGCGGTCGGGCTCGATGGCCGACCGCGTCCCTTTCAGCAGACGATGAGCCGGTTCGGAAGCAGGGTGAACGTCGACGAGCTTCGTCAGTCGCTTCCGCTCTCGTCGTTCTTCTTCGACTGCCTGCATCTCGACGGTGAAGATCTGCTCGACCGGCCGGCTCGGGAGCGGTTGGCTGTTCTCGAGAACGTATTGCCCGAAGGGCTACGCGTGCCGAGCGTCGAGACAGAGGACCCGGCCGAGGGGCAGCGGTTTCTCGAGGACGCGCTCGCGCACGGCCACGAGGGAATCATGGTCAAATCATTCGCTGCGCCCTACGAGGCCGGTCGCCGCGGGGCGGGGTGGCTCAAGGTCAAGGTCGCGCACACGCTCGATCTCGTCGTCCTGGCGGCGGAGTGGGGCCACGGCCGACGACAGGGGAAGCTCTCCAACCTCCATCTCGGCGCGCGCGATCCTGCGAGCGGCGGCCATGTGATGCTGGGAAAGACCTTCAAGGGCATGACGGATCAGATGTTGGCCTGGCAGACCGAGCGTCTGCTCGAGCTCGAGACCGGTCGCGACGGCCACATCGTCCACGTTCGCCCCGAGCTCGTCATCGAGATCGCCTTCGACGGCGTCCAGGCGAGCTCGCGTTATTCAGGCGGCGTTGCGCTCAGGTTCGCGCGCGTGAAGGGGTATCGCGAGGACAAGCGGCCGGACGAGGCGGACACGATCGACGCGGTCCGTGCGATTCACGCCGGCTCATCGGGCTGAGTAAGCTCGCGACGACACCAGCCACGTCACGGGAGGTCGAGATGACGCAGTACGGCACGCTTCGCACGTGGGCGGCGCTCCTCACGTTCTTCGGCGTTCTCAGCGTCCTCGCCGCGGTCGCCGGGACCGTCATCTGGGCGGTCGAGGTGGACGGGGTCTGGGAGACTCTCGGCGTGGTGCTGATCGGAGGCCCGGTCTCGATCTTCCTCGCGACGATGCCGATCGCGCTCGCCCAAGCGCTGAGGGCGCTTGCGGACGTCGGGGACACCGTAGCCGCGCGCTGACACTCGGTGACCGGGGCAGAGGAGCCTCGTGAGCATGTCTCAGGACCGCCCGTTCATCTTCGCCGTCGACTCCGACCCGGAGGCGATCCAGCGAATCGCCCGCGAGCTGCGGCGCTACGACGCCGACTACCGAGTTGTCTGCGGTCGTTCGCCGGAAGCGGCGCTCGCCTAGTTCGAGCGCATGCGCGACGCTGGGGAGTGCGTTGCGATCGTCCTTGTGGCGCGCGGCGAGACCGGACTCAGGGGCGAGGAGCTCCTCGCACGGGCCTACGACCTCCACCCCTATGCGAAGCGAGCGCTCCTGATCCCGTGGGGCGGCTGGGCGGACGAGGAGACCGCGGATGTCATACGCACCGCGATGACCCTCGGTCACATCGACTACTACGTCCTCGAGCCGTGGACGACTCCCGACGAGCTCTTCCATCGGCTGATCTCGGAGTTTCTGCAGGAGTGGAGGCGCGCGACCGAAGGGCGTCTCGAGCTCACCGTGGTCGCCGAGCCCTGGTCGAGCCGCGGCTACGAGATTCGAAATCTTCTGGCGCGGACTGGTGTTCCGCACGCGTTCTATGCGAGCGACTCCGACGAGGCCCGCGCGCTCATGCAGACCTGTGGCGCCGAGGTGTCGGACAAGCCCGCGGTCGTTCTCCCCGACAACACCGTTCTCGAGGATCCATCCGACGACGAGCTGGCGGAGCACGGCTACAAGGTCAGGATCGAGCTCGACGAGCCCGGTGAGCTCGACGTGCTGATCGTGGGGGCGGGGCCGGCGGGCCTGGCCGCAGCCGTCTACGCGTCGTCGGAGGGCCTGCGGGCGCTCGTCGTCGACCACGCCTCGATCGGAGGGCAGGCGGGGTCGAGCGCCAGGATTCGCAACTACCTGGGCTTCCAGCGCGGGCTCACCGGCCGGGAGCTTGCGACGCGCGCGTATCAGCAGGCCTGGATCTTCGGCGCGGAGTTCCTTCTCATGCGCTCCGTGACCGGATTGCGAGCAACGGACGCGGGTTTCCAGGTGACGATCGCAGGTGCCGAGATCGAGGCGAAGAGCGTCGTCCTGGCGATGGGCGTGGCGTACCGCCGCCTCGGCGCTCCCGCACTCGAGAAGCTCGAGGGCGCTGGGGTGTTCTACGGGGCTTCGCCAGCGGACGCCCAGCAGTTCACGGGTGGAGACGTTTTCATCGTCGGCGCCGCCAACTCGGCCGGGCAGGCGGCGGCGCATCTGAGCCGCTACGCGGCGCGCGTGACGCTCGTCTGCCGCCGGCCCGCTCCGGACGCGATGTCCCAGTACTTGCTGGACGAGGTGCGGGCGAAGGAGAACGTGATGATCCGGTCATCGGCCGAGGTCGTCGACGGGGGCGGAGGGTCACGACTCGAGTGGCTTGTTCTTCGAGATGCCTCGGGGGAGACCGAGACCGTTCCCGCCGATGCGCTCTTCATCCTCATCGGCGCCGAGCCGAACACGGGCTGGCTTCCCCGGGGAATCGCGCGGGACGAGCACGGGTACGTGTCGACGAGCGCAGGCGAGCACATGTTCGAGACCTCGCTCGCGGGCGTGTTCGCCGTCGGTGACGTCCGCAGCGGCTCGGTGAAGCGGGTGGCCTCAGCGGTCGGTGAGGGCTCCGTCGTGATTCAGCAGGTGCACCGTCACCTTGCTGTAGTCGTGTCGCGCGGGCGGATCTCGTAGGGCGAGGCTCGCCTCGCCCTCGCTCAGCGGTGGAGTATCGAGGGGGGCTCAGGCGAGCCTCGCACCTACGACCGTTCTCAACCCCCGAGGTCGTCGCAGGACTCGGCGTCCTCGAGCGCGCTCTGGAGCTCTTCCTCGGGGTCGAGCTTCCTGAGTGAGTTGACCATGGTCGTGAAGCTCCTGTTCATCGAGGTCAGCGCCGCGGTGATCGAGGAGACGGCCTTCGAGATACCGGCGAGACCGGAGACGTTCGCGACCGCTCGCTCGATGTCGGCGAGATCGGCCTTCGCCGCGGTGGCGAATGTCTCTACCGCCTGTTTCGCAGCCTCGCCGAACTCCGTGTCCGGAGCGCCGAGCGCTCGCAGCTCGCCGGTGAACGAATCCGTTGCCGCGCGGATGTCGTCGCCCGCTTGCGCAAAGCTCTGCTGGGAGAGCGATCTGAAGTCTCGGAGCTCGTCGGTCGCCAGCCTCAGCTCGTCGGCCCAGTCGACGATTGCGGCGCAGTACCCCTCGGCCCATTCGTCGGTCGGCGTCGCCGAGCTCGAGCCGCCGTCGTCTGCGCCGCAGCCCACGGCTGCGAGTGCGAGGACGATGGCGAGCAGCGCGACCCGTTTCATGCCAGCACGCTAGCGCCTGCGCTGCGCGAGAGCAGCCTGCAGCGGCACGAGCAGCCAGCACGCGCGCTCGCGGACGCGAGCGCCGACGGTCCCGCGCTCGTCCGTCGCGGCGAGCACGACCCGGTCGCCGTGCGCGGCCTCGAGCAGCCGCGAGGCGCGGCGGGCATGCCAACCCGACGTGACGAGGACGATCTCACGCGCCGAAAGCTCTCGTGCGACGTTCGCGGCTGCGAGCACGTTCCCGTAGGTCGTTCGTGAGGCGTTGTCCAACAGCACGTTCCCCGCGTTGCCGTTCCACCCTCTGGACATGAGCTCCGCTTCGGAGACCGCCCTTCGAGGACGCCGCCAGCCGGAGAACAGAATCGTGTCTCCCGGCAACGCCTCCTCGTTTGCTCGAGCCAGTCGCGCTGCGCTGACGCGGTTCAGCTCGGCGCCGCCATCTCGGCTCGAGTAGCCGAGGACGGCGATGAGCCGTGGGCCGCTCAACGGCTTGCTCCACGTTTACGTCGCCAGAGCCCGTAGAGCAGGAGCGTGCCTGCGACGGTGAACACGAGCTCGACTGCCCGGCGACCGCGCAGCTTCGACTCGCCGCTGGCTCGGTCACGCATGTTCACGGGAATCTCCGCGACGCGCAGCCCTGTCTCGCGGAGGCGGAGGAGCGATTCAACCTCGGGCGCTCCGCTCTCGTAGGGCTCGGCCAGGATCGGCATCGCCTTGGCGTTCACCGCGTACATCCCGCTCGTGGCGTCGTGAAACGGGCGGCCGAGCGCGACCCGCATCGCACGCCGGAGGACCGCCGTTCCGAAGCGGCGGCTGGACGAGGGCTCGTACCGGTATGCCTCGTAGCCCTCGCCGGCGGCAAAGCGCGAGCCGATCGCCACGTCGCATTCACCGGCCTGCACGAGCTCGAGCAAGCGCCGGAGCTCCTGTACTGGGTGCTGCCCGTCGGCGTCGACCCGCCCCGCGAAGTCATAGGCGTGCTCGTGCGCGAAGCGGTAGCCCGCGGCGATGCCCTCGCGCAGACCGCGGTTCTCGCCGAAGGACAGCACCTCGGCGCCCTCGGCCCGAGCCACGGCGGCGGTGCCGTCCGTCGAGCCGTCGTCCACGACGAGCACGTCGGCGTCTGGAAGCTCAGCGCGAAGCTCCGCGAGCACGGCTGGGAGATTGGCCTCTTCGTTCAGCGCGGGGATGAAGACGACGGTGCCTGGCACAGTGCTCAGATCACGTTGTGTTCCGGCCGGGGAGTCTCCTGCTCGAAGCGCTCGGCGGCGAGGGGCGAGACATCGACGAACGGCTGTCGGTCGAGGACGAGGTCGCGCACGATCTCCCCGACCGCGGGGGCCTGCATGAAGCCGTGACCTGAGAAGCCGGTCGCATAGAAGAAGCGTTCGAGACCCGGTGCTTCTCCGACGAGCGCGTTGTGGTCGGGGGTGATCTCGTAGTAGCCCTTCCATCCATGAGCGAGGCCCATGTCGAGAAAGGACGGCGCGCGCCGGGTCGCGACCTCGGTGACATGCTCGAGCCACGCGGGGTCGGTGGGGGCGTCGAAGCCAGGCGCCTGGTTTCGGTCGGACATGCCGATCAGGAGGCCGGGTCCTTCGCGATGGAAATAGAAGCCGGTCGTGAAGTCCACCGTCAGCGGGATCGGATCGGGGAGCGCCTCGACCGGCGCGGTCGTCACGACCTCGCGGAAGACGGGCTCCACAGGAAGCTCGACTCCTGCCGTGCGTGCGAACGCCGGCGACCAGACGCCCGCCGCGCAGACGACCGTGTTCGTCTCGATCGTCCCCTGGTCGGTGATGACACCTCGGATCTGCTCCCCGTCCATCGCGACGGCGCTGGCGGCGCAGTCGGTCACCACCTTCGCGCCGTGGGCGCGTGCTCCACCGGCGTAGCCCTGCGCGACGGCCTCGGGGCTGGCGTGCCCGTCCAGCGCGCAGAAGGTGCCGGCCAAGACGCCGTCGAGCCCGGCCAGAGGGGAGAGTCTCCCGGCCTCGTCCGGCCCGACCAGGCGGCTCGGAACCCCGAGCTCGTTTTGCAGCGCGACGTTCTGCTCGAACCGCTCGACGTCCTCGGGGCGGTCGAGCAGGAACAGATATCCGACCTGGCGGAAGTCGATCTCCCCACCCGGACGCTCGGCAAAGCGCAGGAATGCCTCGACGCCGCGGAGCCCGATCGCGATGTTCAGGGGATCCGAGAACTGCGTGCGGACGCCGCCCGCGGCCCTGCTCGTCGATCCGGAGGAGAGCGCATCGCGCTCGAGCAGGCAGACATCGACCTCGGCCTCGGCAAGGTGGAAGGCGATGCTCGTTCCGACGGCGCCCCCTCCCACCACGACGACTTGAGCGCGCGCGGGAACGCTCATCGACGCAGGAGGCTCCGGAGGAAGAAAAGCAGATTCGCGGGTCGCTCGGCCAGGCGTCGCATGAGATACGGGTACCAGTCGGGACCGAAGGGCGTCGCCACGAGCACCTTGTACCCCGCGGCGGCCACGCTTTGCTGAAGAGCGGGGCGCACGCCGTAGAGCATCTGCAGCTCGAAGCGGTCGCGGCCGATGCCCTCCCGCTCGGCGAACGCCTGCACGTGCCGGATGAGGCGCTCGTCGTGGGTCGCCACGGCAACGTACGCGCCGCCCCGCAGCGCGCGCTCGACCAGGCGCGCATAGGCGCGGTCGACGTCGTCCTTCGCGGGGTATGCGACAGCAGGAAGCTCGAGGTAGGCGCCCTTGACGACGCGAACGTTGGGCGCGAGGGGAAGCAGTCGCTCGAGGTCGGCCGGGGAGCGATACAGATACGCCTGCACGACGACGCCGACATTCTCGTGTCCCGCGGCGCGGAGGCGCTCGTAGATCTCGAAGGTCGGCTCGACGAAGCTCGACTGCTCCATGTCGATTCGAACGAACTGACCGAGACGATTCGCGTGCGCCACGATGCGCTCGAGGTTGGCGTACGCAGCCTCTTGGTCGAAGGACAGCCCGAGATGCGTGAGCTTGAGCGCGATATTGGCGCGCAGCTTCTCCTCTTCCAGCCGGTCGAGGATCGCTTTGTACTCCCGCACTGTCGCCGCCGCTCCGGCGGTATCGGGAATCGCCTCGCCGAGAACCGTCGTGTTCGTATGCAGTCCGGCGTCGTTCAGTCTTCGGAGAACCGGAACACACTCGTCGAGCGTCCCCCCTGCGACGAAGCGAGCGGCTCCCAGTCGCATGCCGTATCGGTCCAGGAGGCGCCGGAGCGCGCGGTTGTCGGCCGCACGCAGGATGGCGGCTCGCGAGAGCTTCGAGAGAGTCGAGGCGAGCACCCGGGCCACCTAATTCAAGGACGGGTCGGGCGGCATCAGCGCGAGGACGCCGAAGGGGCCGCCCTTGCGGAGTAGCACTGCGCTCCAGAGCTCGTCCGGCTCGACGGTGAAGACATCTTCCGCAAGCGCCGGTTCGACGATCCACGAGCCCTCCTCGAGCTCTCCGTCGAGCTGACCCGGCCCCCAGCCGGCGTACCCGGCGAAGACGCGTGCGCCTCGAAGCTCGCCCAGCTCCTCGGGATCGACCTCCGCCGGGAGGAATCCGACCGAGTCGAGGACGAGCGATCCGGCGCGGTCGGGCTCGGCGAAGTCGGCCAGCACCACGATCGCGGACGGCTGGACGGGGCCTCCGAAGTGAACCTGGTCGACACCGGCGGCCAGGGTCGAGAGCTCCGGTACCGCCTCGGCGACCGTCGCTTCCAAGGGTCGGTTGAGAATCAGCCCGAGCGCGCCCTCGTCTGAGTGCTCTCCGACCAGGACGACTGTGCGCCGGAAGTTCGGGTCGACGAGAGCCGGGCCCGCGATCAGGAGATGGCCTTTCAGAGACTGCATCGGCGTATCATCGCGGGATGGAGGGCATGTCTCGCGAGATCCGTCTGGTGGCCAGGCCGCGAGGCTTCCCGGACGAGGATCTCTTCGAGCTCGCGGAGACGCCTATTCCGGATCCGGGGGAGGGGCAGTTGCTCGTCCGCAACGCGTACTTCTCCGTCGACCCGTACATGCGTCCGCGGATGAACGACGTCCGCTCGTACGTCGCGCCGTTCACGCTCGGCGAGGCGATGACGGGTGGCGCCGTCGGAAGGGTCGCCGCGTCTCGCAACGACCGCTATGCGGAGGGAGACTGGGTGCTGCACGGACTGGGTTGGCGGGAATGGGCGCTCTCCGACGGCTCGGGCCTGCGCAAGGTCGATCCCAAGGGCGCTCCCGTCTCCACCTCGCTGGGCGTGCTCGGAATGCCCGGATTCACCGCGTACTTCGGCTTCCACGAGCTGGGGCGGCCGAAGGAGGGGGAGACGGTCTTCGTCTCTGGCGCGGCAGGGGCGGTCGGCAGCACCGTCGGCCAGCTGGCGAAGATCGCCGGCTGTCGCGTTCTCGGCTCCGCAGGCTCGCCCGAGAAGGTGGCGTGGCTTCGAGATCTCGGCTTCGACGATGCCTTCGACTACCGCGAGCGCTCGGCACGCGCGGCGCTGGCCGAGGCCGCGCCCGACGGAATCGACATCTACTTCGACAACGTCGGTGGAGACTCGCTCGAAGCCGCCATCGGGGCGCTCAGGACGTACGGACGAATCGTCGCATGCGGCTCGATCGCTCGCTACAACGACGTCGAGTCGGCGCCCGGACCGCGGAACATGTTCATGGTCGTGACGAAGCGGCTCAGGATCCAGGGCTACATCATCAGCGACCACTACGACCGTTTTCCCGAGTTCCTCGCGCGCGCCCAGGAGTGGGTGCGAGACGGCCGCCTCCGCTATCGGGAGACCGTGATCGACGGGATCGAGAACGCGCCGCTCGCGTTCCTCGGCCTCTTGCGCGGCGAGAACATCGGCAAGATGCTGGTCAAGGTGGGCCCCGCGGACTGACTCGTGTATGTAGGGACTGGGCAGGCCCGCCCTACAGCGCCTCACCTCGGCGGACGGGACGGCGCAGGAAGTTCTCGAGCAGGCGTGGCCCCATCGGAGTCAGGACGCTCTCGGGATGGAACTGCACGCCTTCGACCGGATGCGTGCGATGCCGCACCGCCATCACCTCGCCGTCCTCGGTCGTCGCCGTGATCTCGAGCTCGTCGGGCACGCGGATGGCGGCCAGTGAGTGGTAGCGGCCGGCGTCGATCGTGCTTCCGAGGCCGGCGAAGACACCGCGTCCGTCGTGGCGCACGCGGGATGCCTTTCCGTGCAGAAGCGCGCGAGCTTGCGCGATCTCTCCGCCGAATGCCTCCACGATCGCCTGGTGCCCGAGGCAGACGCCGAGGATCGGGGTTGTCGGGCCGAGACGGCGGATCAGCTCGATCGAGCTTCCGGCTCCGGCGGGGCGTCCTGGGCCAGGGGAGATGACGAGGCGATCGGGCGCCAGGGTCTCGGCTTCGTCGGCGGCGATCTCGTCGCTTCGGCGCACGACGACGTCCGCGCCGAGCTCTTCCAGCAGATGCACGAGGTTGTAGGTGAAGGAGTCGTAATTGTCGATCATCAGGACTAGCATCGCGGTCAGTCCTGAATGTTGCACCACAAAGCGCAACATTCAAGACCTGACCCCGGCTAGGCTGGCCGCATGGCTCGTTCGGTCATCGTCTCGGCCGTGCGTACGCCGTTCGGGCGGCTCGGCGGCGGGCTTGCGAAGATTCCCGCGACGGAGCTGGGATCGACGGCGATTCGCTCCGCGCTCGAGCGCTCCGGCCTCGAGCCCGGCGAGGTCGAGTACGTGATCATGGGTCAGGTTCTGCAGGCGGGAGCCGGCCAGGCGCCGGCGCGACAGGCTGCGATCGGCGCGGGAGTTCCGAAGGAGATTCCCGCCGACACGATCAACAAGGTGTGCGCGTCCTCGATCCGGGCGCTCGAGATCGCCGACCTGATGATCCGAGCGGGTGGCCACGACGTGGTGGTCACGGGCGGCATGGAATCGATGTCGAATGCGCCCTATCTCTTGCCGAAAGCCCGGTTCGGCTATCGGCTCGGCAATGGCGAGGTGGTCGACCACATGGTCTTCGACGGGCTCACGTCCACGTTCGACGGGCTGCACATGGTGCAGCAGGCGTCAAGCGTCTCTCGGGAGCTCGGGATCTCGCGCGAGGATCAGGACGAGTGGGCCTTCCGCTCGCAGCAGCGAGCCGCCGCGGCCGAGGACCAAGGGCGGTTCGCGGATGAGGTCGTGCCGGTCGGTGACGTGATGGCAGACGAGGGGATTCGGCGCGACACCACGCTCGAGCGGCTCGCCGCGCTCCAGCCCGTATTCGACCCCGAGGGGACGACGACGGCGGGAAACGCGCCCGGAGTGAATGACGGGGCGTCGTGTGTGATCGTGTGCTCGGAGGAGTTCGCGAAGCGCCGAGGGCTCGAGCCGCTCGCCACGATCCTCGCCCAGGGATACGTGGCAGACGACTTCGCGTATCTCGCTCGCACCCCCGCGCGGGCCGCCGAGCAGGTTCTGGCGAAAGCCGGGAAGACGATCGGCGACGTGAAGCGCGTCGAGATCAACGAGGCGTTCGCGTCGGTTGCGAAGAACTCGACCAAGATGCTTGGCGCCGACGAGGAGATCGTGAACGTGAACGGCGGCGCGGTCGCGCTCGGTCACCCCATCGGCGCGTCGGGTGGCCGGATCGTGTCCACGCTCGTGCACGAGCTCAGGCGGGAGGGCGGCGGGCTCGGCCTGGCGGCGATCTGCTCGGGCGGCGGGCAGGGCGACGCGCTGCTCATCGAGGTCGAGTGACGGCGAGCCAGCATCAAGTAACAGACTGTTACTTGGCGTGATTCGCGGCGTTTTTCTCGTGTTGCTCGGGGCTGTCGCGCTCGGGCTCGTCGGGGCGGGGGAGGCGCAGGCGTGTGTTTGCGCGAGGCAACCTCTCGACGAACGGCTGGACGACGCGGATGCCGCGGTTGTGGCCCGTCTCGTGGAGGTGCGTGAGACCTTGTCCTTCCCGCCGCAGCGGACTCTCTCGTTCGAGGTCGACCAGCGTGTCAAGGGTGACATCGAGGAGCGATTCGACATCAAGTCGTCGGCTCGGAGCGATTGCGATCTCACCGTCGAAGAGGGAGTGCCCGTCGGGCTCCTGCTCACACGTGGACCGCGTGGGGAGTGGCAGGGCACGGCGTGCAGCATCGTCGGGGCAGGCGAGCTCGTCGTCGAGGGCGGGGAGCCGCGGGGCGGCGGCATCAAGATCGTGATCGGCGTGCTCATCCTCGCGCTCGTTCTCTCCTGGGCGCTCCGGCGCAAGGTTCGTGGAGCGCGACCCGAGCTGCCCGGAGCGCCGGAGCCATAGATACTCCTGGCGTGCGCTTCGATCACGTGCTCGTCGTCGGCGCCGGACAGATGGGCGGTGGGATCGCTCAGGTCGTGGCGGCTTCCGGCCGCCGAGTGTCGCTTCACGACGAGGTAGCGGGTGCGCCGGAGCGAGCGCTCGAGACGATGCGGCGAAGTCTGCAGAAGCTTGCCGAAAAGGGCGGCGGGGACGGGGCTGGCGTCCTCGAGCGAGTGGAGATCGTGCCGGATCTCGTCGCGGCCGACCTGATGATCGAGGCCGTGATCGAGGATGTCGACGTCAAGCAGGACCTCTTCCGGCGCGCGGACTCGATCCTCCCTCCGGCGGCGATTCTCGCCTCGAACACGTCCTCGATACCCATCGCGTCGCTGGCGGAGACGACAAACCGGCCCCAGCAGGTGATCGGTATGCACTTCTTCAATCCTGTGCCGGTCTTGAAGCTCGTCGAGGTCATCAGCGCAGCGCAGACCTCAGAGGAGACTCGCGCCGCGATCGTCGCTCTCGCCGAAGACCTCGGGAAAGTCCCGGCCGAGGCGCGCGACGCTCCGGGCTTCGTGTCGAACCGAATTCTCATGCCCTTCTTGAACGAAGCGGCCTACGCGCTGATGGAAGAGGTCGCCGAGCCGGAAGCGATCGACACGATCGCCAAGCTCGGGTTCGCCCACCCCATGGGGCCGCTCGCGCTGGCGGATCTCATCGGGCTCGACACCTGCGTCGCGATCATGGAGGTCCTGCTCGAAGGGCTCGGAGATCCGAAGTATGCGCCCTGCCCGCTCCTCCGAGAGCACGTCGCGGCAGGCAGGCTCGGCCGCAAGTCTGGCCGCGGCTTCTACGAGTACACGTAGCCCACCTCGCCGAGAGCCTGCGGGTGCCCGGGGCAGCCGTCCCTGTGGATAGATCCGCGCTCACTTGTTGCACTTCGAGCTGTCCGGGTGGGACATGTCCAGGGTCAGACCCTGGTTTCAAACGTCACATACGCGGCCGCGAGCCCGCGCTGAGGCGAGCCGTATAGTCAGTCGGCATGGACTTCGAGCTCACCGCCGACCAGCGCGAGATCCAAGGCCTCACGCGGGAGCTGGCCGAGGCCGAGATCGTCCCGAACGCCCCGGCCTGGGATCGCGACCACCGTTTTCCCGACGAGCTCTTCCCGAAGCTCGCCGAGCTCGGATTGATGGGCGTGTGCGTGCCCGAGGAGTACGGCGGCGCGGGCGCCGACTTCCTCTCGTACATCCTCGTCCTGGAGGAGCTCTCACGCGCGGATGCCGGCGTGGGGGTGACCGTCGCGGTGCACACCAGCGCGACGACGCTCCCGATCCTCACCTTCGGCACCGAGGAGCAGCGATCGCGGTTCGTCCCGCCGCTTGCTCGCGGCGAGCAATTCGGCGCGTTCGCGCTCACCGAGTCGGGTTCCGGCTCTGATGCGGCCTCGCTGCGTACGACTGCGGATCCGGAGAGCGACGGCTGGAGGCTCACCGGCTCGAAGCAATGGATCACGAACGGGTCGCGAGCAAGCACGTTCATCCTCTTCGCGCGTACCGATCCCCAGACCGCCGGGGCGCGAGGCATCTCCTGCTTCGTCCTCGACGCGGCGCACGTCGTCGTGACACACGAGACGGAGAAGCTCGGGCTGAACTCGTCCACGACGTCCGACCTCGCGCTCGAGAACGTCCACGTCGACCGGGACCGCCTGCTGCATGAGGAGGGGCGCGGTTTCCGGGTCGCGATGGCGACGCTCGACGGGGGACGGATCGGGATCGCCGCGCAGGCGCTCGGGATCGCCCAAGCCGCCTACGACGTCGCGCGCGCATACGCGCAGGAGCGTGAGCAGTTCGGTCGACGGATCGCGGACTTCCAGGCGATTCAGTGGAAACTCGCGGATATGGCAACCGAGATCGACGCAGCTCGCCTTCTGACCTACCGGGCGGCATGGCTCAAGCAGCAGGGCCGCCCGCATACGGAGGAGGGCGCGAAGGCGAAGCTCTTCGCCTCGGAGATGGCCCGCCGTCAGACGGGCGAGGCGATCCAGATCCTCGGCGGCTACGGCTACACGAAGGAGTTCCCGGTCGAGCGCTACTACCGGGACGCCAAGATCACCGAGATCTACGAGGGGACGAGCGAGATCCAGCGACTCGTCATCGCGCGCTCCATCCTTGGACGTCAGCTCCGCGACGAGCCCGTATCTCAGGGTCGCCACTCATAGCGGGCGTCCGGCTCGCACTCCTCGTTGTCCGACCCGTCCGTGAGCTCGATCAGGCGGCATCCGTGTCGTTCGTAGAACCGTCGCGCGCGGTCGTTCCGTTGGAAGACCCAGAGCTCGAATCCTTCCGGGCGCTCGAGCTTGACGTTCTCGAGCAGCGCGCTTCCGACGCCTCGACCCTGCGCATCCGGATGGACGTAGAAGTGGCCGAGCAAACCATCCCTCAGCGATGCGAAGCCGACGAGACGGCCGTCCATCTCCCCGACCGATACTTCGTGTCCCGGGGCCATGACGCGCCGGACCCAGTCCCGCATCTCTTCGTCCGAGTGGAGCCGCGGCAGGAATGTCAGCCCGCGAAACGATGCGACGTAGATGTCCGCGATCGTGTCGATCTCGTGTTCTCGCGCGAGCCTGACGAGCACGCCGCCTAATCTACGACGCGTGGCGCCGCGAGACCGAGACGAGCCCGTTCGGTTGACGAAGATCTACACGCGCGGCGGGGACGCGGGCGAGACCTCGCTCGGTGACGGCAGCCGCACCTCGAAGCTCGATCTGCGGATCGCGGCGTACGGAGCGGTCGACGAGCTGAACGCGGCGATCGGCCTCGTCCTGGCGGCCGACTGCCGTGACGAGATCTTCGAGCTGCTGACGCAGGTCCAGAACGAGCTCTTCGACCTCGGCGCCGACCTCTCCGTTCCGCTGGAGAACGAGGGACGGCTGCGGGTCACCCAGGAGCAGGTCGACGCGCTCGAGCAGGAGTGCGACCGCTTCAATGCCGAGCTTCCGGAGCTCAGGAGCTTCGTGCTGCCGGGCGGGGGCGAGGTCGCCGCGCGCATGCACATCGCGCGCACCATCTGTCGGCGGGCCGAGCGTGAGGCGCTCTCGGCTTCCCGCGAGCACGACGTCAACCCGCTCGTCCTCGTGTACTTGAACCGTCTCTCCGACCTTCTCTTCATCCTCGCGAGGGCCGCAAACGCGGCCGACGGCCGAGAGGAGCCGCTCTGGAGGCCTGGGAGCTCGGGCTAACGCTCGTCGGCTCGTTCGTCGCCGGCTACCTCGGATCGATGCTGGGTCTCGTGCTGGGGACGCTCCGGCTGCCGCTGATCGTCCTCGTGACCGGGAGCCCGCTCGCTGCCGCGGGGACGAACATCGCGATCTCGGCGGCGTCGGCCGGCGCCGGCGGGTGGAAGCACGCCCGCGAGGGTCGCGTCGACTGGCGCGTCGTCCGCTGGACGGCGCCACACTCGATCGCGGGGGCCATTCTGGGCGCCCTGCTGGCGAACGATGTGCCGGAGGCGCTCCTGTACGGGCTGATAGCCGGAGTGCTGGTCTGGAGCGGGATCGATCTCGCTTTCCGCCCAATCGCCCCGCTCGCGCGCGACCGCCTGCGCGTCGCGCGCGGCAGCGGACTCGCCTTCGCGATCGGCATTCTCGGAGGCGCGGCCGGCGTCATTCTCGGAACCCTTCGCATGCCTGCGCTCGTCCGATCCGTTGGCCTCGACGTGCGCCGGGCGGCGGGGACGAACCTCGTCGTCGGATTCCTGCTCGGGGTCGCGGGGTTCGCCACCTACGCCGCCGGCACGGGCGTGGAGTGGGCCGTGCTTGCCGCCGGCCTGGCGGGGGCCATTCCCGGGGGATGGCTGGGTGCTCGCGCGACCGGGCGGCTGCCGGAAAACGTGCTGCGCCTGGCGCTCGGCGCGGTTCTCGTCCTCGTAGGCGCGGTCTTTGCCGCGCAGGCGATCGTTTTGGCCTAGGGGCGAGGCCCGCGTCGCCCTCGATGTTCCACCGACGGGAGGGCGAGGGCGACCCGCTCTTATGCCACGGCCGGCCAGCGCTCGCGGAGCCATTCGACGAGATCGATCGCCGAGCGGGGAGTGGCCACATAGAAACCCTGGGCGTAATCGCAACCCCAGGAGCCGAGGACGTTCCAGGCCTCCCGGGTCTCGACTCCCTCCGCGACGACGGTGAGGTCGAGCGCATGCCCGATCTCGATCAGCCCGCGAACGAGCGCCGCATCGGTCGCGCTGCGGCCGAGGCCGTGGACGAACGCGGCGTCGATCTTCAACTCGTCCAGAGGGAGGACTCGGAGCGCGGCAAAGGACGCGGCGCGGCCACCGTCGTCGAGAGAGAGCCGCACGCCGAGGCTGGAGAGACGACTGAGAGCATCCTCGTCGAGCTCGGAGCCGGCGCCCGGACCTGCGGGGACGATCTCCAGGGTGAGCCCGCCGGGCCGGACCTTGAACGAGCCCAGGAGCCCCGCGAGCCCTTCGATGAACAACGGGTCGTCGATCAGCTTGTACGGCACGTTCACCGACACCCCGAGGTCGTGCCCTGCCTCCGCCCAGATCTGCGTCGAGCGAAGCGCGTCGGCGACGACGACGAATGTGAGCTCGCGAACGAGGGGCGTTCTCTCGACGTGTGGGACGAACTCGGCCGGCAGGAGCAGCGCCTGATCGGGAAGCAGACGGCGGACGAGCGCCTCCGCGGAATGCGGCTCGCCGGTCTGGAGGTCGATGATCGGCTGGTAGACGACGACGAGCTCGTTCCGCGTCATGGCGGTCTCCACGTCGCGGATGACGCCGGCATCGACTCCGCGCCTGACCAGCGGGTCGTCGGAGCTATCGCGCTTGGTCGCGTACATCTGCCCGTCCGCACGCGCCAGAAGCTCGTCCGCCGTCGCGCCGTCCCCGGGGAAGACCGCCCACCCGATGCTGCCGTCGATCTCCACCGTCGCGCCCTCGACCCGAAAAGGACGGCGCAAAGCGTGCCTGAGCCGGCCGACGAGCGTGGATGCCTCGTCGTCGTTCGTCGTATTCAGCGAGAGGATGACGAACTCGTCTCCGCCGACCCGCGCAACGGTGTCGCTCGCGCGCACGATTGCCTCGAAGCGCTTGGCCAGAGACCGAAGGACGTCGTCGCCCGCGCTGTGTCCCCGGACGTCGTTCACGTCCTTGAACCCGTCGAGGTCGACGACGATAACCGTGAACCCTTGGTTCGAGCGTTGGTAGGTGCGAAGAGCCTGCTCGATCCGATCCTCGAGCAGCACACGGTTCGGAAGGCTCGTCAGCGGATCGCGGAGCGCGTCAGAGCGCGCGTTTCGCAACTGCCGGTCGAGAGCGACGCCACAGGCGCCCGCGAGTATCCCGAGCAGCATCAGCGCCCCGACGACGCGCGCAGGTTCTGCGCGCAGGGATACCGCCGCCGCGCCCGCGACGAACACGAGCGCAGCGAGCGACAAGGCCCATGCAAGCGTTCCCCGCAGATTCCGCCTGTTTCGGATCCTCACCTCGTCCTTATCGTCCGTCGCCCCGAGCTACAAGAGGCCGCAGCAGTACCAATCCGACTGTAGTAGTCCATGTCTTCTGCATCGCCCCTAGTTCGGGTGAAGGCATCCCCGAAAGGAGTGATCGAAAAACCCATAGAGCTCGCTCGGGACGGGATCTCCGCCGGTATCAGTCCTCCAAACGGGGGAGGGGCCTTCAAGCAGGAACGGGACGTCGTCTCGGGAATCGAAAGCGGTGAACCTGGGCGCAGGGCTCCTGGGGCTGCTCGCGGGACTCGTCGTGGGGCCGCTCGCCGACCGGCTCGCGACCAATGCGCCAATTCATGCCCCGCTGTTTCGGAGCGTGGCGTTCTCGGCGCGGCTTCCGCTCGTCATGGCCGCCACCGCTCTCTTGGGCTCGGCATCGGGGCTCGTCTTCGGCTTCACGCCCGAGGCGGCCATAGCAGCGTTCTTCTGCTGGGTTCTCGTGGTGATAACCAGGACCGACCTCGAGCATCGGCTGATCCCGGACCGGATCGTGTTGCCGAGCGCTGTTCTCGTGGCAGCGGCGCGAACTCTGGACGAGCCGAGCCCTGCCTGGGTGCTGGGTGGGCTCGCAGCCGGCCTCGCGCTGTTCCTGCTCGTTCTCGCGTACCCGAAAGGGATGGGTATGGGGGACGTCAAGCTCGCCCTGTTCATGGGTGCGGGGCTCGGGCTCTCCGTCGTAGTCGGTCTCTTTCTCGGTTTCATCGCCGGCGCGGCGCCAGCGATCGTCCTCCTCGTGCGCCACGGGCGGGAGGCTCGCAAGCGGGCGATCCCGCTCGGGCCCTTCCTCGCGCTCGGCGCGGTGATCGCCCTCTTCGCCGGAGACGCCATTCTCGACTGGTATCTGAGTTGAGCTCGGCGGCTCCGTAGGGGCGAGGCTCGCCTCGCCCTCGTCCGCCGTTGGAGCATGGAGGTCGAGGCGAGCGTCGCGGTCACGTAAGAAAAGCGTTCAGAACGCTCCGGAGCGCTTCAGCGCCGGGTCGCGAGCGCCGATTCTCCTCCTATGGAATCCGCGCCGACGCCTGCTCGCGTGCTGCCGCCTGTCGACGGAGGGCTGCTCGCGGTCGGGGCGAACCGAGCGGCCGCCGCGGCTGCGGAGATCGCGACCGCGGCACAGGCCATCGATGCGGCCGTCGAGGCGCTGCACGCTTCGATCACCGGCCTCCTGCCGTCGGTGTTCGTCTTCGAGCACGGCCGGCTCTGGCTGGTCGCGCAGCGCGGATACGCGGTCGTGCCGGACGGTTTGAGCGTGGAGCGGGGGGTCATGGGCCGGGCGGTTCGGCTCGGCCGTCCGCAGCTCGCCGCCGACGTTCGCGCCGATCCCGACTTCGTCCCGACGTTTCCGGGGATCCTGACCGAGCTCGCCGTGCCACTCCGCGTCGGTCGGGTCGTCGTCGGGGCGCTCAACATCGAGTCGGAACGCGCCCTTCCGGATGGCGCCGTGCAGCTCATCCGACCCCTCGCTTCCGTCCTCGCGCCGCTTGCGCAGGAGCTTCGAGCAGGCGGCGCCCTCGATCTTCCCGCGCTCGCGCGATTGTTCGTCCACTTGAGCAGCATCCGCGATCCGGACGAGATCGCCGCGCTCGCAGCAGCGTCTCTTCCCCGCGTGCTGCCCGTGGAGGTGAGTCAGGTCGTCGTCTGGAACGTGCTCGGCTCTCCCCTCGAGCTTGCCTCCTGGTCGCAGGATGGAGCCAATCAGTCGCCGCTCACCGGCGCCGAGCTCGAGGCGGTGCGCGCTCGAGCGGATCCGACCGGCGTGTGCGAGGTGCTCGACCTCGAGACCTCGGCGAGGCGCATCCCCAGTCGCGGCTTGGTGATTTGGCTGCCGCTCCGTGCAAACGGCGCCGAGCTCGGAGCGCTGGTGGCTCGTGGCCGTGCAGGAGAGCTGATGGATTCCGTTCCCCTCGACGGGGCGGCGCTTCTCGCGGCGCACGTGGCCGCCTCGCTCGATGCCGCGATCTCACTGAGGCGCGAGCGGCAGAGCGCGGTCACGGATCTGCTCACCGGAATACTCAATCGTCGCGGCCTCGAGGAGAGGCTCGAGGACGAGCTCGCGCTCGCACAGGAGCGCCGCTTGCCCGTGAGTCTGCTCGTGATCGATTGCGATGACTTCAAGGAGATCAACGACCGCGCCGGTCACGAGTTCGGTGACGCGCTTCTGCACCAGATCGCGCGCGTGCTCGTGCAGGTGCTCCCCGAGGGCGCCGAACCGGCTCGGCTCGGCGGTGACGAGTTCGTCGTCATGCTGCCGGGTGCCGGCGCCGACGCCGCGGAGGCGCTGGGTGGAAGGATCCGGAGGGTTCTCGCGGACGGGCTCACGGATGCGGGCTTTCCGCTCCGAATTAGCGCAGGGATCTCGACGTTCCCGTTCGACGGGGCCTCTCCTAGCGCGCTCTTGCGGGCAGCCGACCAGGCGCTCTACTCGGCGAAGAGCCAAGGAAAGGATCGGATAGCGTCGTTCCGAGACGTGGTGCGCGGCGTATCGCCGATCTCCACCCCGAGCGGCGCGGCCCTCAACGACTCCCAACGCCGCGGACGAGGTGAAGGATCGGTTCTCTCCGACGTCGTGGTCGCCACTGCCGCGATCGATGCCGAGGAAACGGTCGAGGGTGTCTGTGACCGCCTCTGCAAATCGCTCGTCTTCGTCGTGGGCGCGACTGCGTGCTCCGCGTCGCGAGTCGTGGGGGACTATCTCGTGGACGCGACGGAGCACGCCCTCCGTGAGATCTGGCTCGGTGACACCGCGGCCTATCGGATCTCGGACTTTCCACTGACAGCGGAGACGCTTCGCACGGGCGAGCCGCGTGCAGTCTCTTTCGCGCACGGAGACGTCGATCCCGCCGAAGCATTCATCCTCCGGGAGATCGGGATGAATGCGCTCCTGATGCTTCCCCTGCACGTCGGCGGTCGGCCGTGGGGGTTGGTCGAGCTGTACGAGATGCGCCTTCGGCAGTTCACCGAGGACGACGTGGCGATCGCGGGGTTTCTCACGGCACAAGCCCAGCGTCGGCTCGACGTTATCGAGCCGGGGAGCACTCCGCTCCGCCGGCCGCGCGTCTACGAGCTCCCGCCTGACGACGCCGAGAGAGCCGAGAGATAGGCGCAGCGCCGGTCGTCCGCGGGAAGGGGCGACGGGCCGATTCGCAGCGTGATGTACTCGGCGCCCTCGAGCACGAGGATCGCGCCTGTCGTGAGCGGGGTGGGCTCGATCTCCGTGAGCCTGTAGGCGACGCCGGGCACGAACGCGAGCACCGGCACCTCAGGGAGTGGCTGCTCACGCCGCATGAGCTCCGCCTCGCGTTCGGAGAGCCGCTCTTCGCGGTCGGCGAGCGCTCGCTCGCGTTGCTCGACTGCCTCACGTTTCAGCTCCACGGCGCCGAGCTCGCTGCGCCGGCGCGCGAGGTCGGCCTCACCGGCGAGAAGCTGTTCCTCCCGTTCCACGATGACACGGGTCGTGTTGGCAAGCTCCGATTCGCGGAGATCGAGATCGCCGGTCCCAACACGCAGGACACGCTCGACCGATGCGCGTGAATCGCGCAGGAGCTGCTCGCGTCGCTCGAGATCGGCGACGGTCTCGTGGAGCCGCGCCACCTGCTCTTCGAGTCCGCGACGACGCGTCAGAAGGAGATTCTCGAGCTGCTCCTCTGGTGTTTGGGCCTGGGCCATACGTGTCGTCTTGCTGCCGGGCCAGCGTCTCGAGACGCTCGACAGCCGAATGAGCCGGCGGACAGTCCTAAGCCGTCGATTTCGGAGCAATCCGCCGGCTGCTCGTATCTTCGCTGATCGCGAGCTGTTTCCTTCCGGTTGAGAAGAATCATGCGAAAGAGGGTCAAGCTCTTCCGGGTCGAAACCGATAACCCCGTCATGGACCCCACCGGCGCACGTCTCCTTGCAGCCCGCATCAAGGCGGGCGTTTCAGTCGGAACGAGGATCGAGCTCGTGGATAACGGCGACGAGCCGTCCGGCCTCTGCGCCGGCGATCGCGGCGTTGTCGACGACATCAACGAGCGCGGCCTCGTACGCGTGATCTGGGACCGGGGGATGGTGGTCGACATCGACCCGGACCACACGCACTTCCGACCGTTGGCAGCATAGGAACCGGGGGGGAACCCGTGGTTCCCCCACGGGCACCCTCCTTCTCAGCGCGGAGGAACCCCTGGTTCCCCCGCGTACCCCCTCCTTCTGTGCAACGCGAACGAGGCATGATGCGTGAAGCCTCCCGGCCGGCTAAGCCGGCCTCCGGCCAGATTGTGGCGTGAACAAAGTTCTGTACGCACGCACACGTTGAAGTGGGATCGGAGAGACCTTGGTTAGCGCGGCGGCCGAGCCGGAGGCCGGCTTCGCCGGCCGGGAGGCCTGACGCAACGCGCCTCGCTCACACTCCGCAGAAGGAGGGGGCACATGGGGGGAACCATAAGTTTCCCCCACGATTTACATCGGTTCCCAGCGCGGCAGCGTGAGCTTTAGGGTGGTCGGTCCTCCGGGGGCGCTCTCGAGCTCGAACGTGCCGCCCACCATCCGCACGCGCTCCGCGATTCCGACGAGACCGAGCCGGCCGCGCTGGGCGGCCTTTGCCAGGGCACGCTCCACCTCGAAGCCGATTCCGTCATCCAAGATCTGAACCTCGATCGAGCTTCGGCGCGCGCGAATCCGCACGGTCACCGATGTCGCGCCCGCATGCTCGCGAATGTTCGCGAGCGCTTCCTGGATCGCACGGAAGACCGTGATTCGCTGGGCGGACGAGAGCGAGTCGGCCTCTCCCCGGATCTCGAGCGTCGCGGCAACGCCAGCGCGTTCCGAGAACGTGTCGATCTCACGATGGAGGATCTCGCCGAGCGGGCGGCTGATGACGCTCTTGGTCTCGAGCGAGTGGGCGAGCTCCCGCAACTCGCGGTCGAGCTCGGTGAGGCGAGACGTCAGATCGTCGAAGCGGCCGGACGTCTGCTGCCGGTACTCCTCGAGAACGAACGGGAAGACCTGCTGTTGCAACAGCCGAACATCGGCGGCGAGCGCGAGTACATCCTGGATCGGGCCGTCGTGTAGGTCGAACCCGAGTCGCATGAGGCGGCGCTCGGAGGCTCCGACCAGCATGTGCTCGCGGTGTGCCGAGTGCTCGAGCAACTGCTCGCGCTCGACGACAGGGCCAAGCGACGCAGCGGCCTGGGCAAGAAACGCGTCCGCGATCTCGGGCGCCACCGACCCGAGCCGGCCGACGACCGCAGCGTGTGACTCACCGAAGCGACAGACGGCGATGGAACGAAGATTCGAGCCACCGAGCAGAGACAGGCGCGAGCGCCCCCTGAGCACGGCTTTCGCCTCGGCGCGGACGCGGCGGCTCGGCTCGCCTGTGCCACCGAGGCAGAGGATGCACTCGAGCCCCCCGGCGGTTCGCCTCCAGAGCGAGACCTCCGAGAGAACATCGAGGCCGACGAGGAGATTGAGTTGCGTCTCGGCTGCGAGGAGTGGCGGGAGCTCGAGGAGACGGGGATCCCCGGCTGCCTGGCTGAACAGCATGATCCGGGCTGCGGGGAGGGGGAGAGCGCACGCCTCGGCGACGGCCGCGGCCGCGCCGCGAATGTCAGCCTCGTCGAGCTCGAGCGCCGACGCGAGCTCGACGACCGCGCCCGAGGCATAGAACACAGACGCGAGATCGTCACCGACGTCGCGATCGCCGCAGCCGGCTCGCATGAGCCCGGCGCGAGCGAGAACCACATCGAGCGCGGGCTTGACGAGCTCGGGACAGCCCTCCAGGAAGTACGCGTGCAGGCGCTCGAGCCGCTCTCCCTGCTCGAGACGCGGACGTGCTGCTGGGACCACTCGGCGAAGCGCGAGGGGCGAACCCGATCCGAAGTCGTTGCCTGTCTCCGTAGTCACGATTCTCCGTCTCTCTTCCTCGCGTTCACTTGCCGAGCTCGCCAATCTCCCCATGAGGAACTCATTCGGCGACGAGCGGCGTCGGGTTCGGCATCTGCTCCGCGAGCAGCCGCTCCACGTCGAGCAGGAGCTCCTCGGTCTCGTTCCAGCGATCGAAGACGCGGACGCCGGTCGGGCTGCGTCCTCCCGTGTCCGCTGCGACCACGATCGGCACCTCGGGTCGAAGGGCGCGCGTCCTGTTGGCGCTCCGCAGCGCGCCGGCGACGTCGGCGCCTCCGTCCAGCAGGGCGAGATCGAGGCGCGCGTCCTGGATCGCCTCGGAGAGCTTCTCGGGCGCCGTCAGCTCGTCGACCTCGAGCTCTCGTCCTTCGAGCAGAAAGCGCGCCAGCTTCAGAAAACGGGGATCTCGGCTTGCGATGAGCACGCGAGCCCGAGGCTCAGGGGTGTCTTCCCACGCGGAGCTCGCCGGGTCTGCACGCACGTCGGCGGCGCTCCTCGACGCCCACGCGACGCGGTCACCCACCTCGAGCCCGCGCCGGTCGCACTCGCCGGCGGCCATCTCGACGACCTCGCGCGCGCCCCGGAACGATGCTGTTCGCCAGGGGCGGAGGTTGCGCTCGATCGCTACGACGACCTGATCGGAGTCGAGAAAGACGACGTCGATCGGAAAATGCATGAAGTGCGTGTGGATCGCGAACGCGGGACGCAGCACCATGCCCTGGCCGGGATTGAGGCGTCGCCTGCCAAGGAGCCCACGGAAGCGCCGGTGCACGCGATCGGCGACGACGCACCGCTCGCAGACGATCCGTCCGTCTTCGCGGCGGAGCGTCAGCGTGCCCATGAGCTATAGGACTTCGGAGATGTGAATCATCGCCGGCACGAGGAGCACGATCATGATCGCCGGGAAGATGAGGAAGACGAGCGGGAAGAGGAGCTTGATCGGCATCTTCTGTGCCTTTTCCTCCACCTGGGCCTTCCGCCGCTTGCGCATCTCGGATGCGAGGTTTCGCATGGTCGTCGCGATCGAGACACCCAGCTTCTCGCCCTGCGTGAGCGCGCGGACGAACATGCGCATGTTGGGTGTGTCGGCGCGCTGACCGAGGCTGGTAATCGCCTCGAACACGGACAATCCCATTCGCTGTTCCTGCAGCGTCAGGCGGAGCTCCTGGCCGAGCGGATCCTGAAGCCTCTCGGAGGCGACGCGCATCGAAGCCAGGATGCCAAGACCTGCCTCGATCGTCACGACCAGAAGATCGATCATGTCCGGCATCTGACGGTCGATCTTCTCGAAGCGCTGCCGTGTCGTGCGATCTACGTACACCATCGGAAGGAACCAACCGATCGTGCCGCCCGCTATCGCTCCCACGATCGCGAGCACGATGGAGTAACCGAGGACAGGAATTCCCCACAGTGCAAGCAGAGAGAGGAAGATGGCTCCGAGGATCTGATAGCCGAGAATCTTGCGCGGCGTCGTCCCGTACATGCCGGCGGAGACGAGCTTCGCGCGCACCTCGGTTTCGCTGAAACGTCCGAGCCGCTTCGCCGCCGCGTCGCCGAGACGTCCGGCGAGCGAGTCGAGGGGTCGCCGACTCGCCCCGTCCTCCGCCCCGCCGGCGCTCTCGGCCACGTACCCGTACGTCCCGATCTGATCCAGCGTTGCGACGCCCTGAGGGCGACGGAGATTGATGATGAGAATCGTGAGCCCGCCTCCGAGGAGAAGGACTCCGGCAACAGCCATCAGCTCGATACCCATGTGCTCAGACCTCGATTTCCACGATCTTCTTGATTGCGAACCAGCCGCCGACCAGCATGATCACCCACATGACCATGGCGACGTTTCCGAGCGTCGTCTCCCAGAGCGGCTCGAGCCACGGCTTGTTGGCCACCAGAAAGAATGCGAGGAGAAAGACGGGAATTGCGGTCAGGATGTACCTCGCGATCCGCCCCTGAGCAGTCAGGACCTGAACCAGGCGCTGGAGCTCCATGCGACCTCGGATGTTGTCCACAACTCGGTCGAGAACCTCCGCCGTGTTTCCACCGGCTTCGCGCTGGAGACGGGTGACGATCGCGACCTGCTCGACATCCGGGTTGTCCATGCGACGGCTCATGACCATGAGAGCGTCGTCGATCGGGACGCCGAGCTGTTCGTCCTGGAGGACCCGCCGGAACTCGGACTTGAATGGCTCCGCGGCCCCGTCCATCATGACATTCATCGCGCCGATGAGGCTATGCCCGGCGCGGAGTGCCCCTGCGAGGACGTCGAGGTTGTCCGGGAACTGCTCGCGGAATGCCTTCCGCTTCTTGTTGACGCGGCCCTTGACGATGAAGCGCGTTACGAACGGCACGGCGAGGCCCGCGAACAGGCCCAACAGAGACTGGAACGCGATCGCGACGACGAGCGAGGTGACGATGGCGCCGACGATGGTCCAGCCCGCGATTCCGACAGTCGAATACTTGAAGCCACCGAGCTCGACATCGCGCTCGAACGACTGCCACCAGCGATGACTTTCAACTCGTCGCTGGGCCCCGGCGGCAAGCATGGACGTGACCTCGGCGCGCCGCATGCGTCCCTCTTCCTCCGACGGGACGCTCACGTACTGCGCCATTCGGTGCCGGAGCGAGCGGTTGCGCGCGTCGACCCCCGCGAAGAGCGCCAGAGCGAGCAGAGCGATCACTGAAATGACGATGAAGACTGCGAGGAATGGGGACACGATCACTTTGTCGATCCACGAGCGGTCGAACGTGCCTCCCGACGTGATTGCAAGAGCAGGAGTGGTATATGTCGCCTTGGCCGTCTGGCCGTCGACGGTCACGCTGACGTTGGCTTCCACCTTGGGAGGGAGAAGCGAGCGGTAGGTCACTTCGTACTCGGAAGCGAGATCCGTGCCGATCTCGGTGAAGACGCCTGCAAGCTCGGCGGGCTGCGCGGCTTCCGCGTAACGTCCACCGCTCCTCCGAGCGACAGCTTGCAGCGTTTTCGGGTCGTACTGTGGGCTGCGGAGCCCGACGGCGTAGACGCGCGCGTTCGTGGCCGCGAGCGCCGACTGCGCTTCGGCGAGGCTGGCTTCGCTTCCGACGTCGGTCCCGTCCGAAAGGAGCACGATTGTTGCCCGCTGGAGTCCCTGGCTCGTGATGGACTCGGTCGCCTCGATGAGGGCGTCGTGAATGTGAGTGCCTTCAGACGTTGCGGGCGTGTCCGCGACTGAGGCTACGAGCGCGCTCGTGTCGGTCGTGAACTCGGCCAGCACGGTGTCGTCTGGGCCGAAGACCACCACCGAAACCGGCATGTTGGGCTTCCGCTCCTTCAGGAACGCCCGGGCAGCCACCATCGCACCCTGGAGTGGTGCGCCCTGCATGCTGTTCGAGGCATCGATCAGAAGGATCGCGCCGGTGGCCGCACCGCCGGGAGGGACGACCGCGAGCCCGGAGACGGGCCCACCGTTTTCGCTAACTGCCACCCCCGCGGTCGTGAGAGCCTGGCGCTGCGGAAGCTGGAGGAGATAGGCGCGGTCAGGGAACCCCGAAGTCGGCGATTGCGTCAGCTTCGGCGCGTTCCCTTGCCCGAGCCCCAGACCAGGCACGACAAGCGCGGCGAGAGCCGCGCTTGCTGCCGCAATCCCTGCCAGGCGCCTCACGCCGTCGCGCCTCGCCGCTCGTCCAGCACCGTGATTCGCTCCCCGAACATGCTCTGCGGGAGGTCGATGCCACGCTTGCGGAACTTGTCCAGGAAGACCGGGCGTAGGCCTGTCGGGCGAAGCGCGCCGGTGATGGTCCGGTCGGGAGCCACCGACTCGATCTCGAACTCGAAGATGTCTTGGAGCTGAATCACGTCCGACTCCATGCGCAAGACCTCGGTGATCGCGACGATGCGCCTCGAACCATCCTCCATGCGGTCGATGTGGACCAGCAGGTCGAGCGCCGCCGAGACGTGCTGCCGAATCGCCCGCAACGGTAGGTCGTAGCCGGCCATCATCACCATCGTCTCGATGCGGTGAAGGGCATCCCGCGGTGAGTTCGAGTGCACGGTGGAGAGCGAGCCGTCGTGGCCCGTGTTCATGGCCTGGAGCATGTCCAGCGCCTCGGAGCCGCGAACCTCGCCGACGAGGATGCGGTCGGGCCGCATGCGCAGCGAGTTCCGAACCAGATCGCGGATTGGGATGTGGCCCTCGCCTTCGATGTTCGGGGGACGAGCCTCGAGCCGCAGCACGTGACGCTGGTTCAGCTGCAGCTCGGCCGCGTCCTCGATGGTGACGATGCGCTCGTTGTTCGGGATCGAGGCAGAGAGCGCGTTCAGGAGGGTCGTCTTGCCCGATCCGGTGCCGCCTGACACCAGCAGGTTGCACTGCGCCTCGATGCAGCGCGAGAGAAACTCGGCGGACTGCTCCGAGAGCGATCCGATGTTGATCATGTCCTCGAGCGTGAGGCGTCGCTTCGAGAACTTTCGGATCGTCATCAGGGGGCCCGACAGCGAGAGCGGCGCGATAATGGCGTTGACCCGGCTACCGTCAGGCAGGCGAGCGTCCACCATCGGGGAGGCCTCGTCGATGCGGCGCCCGATCTGGGACACGATCTTGTTGATGATGCGTCGGAGATGCGACTCGTCCGTGAATCGAACGGTCGTCTCGTACAGCTTCCCTCCGCGCTCGATCCAGACGTCGTCGGGGCCGTTGCACATGATCTCCGTGATCGAGTCGTCCGCGAGCAGTCGCTCGAGCGGCCCGTAGCCGAGGATGTCGTCGAGGATCTCGGCCGTAAGCCGGTCGCGATCCTCGCGCGCAAGTCCGGCCTCGTCGTTCAGGTGCCGCCGGACGTCCGCCATGACACGGTTCCGAAGCTCGGCGGGATCGATGGCAACGTTGAAGAGCTGAGGGCCTAGCTCGGAGATGACTGCCATGTGAACCTTGTTTTTCAGATCTGCGAACGGCTCTTGCTGCGACGCAGCCGGCCGTCCGCCACTCGAGATTCGCTCGTGGAGCTCCATCGCTATGCCTTCCTTCCGAAGAGCCGACGCTTGGAGGGTCCGTCCGCCGCCGCTGCGCCGACAAGCTCCTCGACCGGAGCCGCAGTGCCTGAGAGGAGCTCGGTCAGGCGCTCGAACGCCTCGGCGGGCTCGGACTGCGGCCGGGCCAGGACGATCGGGATTCCTTCGTTCACCGTTCTCGGGATCTCCCGGTCGGATGGGATGAAGACATCGGGAGTGCGACCGAGCACGGCCTCGACGTCGGACTGGCTGATCCCGACCCGGCTGTGCGCGCGGTTCAGGAGCAGGAAGATCTTGTCCGGGTCGTACTTCATGAGCTCGAGCGTCTCGAGGCCGAGCTTCGTATTCTTGAGGGACAAGGAGTCGAGCATCCCGACCATCACGACATGCGTCGCTGAGTCGATCGACGTGATCACCTCGGCGGTGAAGCCTGGGGGCGTATCGACGACCACCCAGTCGTAGTTGGCGCGCAGAATCGAGTAGACCTCGCGCAGGAGCTCCGCGTCGACGGCACTCGCCTGATCGGGCCGTCTCGGAGCGACCAGCGTGCGCACCCCCGAGGAGTGCGTGGCCAGGAAGGCATCGAGCTCGTCGGCGTCGAGTGCGCCAGGGGACTGGGCGAGGTCGTAGACGGTGCGCTCGGGCGGGAGCCCGAGGCAGAGCGCGACGTCGCCGAATTGTAGATCGAGGTCGATGAGAGCGACCTTCTCGCCCCGCTGCGCGAGGCAGACGGAGAGGTTGGTCGCGGTCAGCGTCTTGCCCGTGCCGCCCTTGGGGCCGAGGACGCAGACGAGCTTCGAATGCTCGGAGATCATCGGCGTCTCGTCGCCCTGCTTGCGGGCGAGCAGCTTGTGCACCTCGAAACGCACCTGCTCCGGGGTTGCCGGGAGCATGACGATGTCGTCTGCGCCGGCCTCGAACGCGCGCCGGAGGAAGCCGTTCGGTGACCCTTGCCCGAGGACCATCACGTTCACCTCGGGGTTCTGACGGGCCACCGCGTCCAACAGCAGGAGAGCGCGGTCCGAGTAGCCGGCACAAGCGACAAACAGCAGGTCGGCGGCGCTGTCGCGCAGCCAACGGAGAGCCTCGTCGGCACCGGAGACGACAGCCACGACGTTGAAGTCCTCGTCGGAGGGCAGTGACTCCTGCACGTGCTCGGCGTCAACGCCAGGCTCGACGGCGAGTAGTGCTTTGACCGGGCGGCTCGGCATTACGTGTTCCTACCTCAGGACCGACGCGATGGTTGAGGTAGTGGGAGCGGTGGGCTTTGCGCCGACGACGGGCCGGACGACAAAGGTGAGCTGCGTGTTGTCGGCTGCGAACGCGAAGTTGGACACGTCCTTCGTGGGGACGCGGAGTACAACGGCGCCGCCCGCAGGTCCCGGAACCGCGAGCACCTTGACATTCGGCCGGAAGAGCTTGACCAACGATTGACCGTTCTGGCCACCGAGCGCAATGTAGATGTCAACGGAGTCGCCCGCTGCAACCTGGGCGAGGCTTCCGCGCACGGCGTCGATCGAGATCGACAGAGCGCGCTCGGGCCCGGTGAGCAGCGACTTGACGCTCGTGCTCGGATCCGCGGCGAAGTCAAGGGCCGTGAACTGCTGGCCCGGGAAGATGTCCTGCGCAGCAGCGCGTCCGCTCAGGTACTGCGGATCCGCGATCGCCCCGACCTCGACCTCCTTGCGCGGCAGCGTCGTCGGCACGTACATGGTGCGGCCCGCGACCAGGGTGCCGGGCGTTCCGGCTGGAATGAGCTGCTTCGCCACGAGGACGGGCGTCGGTGCGTTCTCGCCGCCGACTCGGGCGCGGTAGCGGTCGAGGTAAACGACGAGCAGGATGGCCGCGAGAACGACGGCGGCCGCACCGATGGCGATCGCCCAGCTCCGTGAGGACATCCGGCCGGAGACTTTGCTTGTAAGTGTGTTGGACATGGCTTCGCTTCCTCTCCTTGCTGCTGTTATTTCGGCACGAACGAGGGATTACATGAGTGGCTCGGGCAAGGGGTCACTCAACGAGTACGGCGACACAGGCCGCTGGGTCGACGCCGAAGGCGCACAAGTCGCCCGGCACCCCGGAGCCTGAGTAGGCGACGATATCCACGAAATAGCCCCAGACGTCAGCATTGTCGTCAGTGCCGTAGTCGTCGTAGCCACACCCATAGGTTGGATGACAGTCATTTCCTTTGTAGGGTCCTGACGGCCCATCGATATCGGGGCAACCGAACGTCTGGTTTCGCTGCAAGTCCCAACCAGTGACATAGAAGCCCGCGAAATATTTAATTGGGAAGTAGGTGCTACTGCCTGAGCTCTGGAACGCCGTGTCGTCAACCACGAGCAGCGTCACGTAGCGGGGGTCGTTTCCGTACCCCCCACCATTCGGCCCGAAGAAGATATCGGCCTCGGCCTGAGTGTCCGGCCAGTTGTTCGACGTGCATGGCGTTTCGAAACGCGCGTGTAGCCCGTCTCGCTGCTGGCCGTTCATGTCCCCAGTTTCCGGGCGAATGCAGTCGGCGGGCGGAATGGGGTTGAAGGTGCTCGGGGGGAGGTTTTGGTTCGTGTATCCGGTGCAGAAGAAGTTCCGCCATTCCTTATCGCCATCTCCGTCAAGATCAGCGAAGTTCTCCCGGTACGTCGTCTGACAGCCGTTCGTGATCTCGTCTCTGTATTGAATCCCGTTGTCGCAGTTAAATGCTTGGTTCTGGCTTCCAGGTCTGCTTCCTAGACGAAGAATTAGCGGGGGGTCGGAGTAGTTGGCGATGGAAAGCGGTTTTGGCAGGCCGACCGTGACAACGTAATTGTACGACTGGTTCGTGGGATCGTTCAGCTCGACAGAGTTCGCGTCTCCTACTGGAACGCCGTCAGCGTGAGTCGCGGTGAGCTTCAGGTATTCGACAGGTCCAGAGGCGCTGTTCGCAACAAACGGCGCTGCAACCTTTTGAAGTGTGCCTGAGTTCGGCTGATTGTTAGCGCAGTTCCCCGAACTTCCCTGCTCTCTTTGACCCGACGACCAGCTTAGGTTCAGGGTAGTGCTAGTGCGACCCGAGTCGGCGGGGAGGTTGACACTGCCCGTCCACGTGCCCCGCGTGCCGCCGATTCCGCCAGGACTCCATGTGTAGCCGTTTACCGACGCACACGCCGCCGACAACGGACGCGGATCGCCGGTCACGCCGAAGTCGATAACCGCCTGCACGGTGGCGCTACAGAGCGGGCCACCGTCCAGCGTGAAATACGCGGCAGAGAGATCCAGAACCGAACAACCAGTCGCAAAGAGTTCGACCTGACGGGCCTGTGGGCTCGCGCGCGTGCCGTTGAAACCGCCGTTGTAGGCGTGGATGAATGAGAGCCCGCTCGTCTGAGTTGCGCCGCCGTAGCACGCAACGAGTGATGGAGCCTGATTGCATATCGTCGCCAAAGTCCCAGTCGTCCCCGGGGTTGGATCCTCCTTGCTCACGAGAATCACCACTCCCGTGTTCTCGTTGCCACTGCCTAGGAAGATCTGTTCCTGCAATGCTGCCGTAGACCATTCGGACCACGGCAGGTTCGGGTCGTCGTTCAGGGCTAGCGTCTGGTAATCAAAGACAACCCCATTGTTCTCGTTCACGAAGAGCGCTACGACGGCGCGTGGATCGGTTTCGGGCACTGCCCACGGCAGCATTCCGGACGCTGCAACGATGTCGCGGGCCTCGATCTTTGCG
>JBPCMD010000020.1:0-23500 GCA_051002595.1 Gaiellaceae bacterium
GTGCGTGGCCTCGGTCCAAACGTGAACCAACACACACGTGAAGGGAGCCGGCGTCGGGGATAGGCGTTGCCGACGCCCCGCACGGCACCCACCTGGCGATGCCAGGTTCTCGGGGGCTGGGGCATCATCGGCAGGGTGGAGCACTTTTCGATCATCTAGCCTGACTCCATGGTCAGGGAGGTCATCGGTGATGCGACGCGTGGCGACGAGTGGGCGCTCGTGAGACTGCTCGTGGACGGAGAGCGGATCGCGACCGCCGACGCGCATGGTCTCGACCGCTCGCTCGCCGGTCTGACGCTGTTAGAGGCGGCGGCTGTGGGCGGCGAGGCGCTCGCGGTTGAAGCTCTCGCGGCAGCTCTGGGCCAAGTCTTTTGCGCCCACCCTCGGCCAGGACGCGTGGCCGTCGCGATGAGCGGGGGGGTGGATAGCGCAGTCACGCTGCTCCGCGCCGCACCGAACGCAGTTGGCGTCACGCTGCGTCTCTGGCAGGACCCGGCCGGCCCATCCTCCGAGCGCGCCTGCTGCTCCTCGGAAGCGGTCGGCGCCGCCCGCGCCGCCTGCCATGCGCTGGGCGTCCCGCATGTGACGCTCGACTTGCGCGAGGAGTTCCGCGAGGCGGTCGTCGACCCGTTCGTCGCCGGCTACGCGGCCGGCGACACCCCGAACCCGTGCACGCGCTGCAACGGCGCTTTCCGCTTCGATGCCCTGCTCGCGTTCGCTTGCCGTGCGGGCGCAGAGACACTCTGGACCGGGCACTACGCGCGCGTCGTGGAGCGGGGCGGACGGCTGCTCGTCGCTCGAGCCGCAGACAGCGCGAAGGATCAGTCCTACATGCTCTCGACGCTCGACCCGAGGCTGCTCGAGCGGGTGCGCTTCCCCTTGGGCGGGCAGTCCAAGGACGAGACGCGAGCCGAGGCGGCCAGCGCCGGCCTTGCCGCCGCCGCGCGTCCCGAGAGCCAGGAGGCCTGCTTTCTCGCCGGGGACGACTACCGGCGATTTCTGGAACGGCAGGGTCTGCCTCGCGCCGACGGCGAGATCGTCGACGAGGCAGGGACGGTCATGGGCCGGCACGGCGGCTACTGGGCCTTCACCGCCGGTCAGCGCCGCGGTCTCCGCGTCGCGGCCGGGAGACCGCTCTACGTCCTGCGCACCGACCGCACGACGAACGCGGTTGTCGTCGGCGACCGCGAGGCGCTGGCTGTGACCCGAGTCGAAACCACTGGGCGCCTCTACATCCCGGTCGAGCAAGCCCAGGCGAAGCTGCGCTATCGCTCGGCTCCGGTCCGTTCGCAGGTCGCGGCCGCGACCTGCGGCTTTCGACTCGAGCTAGAGGAACCTGCGCACGGAGTCGCGACAGGCCAGGTCGCGGCGCTCTACGACCGCGATGCGGTGGTGGGCGCAGGTGTCATCACTGACGTTGACTAGGCGACGCGGTCATCTAGGATCCGCCGGGTGAGTGTTCTGGCCTCGACCTCCGGCGATGTCCTCGACTACGCGCTGGCCGCGTTCTTCATCCTGAGCGGGCTCGGGCTCGCGTACATGCTGGTACGCCTCGGCGGCGCCCTTGGCCGGCTCTCGTCCTTCATCCAGGGCACCGAGCGGGACCTCCTGCCGGTGATCGTCAAAGCCGGCGGTACCGTCGACCGCGTCAACGACCAGATCGTGAAGCTCGACGTGGTGACCGATAGCGCCGTGTCCATGGCGGATAGCGCGGACACCGCCGTGCGGGCGGTCTCGACCGCGCTCACGACTCCCGTGAAGAAGGTCACCGGGCTCGCGGCAGCGGTCTCTCACGGGTTCTCCGCCTTCCGCGCGCGGCACGACGTCGGGGAGGCGGTCACGGTGGCGAAGGAAGCGGCGGCGCGACGCGAGAGCGAGCTGGACGACGAGCTCCGCGGTGCCGGCCGGAGCACGACCGACGGTGCCCCGCCGCTGTCATAGGTCGGCTTCCTCTTCGCACCGGGGGTGACGCCAACGATGGCTGGCTGCTGTGGGTTCCGTGTTGTGGTTGGTCTGGCCTGACAAGCAGGAGCGATAAGCATGGAAACGAGGGAAACTCATCTTGGTGGGGACCAGCCTCTACTGATCTCGGACGATGACGCGCCAACGCTCGGGGTTGCACGACCAAGGAGTATCCGGCGCATCAGCCGCAGTCGCGGCGTGGCATCGGCGAAGTGAACGGCTCGTAGAATCCCATGATGCGGACGACTCCTGAGCTGCGCGAGGCCTTCCAGTGCTTCTTCGAGGAGAAGGGCCACCTGCGGGTGCCGTCCGCCTCCTTGGTACCGCGTGCGGACGACCACTCGACGCTCCTGACGAGCGCCGGCATGCAGCCGCAGATGCCGTACTTCCTCGGCCGCGAGGATCCGCCTGCGCTCTTGACGACGACGAGCCAGAAGGTGTTCCGGACGCCGGACATCGACGACGTCGGGCTCGACACGTACCACCTGACCTTCTTCGAGATGCTCGGCAACTTCTCGTTCGGGCTGTACTACAAGCAGGGCGCGATCGAGCTCGCAACCGAGTTCATGCGCGAGCGGATGCAGCTCGACTGGGACCGGCTCTGGGTGACCGTGCACGCGGGCGACCCGCAGCTGAAGCTCGGACCGGACGAGGTCGCGATCGAGCTCTGGAAGAAGGTCGGGATGCCTGCCGAGCGGATCGTTCCGCTTCCGAGCTCCGAGAACTTCTGGTCGGTCGGAGGGCCAGGGCCGTGTGGCCCCGACTCGGAGATCTACTGGGACTGGGGCGAGCAAGCGGGCTGTGGGAACGCCGACTGCGCGCCCGGGTGCACCCGCTGCGAGCGGTTCCTGGAGTTCTGGAACCTCGTCTTCATGGAGTTCGAGCAGCGCTCCGACGGCACGCTGGCGCCGCTTCCCTCGCAGAACATCGACACCGGGATGGGGCTCGAGCGGGCAGCCCGCATCCTCCAGGGCGTGCCGTCCGTCTACGAGATTGACGGGTTCAAGCACATCATGGACTGGATCGCGGCCGAGTCAGGCGTCGCGTACGGCGACTCGCCCGAAGCCACGAAGGCGCATCGCATCCTCGCCGACCACGGACGCGGGATGACGTTCCTGGTCGGCGACGGCGTCACGCCTTCGAACGAGGGTCGCGGGTATGTCCTGCGGCGGATCATCCGGAGAGCGGTGCTGCAAGCGCGGCGCATCGGCCTGAGCGACGTCTACCGGCTCCCCGCAGTGGTCGTCGCGCAGATGAGCGGCGCGTATCCTGAGCTCGGC
This sequence comes from Gaiellaceae bacterium, assembly GCA_051002595.1. Lineage (GTDB taxonomy): Bacteria > Actinomycetota > Thermoleophilia > Gaiellales > Gaiellaceae > GMQP-bins7. The sequence goes on from JBPCMD010000020.1 coordinate 3,243, forward strand.
GAGCAGCAGGCTGAGATCGAACGCGTCGTCCGCGCCGAGGAGGAGCGGTTCGGAGAGACGCTCGAGCGCGGAATGCGCCTGTTCGACGACCTTGCCGACAACCAGGCCGTGTCGGGCGCGGAGGCATTCACGCTCGCGGCGACCTACGGGTTTCCGCTCGAGCTCACCGTCGAGCTAGCGGGCGAGCGCGGGCAGGCGGTGGACGTGGACGGCTACACGGCGGAGATGGAGCGGCACCGGGAGATCTCGCGCGCAGCGGGTGGGGCTGAAACCCAGCGTGCAGCCGAGTTTGCGCGGGAGGCGGGATTCGTGTCCGAGTTCGTCGGCGACCGGAAGGTCGACGTTCTCACCCAGATCGGCGCTCTCGAGGAGCTCGAGGACGGCCTCTTCCTCGCGAAGCTGCGCGAGTCGCCGTTCTATCCGGCGGGGGGCGGTCAGGTGACCGACCAGGGCTGGATCGAGCTCGACTCCGATGCGGAGACGCGCGCGGAGCTCGTCGATGCCCTCCGTTTCGACTCCGACCAGGTCTTGCTGCTACGTGGCGCCGGATTCGCCGCCGCCGACCGCGTTCGCGCGGTGGCGAGCTGGAGCGCGCGCCTTCCGACGATGGCGAACCACACCGGCACGCATCTGCTCCATCAGGCGCTGCGCGAGGTGCTCGGCCACCACGTTCAGCAGGCGGGGTCGGCCGTTCGGCCGGACAAGCTCCGCTTCGACTTCACGCACGGACAAGCGCTCGGCGCGGACGAGCGCGACGAGGTCGAGCGCCGCGTGAACGAGAAGATCTTCGAAGGACTGCCGGTGCACGTCTTCGAGACGCCGATCGAGGAAGCCCGCCGGCTCGGGGCGATGATGCTCTTCGGCGAGAAGTACGGGGACATCGTGCGCGTCGTCGAGATCCCGGGCTACTCGGCGGAGCTCTGCGGCGGGACGCACGTGCGGTCGACCGCTGAGGTCGGGGCCTTCGCGATTCTCTCGGAGGGCTCGATCGGGTCCGGGTCTCGCCGCATCGAAGCGGTGACCTCGGGCGCCGCGTGGGCGTACCTGCGTGAGCGCTCACGCGAAGCGGACGAGCTCAGGGCGGAGCTGAGCGAGCTGCGAAAGACCGCGCGGGTGAAGCCTCCTGTGGCGCCCGCGATCGCGACCGCTCCTGAGCCGGAGATCAAAACCGAGAAGGGGGTCCACGTGATCGTGCAGCGGGTCGAGGGTTACGACTCCGACGGGCTGCTCGATCTCTCGGACCGCTTCAAGCAGGGCAATGCGCCCGCCGCCGTCGTGCTCGGCACCAGCGAGAACGGCACGGTGCATTTGGTCGCGAACTTCGACACGTCGGTCGCGGAGCGGATCAGCGCCTCGGACGTCGTTCGCCAGGCGGCGGCCATCGTTGGCGGCGGCGGCGGGGGGCGCCCGACGATGGCGCGCGCGGGCGGCAAGGATCCGGAGAAGCTTCCAGGAGCCCTGGCAGAGGCCGAGCGTCTGATCCTGAGCGCGCTGTGAAGATCCTCGCGCTCGACTACGGCGCCGCGCGGACCGGCGTCGCCGTCACGGATGCGACGGGCACGATCGCGAGGCCGCTCGAAGTCGTCGAGCGAGCCGCGACACCCGACGGGCTGGCGCGCGTGCGCGAGATCGTCGCGGAGCACGAGGCAGAGCGCGTCGTCGTCGGTCTTCCGCTGACGCTGCGCGGGGAGCGCGGGCGTCAGGCGCTCGAGACGGAGGAGTTCGTGTACGCGCTGCGCGCGCTTCTCGCGGTTCCCGTCGAGAGCTACGACGAGCGGTTCACGACGACTCTGGCGGCGGGCGCCCCCGGCGCGGCGGCGGAAGACGCCCGCGCTGCCGCGCATCTCCTCGAGAGCTATCTCACCAGGATGCGCGCGAGATGAGATTGGGTCGGGCGCTCACCCTCGGAATCTTGCTGATCGTCTTGGCGGGCTGCCGGCACGAGGATCCACCGCCGCCCCCGCCGGTCCAGACCGCGCCTCCGCTCGCGCGCCTGCGGATCATCTTCCCCGAGGGGTTCACGCGGCGTGACATGGTCGAGCGTGTCGGCGCTGTGCGCGAGATCGCCATCCGCAAGCGAAGGATCAAGCCGCGGCTGACCTCCGCCGCGTATCTCCGAGCCAGCGCGCGCGCGACGCCTCCTGCGGAGTTCCGAAAGGACTGGTCGCGAGCCCGCTCGAGCGAGGGCTTCCTTTTCCCGGCGACGTACGAGTTTACGAAGCTCACCACGTCTGAGCGGCTCGTCTCGGACCAGCTCGCCTTCTTCCGGCGGCAGTGGCGGAGTGTCGATCTCGGCTATGCGAAATCGAAGAAGCTCACCCCGTACGACGTGCTGATCATCGCCTCGATGATCGAGAAGGAAACGGTCGCGCCCGAGGAGCGCCGGCTCGTGTCGGCCGTGATCTACAACCGGCTCCGAAACGGGATGCCGCTCGGGATCGACGCGACGATCCGTTACGGGAGGAATGTTCCCGGGACCGAATCCTTGAAGGAGTCCGATCTCGAGACCGACAGCCCCTACAACACGAGACTGCGCCTCGGCCTCCCGCCGACGCCGATCTCGAATCCGGGCATCGCGTCGATCCGCGCTGCCGCGAGACCTGCCCGCGTCGACTACCTGTTCTTCGTCCGCAAGCCGGACGAAGTGCATCACTTCTTCACGGCGAGCGAGTCGGACTTCTTCCAGAAGAAGTGCGAGTACGGCTTCGGCTGCTGACCCACGGCGGCCGGCGACCTCTAGGCCGCCGGCCGCGGTGATTGACTAGAACGGAATTCGCTCCCAAGAGAAGAAGGCACTCGAGCGCGGGTCGACGGAGAGCTTCAGCCACTCATCTCCGGTCGCGGAGCCCTCGACGACGATCCTGGTGACGCTCGGCGCCCCGGCGAAGGGGTTGTCGACGACGAACTGGTGCGAATCCCCTTGCAACAGTAGGACGGGCCCGTCGAACGCTGCCGAGCGCGCCTCGATGCGGGCAAGGATGTCCTTGAAGCCGGCGAGGCTCGCGTTGCCGACCTCGAACGTGTCCGCCTGCATCAGCAACACCACACCGCGCGCGCCGTTCTCCTCGGCCGCGTCGAAAGTCTCTTCGATCCACGCGAGCGTCGTTGCGATCCGGGCGTTCGCTTCGGCGAGTTGCGCGGCCGTCGGCGCAGACAGGCCCGTCCACGGCGCGAGGCTGTTGTTCGACCCGACGACGTGGTGCGCCGAGAAGACTGCTTTCGACTGCATCCAAAGAACGTTCTCCGGGTAACCCGATTGCGCGAGCACGTGCTTCTTCCGTCCGCCTTGAGTCACGCCGGGCTCGGGGAAGAAGATCTCGCGGATCTTGGCCAGCCGCTCGAGCGGGTCGTATGCGCCGTTGTTGGCGCGGTGGCAGTCCGTCCATTCGTTGTCCCCCGGCGTGTACACCAGCGGGTCCTTGAAGGCGTCGAAGAACCCGGCGATCTGAAGGAAATAGTCGTTGTCACATCTCGTGCTGCCACTCTTGATGTCCCCAAGATGGACAACGAGGTCGACCTTAGGGTCCCCGTTGATGTCCTCGACCCAGGAAGGAAACGCAGCGACTTGCGCGGCGTTGTACGGGAGGTCGCCGATGACGGCGAGATCGAGTGGATTCGCGGAGCCGTTGTTGATCGGTTTGCCGTTGCCTGCCCCCGCGCCGAGCGCGGTCACGAGCGCGACGACGAATGCGGCGAGAGCCGTAGTAGAGCGTTTCATCTGTTCCCCTCCTTGATCGAAATGGCGCTCCGACCGTACGCCGCCCTGCGTGGAGTGCGGGTCAAGGCCTCGTGGAGAACTCGACTCGATCCGGTGAGCGACTCGAACTCGTCTGCGGAGATACTTTCGCGGCGTGCCTAGCTACTACCAAGATCCCGAGGCGCCGACTCCGAACCGTCCCTTGAAGGTCGGCGTGTGCTTCATCGTGGAGATGGACGGAGGCATCCTCGTCGACAGGCGGGAAGACGACGGATCCCTGGCGTTCACAGGCGGCACGCTGGAGGACGGCGAGTCGGTGGAAGATGCGCTGGCACGCGAGCTCTTCGAAGAGACAGGGCTCGAGATTTCGCGCGCAACATTCCTCGGTGTCTTCTCCGACCCCAGCCGGATCGTCGAGTACAGGGACGGCTCGATCCACCGTGTCCTATCGTTGGCATTCGTCGTCGTTCCCCGATCAGGCACGAAACCGCGCGTAAGCGACGAGTCGCTCGAGCTTCTCGTGGTGTCGACGGACCGGCTGCGCGAGCTCCCGCTCTGGCCCGCTCATCGTCCGATTCGCGACGCCTACCTCGCCTCCGAAGGCAACGTCGTCGTCGCGTGATCCAGATCTCCGGGAAAACCCGGCTGGTCGGACTTCTCGGCTGGCCGGTCGACCATTCGCTTTCACCGCAGATGCAGAACGCCGCGTTCGCGGCGGCCGGGCTCGACTGGGCATACGTTCCGCTGCCGATGCCGCCGGAGCGCCTCGAGGAGGCCATGCTGGGTCTCCGCGCACTCGGCTTCGTCGGCGCCAACGTCACAACTCCGCACAAGCTTGCAGTCCCACGACTTTGCGAAACGAACGCTCCCTCCGTGAACACCCTTGTCGTCAGCGATGCACGGATCGAAGGGTGGACGACGGATGTGGCCATTCTCGCGGGACTTGCGACCGAGAACGCCGTGATCATCGGCGACGGCGGCTCGGCCACGGCTTTCGCGGAGGCGTTGCCCGGGGCACGCAGGTACTCGCGGCGGACCGAATGGCCGCCGAACGTCGAGGGCGCCGATCTCGTCGTCAACGCGACCTCCGTCCGCAACGAGGTCCTCGTCGAGCTCGGACCCGAGCAGACCCTCGTCGATCTCCCGTATCCGGAGACCGCGACCGCGGCTGCCGCAATCCGCGCGGGTGCGACGGTCATCGGAGGACTGGAGGTCCTCGTGGCGCAGGGCGCCGCCTCGTTCGAGCTCTGGACGGGGATGCCAGCGCCGGTCGAAGTGATGCGAACAGCCGTCGGAGCCAAGTAACAGTCTGTTACTTGGGCGGTCTACGCTTGCAGACGTGACGCTCGAGCTTCGAACCGCGGGTGAGTCGCACGGGCCTGCGCTCGTGGCCATCGTGAGCGGTCTCCCCGCCGGTCTGCTCCTCGATCGCGACGCCATCGACCATGATCTCGGCAAGCGCCAAGCGGGCTACGGCCGGAGCCCACGGCAGAAGCTCGAGCAAGACCGGGTGGAGGTGCTCGCCGGCCTGCGTCACGGCCGGACCCTCGGCTCCCCGCTTGCGCTCGTCATTCGCAACCGCGATCACGAAAACTGGGCGTGGGGGATGAGCCCGTGGCCGCCCGACGGCGCGGCGACCGGCAAGGGGACGATGCCTGTCACGCTTCCCAGGCCGGGCCACGCGGACCTCGCGGGCGCGCTCAAGTACGGGCACGACGACACGCGCAACACGCTCGAGCGGGCAAGCGCGAGGCAGACCGCGGTGCAGGTCGCCGCAGGAGCGGTGGCGAAGGCGCTGCTGCGAGAGATCGGGGTGACGGTCGTAGGGAGTGTCCTCGAGATCGGCGGGCAAGCGACCGAGGTGGAGTGGCAGCGGGCGACCGACGCCGCACGGGAAGATCGCGACACCCTCGGCGGCGTCGTCGAGGTGGTCGCCGAGGGAGTTCCACCCGGACTCGGCTCCTACGCCGAGAAGGAGACGAGGCTGGACGCGCGGCTGGCTGCCGCGGTGATGGGGATCCAAGCCGTGAAGGGCGTCGAGATCGGCGAGGGGTTTGCACTCGCCCGCGTCCGGGGATCGGAGGCGCACGACGAGCTCGACCGCGACCGCACTCGAGGAACCAACCGCGCCGGCGGAATCGAGGGCGGCGTGACAAACGGCGAGCGGGTCGTCGTCCGCGCCGCGATGAAGCCGCTGCCAACGCTGATGCGCCCGCTTCGCTCGGTCGACCTCGAGACAGGCGAGCCCGGCGAGGCGCTCGTCGAACGCAGCGACGTGCAGGCGGTGGAAGCGCTTGCCGTCGTCGCCGAGGCGGCGGTCGCCTGGGAGCTCGCACGCGCGGCACGGGATAAGTTGGGCGGCGACGCGCTTGCCGACTTCCTCGCTGCGCATACCGCGTATCTGGAGCGCATCCGTTGGGTTCCGAACGCGGGTTCCGTCAGGTGATGTTGTCCTCCCCCCGGCGAGCGAAAGGCAAGCCAGGCAAGGACGCAGGGAGCATCCATATTCGCGATATGGATGCGACTGAGGACGCAGCATGGCGCCGCCTTGCAGCCGCCGGGGGGAGGGAGGACATTGCCTGACGGAACCCTCAACGCGCTCGATCGTCATCTCGCTCTCGTCGGATTCATGGGCGCGGGGAAGTCGACGCTTGGGCCCGAGCTCGCGGAGCGGCTCGGTCGGCCCTTCGTCTCGGTCGATCTCGTCGTCGAAGAACGGACCGGCGTGACAATTGCGGAGCTCTTCGCCGAGCGTGGCCAGGAGGCTTTCCGCGAGCTCGAGGAGCGGGTCGCGATCGAGATCCTCACGCGTCGCCTCCCCGCAGTCGTCGAGCTTGGGGGTGGCGCGCTAGGAGCCGAGCCGACGCGGATCGCCCTTGCCGAGCACGCTTTCACGGTTCTCCTGGAGACGACGCCCGACGAGGCATGGGAGCGGGTCTCTCCGGAGGATCGCCCGCTCGCCCGCGACCACGCGGCATTCCGGACGTTGTTCGAGGAGCGCACACCGCTCTACGAAGCGGTCGCCGACGGGCACGCCCGCGATCTCGACGGCGTGGTGCTGGCCGCTTCCGGAATCCACATCTGGGAGGGAGCGGTCGACGGCCTCGGCGGGCTTGCTCCCAGCGCGGGGGCAATCGAGCTCATTGTCGATGCAGGCGTCGAGCCACTTCACGGCGACCGCGTGCGTCGTGCGCTCGGCGAGCGTCTCGCGGCTGGTCACGTCGTGCCCGCGGGCGAGGAGGCAAAGAGCGTCGCCGAAGCTGAAAAGCTCTGGTCGAGCCTTCGCCTCGATCGCGACGGAACGGTCATGGCTGTGGGCGGCGGCTCGACGATCGATCTCGCCGGCTTTGTGGCGGCTGCGTATCTCCGGGGAGTTCCGTGGGTCGCGGTGCCGACGACGCTCGTCGCGCAAGTCGACGCCGCGATCGGCGGGAAGACTGCCGTCGATCTCGAGCAAGGCAAGAACCTCGTGGGCGCTTTCCACTGGCCCGCGCGGGTCGTCGTGGATCCGGAGCTGCTGTCGACGCTGCCTCCCGGGGAGCTCGAGAACGGCCTCGCCGAAGTGGTGAAGACCGGACTCCTGGCTGGAGAGCCTTTGTGGGAGCTGGCTCCATTCGAGCAAGTGCGCCGCTGCGCTGCGTTCAAGGCCGCTGTATGCCTGCGCGATCCTCTCGACCGAGGCGAGCGGGCGCAACTCAACCTCGGGCACACGTTCGCGCATGCCTTGGAAGCCGCCTCCGGCTACTCCCTTGCTCACGGGCGGGCGGTCGCCCTCGGGCTGCTCGCTGCGCTCAGGCTCTCGGGGCTCGAGGACGACGCGAGCACGGTCGAGGATCTTCTTCATCCGAAGCTCGCTCGCGTCGACCGGGAGGCGGCGTGGACCGCGCTCGCATACGACAAGAAGACGGTCGACGGTCGTCCACGACTCGTGCTGCTCGAGAAGCCCGGCAAGGCGAAAATAGGCGTCGAGCTCGATGAACGAGAGATCCGCGCTGCCCTCGATGCCTTGATCATCTAGGGTCCGGCGGTGCGAATTGTCGTCCTGAACGGCGTGAACCTCGACGTGGTCGGCCGCCGCGATCCCGCTCTCTACGGCGGAATCAGCATCTCCGAGCTCGAGACTCGGATCTACGAGTGGGCGAGCGAGCTTCAGTGCACCGTGCGCGCGCGACAGACGAATCACGAGGGTGAGTTCATCGATTGGTGCCACGAGGCATTCGACTGGGCGGACGGCGTGATCATCAATCCCGGAGCGTGGGCCCATTACTCGTGGGCGATCCGCGACGCCGTCGAGCTCTTCACCGTCCCGGTGGTCGAGGTACATCTCTCGAACATCGACGAACGCGAGGAATGGCGTCGCACCTCCGTGCTCGAGGGAGTCGTCGACGCGAGGATCATCGGCAAGGGTCCGGACGGGTATCGCGAAGCGCTCGAGTTTCTCGTCAAGGAGCGCCCATGACCCGGATCGAACGCCTCGCCGCGCTGTTGGAGGAGCCGCTCCTCGTCGCAGGACCGCCATACGTTCTTGGCGGCCAGGCCAATGTGCGCTATCTCACAGGCCTGCAGAGCTCGAACGCCGCGGTTCTCGTCGAGCCGGACGCGACCGCGACCCTCTATGCCGACTTTCGCTACGCGGCGCGAGGCCGGGACGTCGAGGGCGTTACGTTCGTCGAGACGGCGCGAAGCCTGCTGCCGGAGATCGGCGCGCTGCTCGTGGGGCGGCGAATCGGGTTCGAGGATGCCCAGCTTCCGTACACCGGCTATCGCGCTCTCGTCGATGCCGGAGTCGACGCCGTTCCCACATCGGGCCTCGTGGAGTCGCTCCGCGCGGTCAAGGACGAGCCGGAGATCGAGATCATGCGCCGCGCGGGGGCGCTCTCGGACGAGATCTTCGGCGCTTTGGCGCGGGAGCGGTTCAGCGGTCGCCCTGAGATCGAGCTCGGCTGGTGGGTCGAGCGAAGCTTTCGGGACGCGGGCGCCGAGGGCGTGTCGTTCCCCACGATCGTCGCAGCCGGTGAGACCGGCGCTTCGCCACACGCGGTTCCTGGCTCTGATCCCATCGCCGAGGGCGTGCTCGTCACCGTCGACGCCGGCTGCATCCTCGACGGCTACTGCTCGGACTGCACGCGCACCTTCGCAGTGGGTGAGATCTCGGAGCGGCTGTCGGAGATCTACGCGCTCTGTCTCGAGGCCCAGCTGGCAGGGCTTGCCGCGGTCGCGCCCGATGTGCGAGGAGAAGAAGCGGATACGGCGGCGCGCTCGGTGATCGCCCGCGCAGGGCTCGGCGATGCGTTCGGGCACGGTCTCGGGCACGGCGTGGGCATTCAGATCCACGAGGCTCCGACCCTGCGACCCGACTCGACCGACGTGCTCGAGCCCGGGAACGTGGTCTCCGTCGAGCCCGGGATCTATCTCCCGGGCGAGGGCGGTGTCCGTATCGAGGATCTCGTGCTCGTCACCGACGACGGCTGTGAGCGGTTGACGCAGTTCTCCAAGGAGCTCATCACGGTTACGTAGGGGGCCGGGTATGCCCGGCCCCCTACCGGCCGCGAAGCGGACTGCTTCAGGGGTCTTCTGGCGCGACTGGCATTCGCCTGAGCGGATGTCGGTCTTGCGCAAGGCGAGCGCGTGGCTGCCGGCCCCCTACAATGCGCGCCCGATGGCCGAGACCGTAACCACGAACCAATTTCGTAACGGCATGCACGTCGAGCTCGACGGCGCCGTCTGGCGCATCGTCGAGTTCCAGCACGTGAAGCCGGGGAAGGGCGGCGCTTTCGTGCGGACGAAGATGAAGGCGCTCGGGAGCGGCGCCGTGGTCGACCGCACGTTTCGCGCCGGGGAGAAGTTCGCGCGCGTCCACACCGAGGTCAAGAGCGTCCAGTTCATGTACGACGACGGCTCCGAGGCGCACTTCATGGACGAGCAGACCTTCGAGCAGTTCGGGCTGCCGCACGCGGAGGTCGCCGGCGAGCTCGCGTATCTGGCGCCTTCGAGCTCAGTGCAGATGCTCGCGGTCGACGGCAAGCCGGCAGGAATCCAGATGCCGTCCTCAGTCGAGCTGACGGTTACCCAGACCGAGCCCGCCGTCCGCGGAGACACGGTCACGAACGTCTCGAAGCCGGCGACGCTCGAGACGGGGGCGGTTGTCCAGGTCCCGCTCTTCGTCGACCGCGGCGAGCGGATAAAGGTCGATCCGCGCGAAGGCCGCTACATCTCGCGCGCCTGACCTCGCGGTGTCTGACACCGACTCGCACGGGTACGCCCCTTGGGGCAGGGCGCTAAGGTCCACAATCGTGCCAAAGCTGGTCGATACCACGATCCGGCTGCTCTCTCAGGAGCCCCTCGCAGGAAGTCTTCCCACCGCCGAGATCCTGCGCGTCGCCGAGGTCCTGGACGGAGCGGGCTTCGCGTGCCTCGAGATCTCGGGCGGTGGCGTCTTCGACGCGACGGTGAGAAGAGGGGTGGAGAGCCCGTGGGAGCGGATCCGCGCCATCAAGGCGCGCACCTCGACGCCCTTGGGAATCGCTCTGCGAGGCCGCTTCCTCGTCGGATCGCGCCCGGTCAGCGGAGACATCGTCGGACGCTTCGTCTCCTGCGCCGCGGAGAACGGGATCGAGGTCTTCCGGCTCCACGATCCGCTGAACGACGTCTCCAACCTGCGCGAGGCAGGCGCAGCCATCACGAGCGCCGGCGGCACGTTCCACGCGGGGCTCGTCTACAGCCCCGGTCGCACGGATGAGACGAAGACCCTCGTCGACCAAGCGCAGAAGCTGCCGGAGCTCGGCGCCACGCGCGTCGTCGTCAACGATCCGACCGGCGCGCTCCTCCCGCACAAGGCGCAGGAGCTGGTCGAGAGGATCCGCGAGGCGAGCGGGCTCTCGGTCGGGTTCTACGTCCAGGGCGCAGCCGGCCTGGGCATCGCCTCGGCCCTGGCCGCGGTCGAGGCGGGTGCGGATCTCGTCGCGACGGCTGTCTACCCGCTCGCCCTCAGTCTCCACCGCGTCTCAGGAGAGGCGCTGGCCGAGTCGCTCGAAGGCCTGGGTCATTCCACCGGAGTTCAAACCGACAAGCTGTGGGAGGCCGCGGACGTCATCGACGAGTTCATCGGAGACGAGCCCGTTGCTCCGGTCGCACCCAGAATCGCCGTACGCGCCGCCGAGTTCGACCTCCCCGCCGGTCTCGTCGCCGCCCTCGAGGTGCATCTGCGCGCACACACCGCCGCCGACCGACTCCTCGATGTCCTCGAAGAGGTGGGGCGGGTGCGCGCCGAGGCGGGATGGCCTCCGCTCGCGGCCCCGATCGGGCAGATCCTGGCCTCGCAGGCGCTGCTGCACGTGCTCGAGGCGAGGCGGTACGGAACCGTGATCGACGAGTTCCGCGCGTTGGTGCAGGGCGGTTACGGCGTGACGCCGGAGCCGGTCGACCCCACCGTCGAACGGGCGGTCGAGCTGCTCGCACCGGGCGCGGCGCTCGTCGACGATCCGCCCACCGCGGAGGATGTGCGTGAGCAAGCCGAAGGCCTGGCCGCGAGCGAGGAGGAGCTCGTCCTCATCGCCACGTTCGGCTCGGACGCGGAAGAGCTGCTGAAGATGATCAGGCAGCGGCACTCGCGCGACACCGTGCTCCTCGCCGAGGACGAGGACGCCGAGCGGGCGGAGCGGATCCGCGAGCTGGTCAAGATCGTGCAGGAGAGCGGCGTCGGCGAGATCGAGATCGAGGATGATGGCATGCGGGTATCCGTCCGCCGCGCTGACGAGCTGGCGGTAACAGGCGCCGCTCCGCCGGGCGGAGCCACGGAGAGCGGGGAGTACGACGTAATCCGCGCCGAGCAGCCCGACGCAGCCGCGGCGATGCGGGTCGAGTCTCCCATGGTCGGGGTCTTCTACCGAGCCCCCAATCCCGGAGCGCCTGCATTCGTCGACATCGGGGACACGGTCATCCCCGGCCAGACGCTCTGCGTTCTCGAGGCGATGAAGCTCTTCAACGAGCTCAAGGCGGAGGTCACGGGAACCGTGGCGTCGATCCACGTCGAGAACGCGCAGCCGGTCGAGTACGGGCAGCTGCTGTTCGAGATCGAGCCGGCCCTCGCGCCGCCTGTGCTCTAAGGACCGGGCGATCATGTTCTCGCGTGTCCTCGTAGCGAACCGAGGTGAGATTGCGGTGCGCGTGATCCGCGCGCTGCACGAGCTCGGGATCGAGGCCGTCGCCGTGTATTCGACCGCTGACCGGAACGCGCTCCACGTCGAGCTCGCGGATCGCGCGGTCTGCATCGGCCCGCCTCCGGCAGCAGAGAGCTACCTGCGGATCCCGAACGTGATCGCGGCTGCCGAGACGACGGGCTGCGAGGCGGTTCACCCTGCATATGGCTTCCTCGCGGAGAACCCGGCTTTCGTGCGCGCGTGCGAGGAGTCGGAGCTCGTCTTCGTCGGGCCGCCCGCCGAGGTCATGGAGCGCATGGGCGACAAGGTGAGCGCGAAGGCGGAGATGCGCGCCGCGGGTGTGCCGCTGGTGCCGGGGACGGACAGGGTGGCGAGCCTCGCCGACCTGCGCAGCGCGGCGCGTCTGATCGGATTCCCCGTTCTCGTCAAGGCCGCGGCCGGGGGTGGGGGGAAAGGCATGCGGCTGGTCACGACCGACGACGAGCTGGAAGGCGCCTTCGCATCGGCAGCCGCCGAGGCAGAGGCCGCATTCGGCGACGGATCGCTCTATCTCGAGAAGGCGCTCACGCCCGCCCGTCACGTTGAGATCCAGGTTCTCTGCGATGCGGAAGGAGGGATCCTCACGCTCGGCGAGCGCGAATGCTCGATCCAGCGCCGGCACCAGAAGCTGGTCGAGGAGTCGCCGTCGCCCGCGCTCAATGCGGCCTCGCGGGAGGAGATGGAGAGCGCAGTCGAGCGCGCGTGCGCTGCGATCAGCTATCGGAATGCCGGCACGTTCGAGTTCCTGCTCGGGCCCGACGGCGGCTTCCACTTCATCGAGGTGAACTGCCGGTTGCAGGTCGAGCACCCGGTCTCGGAGCTCGTGACAGGCATCGACATCGTGCGGGAGCAGTTGCGCATCGCAGCGGGCGAGTGCTTGGAGCTGGTCGGACGCGCCCCGCGGCATGGGCACGCGATCGAGATCCGGATCAACGCGGAGGATCCTGCGCGCGGCTTCGCTCCCGCCCCGGGCACTGTCACGCGCTTCGAGCCGCCGCTCGGCGCAGGAGTCAGGGTCGATACGGCGATCCGCTCGGGAAGCGAGATACCGCCGTACTACGACTCGATGATCGCGAAGGTGATCGTGTGGGACGAGACGCGGCCGGCCGCGCTCTCCCGAGCCCTGCGCGCGCTCTCCGAGCTCCAAGTGGAGGGTATTCGGACGACCCGCGAGCTCGCTCTCGACGTGCTCGCCTCGCCGGAGTTTCAAAGTGGTGAGTACTCGACGTCGACGCTCGCCGATCTGGAGGGCCGCGTGCCTTCTCTCTCTGTCTCGTGAGTCGCCCCGGGCTGGGAAGACATGCGGGTCGTCGTCAAGCCCTCTTTCTCCTCTATCAGTGGGATCTGACCGGCCAGCCGCTGGCCTCGTTGTTCGAAGGAGAGCCCGACGCGTTCGCCGCGTCACTCGCGCAGGCCGTCTCCGAGCGAGCGAGCGATCTCGATTTGCGCATCACGGAGACCTCGAGGGAATGGCCCGCCGACAGGCTGGGTACGCTCGAGCGCAACGTGCTGCGCATCGGCGTCTACGAGCTCCAGGAGGGCACGGTTCCGCCCGAGGTCGCGATCAACGAAGCGGTCGTCCTGGCGAAGCGCTACGCCTCCGAGGAGGCCGGCCGGCTCGTCAATGGCATCCTCGGCCGCATCGCCCGCGAGGAGGCGGCGGCTTGAGCAACGCCGATGATGCTCTCCGCCGCGCGGAGGAGTTTCTCACCCAGCTGAACGGGAAGCGTGACGAGCTCGAGCAACTCGCCAAGGCGGACGATATCGACGGGGACGCCGCGGTCGATCTCATCGCCGATCTGGCCGACCTCGCCAGACAGATCGAAGCCGAGCTGACGCGCGCGCGGACGATCGCAGATGCGGACGGCTGACGAGCTTCGCGACCTCTTCGAAGCGTATCTCGGCGCGCTTCCGCTGGCACCCGAGCTTGGCAGGCTCGAGGAGGCTGTCCGGTATGCGCTGGAGAGTGGAGGGAAGCGAGTCCGCCCGGTCGTCTGCCTTGCTGTGGCCGAGGCCGAGCAAGGTGACATCGAGACGGCGCTCCCAGCAGCCGCTGCTCTCGAGCTCGTGCACACGTTCTCTCTCGTCCACGACGACCTGCCCGCGCTGGACGACGACGCAGAGCGCCGAGGTCGCCCGAGCACGCACGCAGCGTTCGGCGACGGGGTCGCGATTCTGGCGGGCGACGCGTTGCTCGTCGAGGCGTTTCGGCTCGCGCTCGCATACGACGACCCCTCGATCGCGCGCGAGCTGGCCGACGCCACCCTCGGGATGATCGCCGGCCAGCACCGGGACATCACCGGGGACGATGCGGACCTCGCGGAGGTCGAGCGCCTGAAGACGGGTCGCCTCTTCACAGCGTCGGTAGGGCTGGGGCTCCGCTCGGCCGGAGTGCCATACGCCAAGCAGGCTCCGTGGCGAGCATTCGGCGACGAGCTGGGTCTCCTGTTCCAAGTCGTCGACGACATACTGGACCACGACGGCTTTGCGGAGCGTCTCGGAATCGAAGGAGCGAGACGGCTCGCGGACGACGCCGCGAAACGCGCTCGGGAGCGGCTGGACCGTCTTGCCGCCGATACGTCGGTGCTGTGCGAGCTCGTCGACAGCCTGTCCGTGAGAACAGCGTGAAGGTTGACGCGCGCGCGTTTCCGGCTAGGATCCCGCGCTAACGCAACAGCCAGGCTCGCGCCAACCTCTATCTCTTCGCGCGTGAGCCGTCGTTTCCTCCTCACGTATGCCTCTCCGTCTCCATAGACTCCTACCCGCCTTTGCAGGGGTCGCCCTTGCGATGGCTCTGCCTCCGGCGACCGCGTCGACTCCGGCCGCCAGGGTCGACGCTCTCGTAGCTCAGCCGCTGAGCTATCTGGATGTGCAGCTCCCTCCATGGCAGGCAGCGCCCAGGCGCGTGAGCATCGGCGAACGCGCGGCGAAGAACGCGCTCGAAGCGGTTGGCGTCCCGTACCGCTGGGGAGGAACATCGCCCGAGACCGGCTTCGACTGCTCGGGGCTCGTTCGTTGGGCGTACGGCCGACTTGGCATCGAGGTTCCGCACAGCTCCTATGCGCTCTGGAGCTCAGAGCTGCCGGTCGAGCGCGCGCGGATGAGGGTCGGCGACGTGCTCGTCTTCTCCGGGATCGGACATGTGGGCATGTACCTCGGCGCCGGGCGTATGGTGCACGCGCCGTACTCCGGGACGGAGGTGCACGTTGTGAGCCTCGCGAGCACGAGCTACGGCCCTCGCCTCGTCGGCGTACGCCGCGTCACGCGCGGTTAACCCTGGTGCCCTCGGGGGCGCGACGCCTCTACGAAGACCGCGCGCGAGTTGAGACGGTGCCTCCCCTCGCGCGCGGTCATTTGAGACCACACATAGACAACATCCTCTTTGCAGCATCCGCCCGCACAGGTAGGTGCAGGCGGTCGTCCTTGAAGCGTGTTAGCGCCGCGTGTACCCGAAGCCCCCGAAGAGCGCGAGGACCACGAGAACGATGATCAAGACCAAGAGCCAAGTTGGCATCTGTTCACCTCCTGGCGCAACTAGTTCCCACGCGAGACCCCGTTGAAACCCACGCGCAAGCGACTCGATGTCCTTTTGGTGGAGAAAGGCCTGGCGGAGAGCCGAAGCCAGGCGCAGGCGCTCGTCCTCGCGGGCCTCGTGCGGGGCTACGACAAGCCCGGACAACAGCTCGAGGAGAGCGTCGAGCTCCACGTCGAGCGGCCGCCACGCTTCGTCTCGCGAGGGGGCGAAAAGCTCGCAAACGCGCTTGCGGCCTTTGCCGTCCATGTCGATGGCCGCGACTGCGCGGACGTCGGCGCGTCGACTGGCGGTTTCACCGACTGTCTCATCCAGGCGGGCGCGCGACGCGTCGTCGCGATCGACGTCGGGTACGGGCAGCTGCACCCGCGGCTTCGCGCGGACCCTCGTGTCCACACGCTGGAACGGACGAACGCGCGCTCACTCATGGCGCTGCCCTTCGCGCCCGAGCTCGTCGTCTGCGACGTCTCGTTCATCGGCGTCGCTAAGGCGCTTCCTCCGGTGCTTGCGCTCGCTCAGGCGGGTTGGGAAGCCGTGGTGCTCGTCAAGCCGCAGTTCGAGGCGGGACGTGCGGAGACGCCGAAGGGAGTCGTCCGCGACCCCGAGGTGCAACGAGACGTCCTTTGGAGGGTCGCGGAAGCCGCCCGAGCGTGGGGTGGAGATACCGTCGGAGTCGTAGACTCCGGGTTACCCGGCCCGAAGGGGAACCGGGAGTTCTTCGTCCATCTCGTCAACCGGCCGTCCGAGGCGACCTTCGATGACATCGACCGCTGGATCGCCGAAGCCGTCGGCCCGCCATAGTCCGGTCTCGCGGGCGGTTGTCGTCACGCACGGGCAACCCGGCCAGATCGGGTCCGGGCTCGCTCGTCTGCAGGCCGTCGCGGACGAGCACGGGGTCGAGCTCCTGCACGAACCGGACGACGATGTCGGCGGCGCGGACATCGCGATCGTGCTCGGCGGCGACGGGACCGTGCTGCGCGCGCTGACGAGGTTCTTGGGCGCGAGCGTGCCGGTGATCGGAGTCAACTTCGGGCGGGTCGGCTTTCTGAGCTCGATGCCGAGGAAGGACTTGGAGACCGGACTCGCGCGCGTGTTCGCCGGGGAGTACGAGGTCGTCCGGCTGCCCACGCTCGAGGTCGAGCACCCGCAGGGTACTCGGCAGGCTGTGAACGACGTGGTCGTGGCGAGTGCCTCGCTCGGGCGCATGATCGAGCTCGAGCTCGCGGTCGGCGGCGAGGAGCTCGGGCGCCAGCCCTGTGACGGGATCATTTGCGCGACCCCCTCGGGCTCGACCGCGTACAACCTCTCGAACGGCGGGCCGGTGCTGGTGTGGGGCCTCGAGGCGATGGCGCTCACCTATGTCGCCGCTCACTCGCTACGCGCCCGCCCGCTCGTCATCCCGCCCGGAGCGGACGTCATCGTCTGGAATCGGACGGAGGGCGTCGAGGCGGGTGTTCTCGTCGATGGGCATCGAATCGCGACACTGTCGAAGGCCGAGCGGGCCGTGGTGCGGATCGGGCCGGAGCGCTCGTTGCTCGCAACGCTTCCCGAGGCGACCTTTGTGCGGCGATACCGGCAGAGCTTTGCTTCGTAGGACGATACGACGCTAGATCCTGGCGATGGTGATGATCTCGGGGCTTGTCGCGTCGAGTGGCTCCCGGAGCCAGCCTCCGTACTGCGCCTCGATCTCGAAGCCAGCGTCAGCGAGGAACCCCGCGAGTGTGTCGACATCGACGAAGCGAAGGCTGGCACGGTCTACTCGCAACGGAGCGCCGTCAGGATCGCTCGTCGTCTCGGTGACGGTGACGACGCCGCCGATGACTGATTCCACCTCGTACGAGATGCGGAATGGCCGACCCGACGGGTCGACGACGTCCATCGCGTTCTCGGGCCAGCTTTCCCATGCCCGCGCGAGCGGATTCCGGGTCTCGAACGCGAAACGACCACCGGCGGTGAGCGCTCGGCGGATCGCGGTGAGCGAGGCGCGCACCTCGTCGTCGCCGACGAGCACCTGGAAGGCGTGGCCGATCATGATGGCCAGGTTGAACTCGCTGTCCCACTCCATCGCCGCCGCCGTGCCGTCCACCCACTCGATGTCGGTACGGCGTCGCGCCACTCCGAGACTCGCACGGTCCGGATCGAGCCCGCACAACCGTCCGACATGCCCTTCCTGCCGAGCCCGGTGCAGCATTGCGCCCGTTCCGCAGCCGACATCGAGCACCGACGCAGCTTCCATGACCAGCGCGAGATAGAAGTCATCGCTCGGCCCCCACGCGTTCAGCACGTCGTAGAGAGCAGCCGCCTCTTCATCCGAGTACATGGCGTGAGCGAGTGCGCTGCGCTTGCTAGGTCAGATCCATCGCTGCGACCGGTTTCAGGCCCCTAGTTGTCGCTCCACCAGCCCGGCGCCATCTCGGCGTCTCGGGGATCGTCGCCGGCGCCGAAGGCGAGGTACTCGACGCCTTCGGGCCCCGCCTCGACGGCGCGCATCGTGTTCTTGTCGAATCGGATCGCGTCCCACTCGCCCAACTCGACGATCTCGTCCTCGACCTTGATCCGCGCCGAGCCACGCACCACGACGTAGACCTCCTCTTGTCCCGCGTGCTTGTGGCCAAACGGGATCCGGAAGTTGGGAGCGAGCTTCATGTGACTCACACCGAGCGTCTCGCCGCCGAGCGCCGTACGGGCGAAGCGAGCCTCGAGCTCTGCCGGCATGCCGAACTTCGGCGCCTGGTTCTCGACGTCGTCCTTGAGGTTCTTCTTCGTGTAGCTGCTCATGCGGGCGATTGTAAGAGAGATTCAACGGCTGAATGATCGAACGGGAATGCTTCCTCTTGTCGGTTACTGTCGGCTCGTGCTTCGGAGGCTCCGCATCGAGAACCTCGTCCTGATCCGTGAGGCGGATCTCGCGTTTGGGTCCGGGCTGAACGCGATCACGGGCGAGACCGGGGCGGGGAAGACGATCTTCGCCCAGGCCGTTGGCCTCTTGCTCGGCGCTCGCGCTGACGCCTCCTCCGTCGGCGGCGAAGGGTCCGAGGCGTATGTGGAGGCGGAGCTCGACGTCCCCGCCGGCTTTTTCGACGAGGAGGAGGTCGCGACTCTCGCGGAGTTGCGACCCGAGGGCGAGGCGGGTCTCGTGCTCGCGCGCCGCGTCTTCGGCGACGGCCGGACGCGCGCGTACGCGTGGGGCCGCGCGGTCGCCCGTGAGGACGTTGCCGCTGCGGCTGAGCGCCTGATCGCCATGTCGGGCCAGTTCGAGCAGCGCCGTCTCGCGCGCCCGTCCTTCCAGCTCGACGTGTTGGACGCGTTCTGCGGTGCCGAGCAAGTCGCTCGTCGTCGAGATGCCAGTTTGGCATGGAGAGAGCTTGCGTCAGCCCGCCGGCGCTACGAGGAGCTGACCCGCGACTCGGATGCCGCCGCGACCCGCCTCGCCGAGCTCGAAGCGTTGGTCGAGGATACGGAGGGTCTTGCGGCGGGGGACGAGGAGGCGCTCCGCGCGCAACGCGAGCGGCTTCGTCACGCCGCCGAGCTGGAGGAAGCGGCCACGACCGCGGTCGAGGCCATCGCTCCCGAGGAAGGCGACGGCGCGGCTGCCCTGGCCGCGCGGGCCGAGCGGGTCCTCGCGCCATTCGAGCGCATTGCGCCCGAGCTCGGGGCGGTGGCGACGGAGTTGCGCGACATCGCCGTGCGTCTTGTCGAAGCGGGGAGCGATCTGCACGGCTTCCTCGCATCGCTCGAGGCAGATCCGGGTGCGCTGGAGGACGTCGAAGGACGTCTCGCCCGGATCGCCGATCTTCAACGTCGCTTCGACACGGGCTCGTTCGACGAGCTGCTCGAACAGGCCGCGGCCGCTCGCGTCGAACTCGACGAAGCAGTCGTCGGGCACGATCCTGTGGCGACTGCGGCCACCGCGGTCGCGGCCGCCGAGGGACGCGTGATCGGGTTCGCGGACGAGCTGCGCGCGATGAGGCGCTCGCAGGCGAGACCGTTCGCCGATGCCGTCTCCGAGGAGCTACAGGGACTCGGCATGGGCGACGGGGAGTTCCTCGTCGAGCTCCGTGAGCGCGAGCCCGGGCCATCAGGCGCGGACGAAGCTGCCTTCCTGATCCGGCCCAATCAGGGACTGCCCTTCGGCCCGGTGACCGAGACCGCGTCGGGAGGCGAGCTCTCGCGGGTCGCCCTGGCGCTGGCCGCGGTCGCGGGCGGGGAGACCCTCGTCTTCGACGAGATCGACGCTGGAATTGGCGGCGTGACCGCCCACGCCGTCGCGTCGACTCTCCAGCGTCTGGCCGAGCGCGCTCAAGTGCTCACGATCACGCACCTCCCCCAGATCGCGAGCGTCGCCGATCGCCACTTCCGGGTGGAGAAGGTCCCGGGCGACCCGACCCACACCCGCATCGAGGAGCTGGACGATCTCCTCCGCCGCGAGGAGGTCGAGCGCATGCTCGGCGGCCAGGAGTTTCTCGCGTCGCTCGGCGAGAAGAGGGGTCAGGCTTCAGCCTGACCTCGGGTCTTGGGTTTCGCTCGGAGCGCCAACCTCGAAAACGGGGGTCAGGCTGACAGCCTGACCCCATCCGCCGTACCGCCTGCTACGGTGAGACCCCGTGGCCAGGTACGTGTTCGTCACGGGTGGTGTCGTCTCCGCATTGGGGAAGGGCATCGTGGCCGCCTCGCTCGGCCGTCTCCTCAAAGCGCGCGGCCTCTCCGTCTCGGCCCAGAAGTTCGACCCGTACCTGAACGTCGACCCGGGCACGATGAGCCCGTTCCAGCACGGCGAGGTGTTCGTCACCGAGGACGGCGCCGAGACCGACCTCGACATCGGCCACTACGA
>JBPCMD010000021.1:0-2912 GCA_051002595.1 Gaiellaceae bacterium
CCGCGGTCGCAGCTCGTCAGCGCGTTCGCGTAGGTGAAGTTCTGCTCGAACTGGCCGTTCGCGTCCTCGTGGTCGTTCGCGTAGTTGCCCCAGCCGAGGTTGTTGCAGTTCCGCGAGACCTCGGTGAGGAAGTCGTAGCGCCGGGTGAGCCCGGCCATGTCGTAGCAGGGTTTGTCGAGCGTGTCGTACGGATCGGCGATCGTGATCGAGCCGTCCTCGCGCTGCTTGACTAGGAAGTACTCGAGCTCGAGTCCCATCTTGAACTCGAATCCCTTGTCCTCGGCGCGTGCGAGCATGCGTCGCAGGATTGTCCGCGGGCAGTACGCGCAGTCTTCACCCTCGACCGTGATGTCACAGGCGAAGCGCGCGAGGTTCTGCTCCCACGGAACCGGTGTGTAGCTCGCGAGGTCGGGGATCGCGGCGATGTCGGGATCGCTCGGAACCTGCCCGATCTCTCCTGCGGCGAAGCCCGCGAAGCCGGCCCCGTCCTCGAGCAGGCCGTCGAAGGCCTCCCGCGAGTCGACCGGGACGAGCTTCGCGCTCGGCCGGGCGTACATATCGACGAACTGCGCGAATACGAACTCGACTCCGCGCGTCTGCATGTCCTGCCAGACGGCGTCCGCGGATATGGCCTCTCCATCCATAGCTGCCTCCTGCGACGACGTGGAGGCATAGGGGTAACACCCGCGTTCTCCGCGATGAAGGTGCGGTTTCAACACACCTTCGTCGCGCTTATGTGTCGGGTTTCGCCTTCGATCCGAGCGCCTGCTCGAGCTTCACCATCTTCACCGCGATCTCGATCATCAGCCAGTCGTCCTTGCGCAGATCGAGCCCGGAGAGCTCGGCGATCCGCCGGAGCCGCTGGCGCAGGGTGTTCGGATGCACGAAGAGCGTCTCCGAGGTCGCGCTGATGTTGCCGTGCCGGCGCAGAAACTCTTCGAGCGTGAGGACGAGCTGGGATCCGCGGTGCGCGTCGTACTCGGCGAGGCGCGAGACCGCGTCGACGGTGGCGTCGCGAATGCCGCCGTCGACCGCGATCCGCAGGAGGTACTTGTAGGCGCCGAGGTCCTCATACGAGAGAACCGCCGGCTCGCCTCGCAGAACGACGGTGCCGAGAAGCGCCTGCTGCGCCTCAGCGAAGCCGTTGGCGAAGGCCGCCTCTCCTGCACAGACGCTCGAGACGCCGATGGAGGCCGGCTCAGCGAGATCGCCGTGTATCCGGCGGAGCCGCTCGACGAACGATTTGAAGCTGGTCGTGGACAGATTTACGAGCGCTCGCAGCGAATGCTCTCGACGATCGAAGAGCGAGCCGGGAGCGGCAAGCCGGAACGCGCGCTCGAGCGCGTCGTTCGCGGGCTCGGCGACGAGTACGGCGTGCGGCTTGGACAGATCGCAGCCGAGGCGCGTCGCCCGCCCCTCGAGATCACCTCGTGGCCGGCCACCCGCGAGCTCCTCGAAGAAGTCCTTGATCAGGTTCTTCTCCGTGAGCTGCTCAATGACCTGGATTTTCTTGAGCCCGACCGCGACCTGGCTCGCGACCGCGCGGCCGAGCTCGACGCGAACGCTCCCTTCGGCGACGAGCAGGCCGATCAGCTCGTCGTTCGCCACGAGCGGAACAGCGACCCGCGTACTGCGGCCGCCGCGCGCGAGCTCGGGCCCGAGCTCCGCGAGCCCGAGTGTGTCGCGCGCGCTTCCCGGCTCGGGATCGCTGGCAACGCGTTCGAGCTCCTCGCTGCCCGGATCGAGCAGATAGACGTGGCACGCTCGTGCGGCCAGCAGCGGTCGCGCGCCGGAGACCACGGTCTGCAAGAGCTCCTCGAGCGCGCCTGCCCCGGCGATCGCCTCCGCGAGCTCGGTGAGCTGCTCGAGCTCCGCGACCCGGAGCCGCGCCTCCTCGTACAGCCGCGCGTTCTCGATGGCACTCGCCACGAGCGACGCCGAGGTGACGAGGAAGTCGACCTCGTCGTCGGAGAACTCGCGCGGCGCCTCGGTGTGAGCGGTGATGACGCCGATCACGTCTCCCGAGCGGCCGACGACGGGGAGCGCGAGCAATGACTGGAAGCGCTCCTCCTCCAGCTCCGGGAAGTACTTCGTTCGCTCATCCGCGAGCGCGTTGTCACGGATGAAGGCGGGCTCGCCACGCTCCGCCGCCCACCAGGCCAGCCCCTCGCCACGCTCCATGACGACCTTGCCCGCCTGCCGCTCGTACGGAGGGGAGGCCGCGCGCAGCACGAGGCGCTCGCCGCTCTCGTCGAGCAGGTACGCGAAGCAGGCTTGCACGCCACTCGCCTCCGACATCAGCCGGACGACGGCCTTCAGCACCTCGGTCAGCTCGAGCGACGACGCGACCGTGGAGACGATCTGCTGAAGCGTCTTCGCGCCCGTTTGCAGCGGCATTCGCTGCGGATCGTACGACGCGGAAGCCCTGTGGACAAATCGGCGCGAAATTGTGACCCTTACAGTGCCAGGCACTGTAAAGAACTCCTAGACTGGCGCTGGGTGGAGGTCGTAACTGGCATCGGCGGGTTCTTCTTCCGCTCGCGAGACCCCAAGGCGCTGGCGATCTGGTACCAGGAGCGGTTCGGGATCAACACGGTGCCCGAGACCTACGACGGAGAAGCCTGGCGACAGCAGGAGGGAGAGACGGTGTTCGCCGCCCTTCTCCCAGGACTCCGAGATGATCGGCCCGCCCGAGCACACTTGGATGATCAACTTCCGCGTCGTCGACCTCGACGCGATGGTCACCCAGCTGCGCGACGCGGGCGAGACGGTCGAGGTCGACCGGGAGCGCTATCCGAACGGCCGCTTTGCCGAGCTGCGCGATCCTGAGGGCAACGGCATCCAGCTCTGGCAGCCGATGACGCCCGAGTAGCCACGCCGACTCGATCTGTTCGCACGAACAAGCACACGCT
>JBPCMD010000022.1:0-15390 GCA_051002595.1 Gaiellaceae bacterium
GCCCTCATCAAGGAGCTCGGCCTGAGACGGTAGGGCTCCGTCGAGGGAAGGTGGAAGTTTGAGCGAGACCCGCCGAGGCACGTGAACGGCGGCGGGGCTGACTCAAACCTCCACCTTCCAGAAACGAAGGAATAGGTGAAGGGATACACCACATGAGCACACTCACCGGGCGTGAAGCCACGGTGTCTGTCGACATTGGCGGTCAGGAGATCGTCTTCGAGACAGGCAAGCTCGCCAAGCAGGCCGACGGCGCAGTCGTCGTCCGCTCCGGCGACACGATGATCCTCGCAACGGCCGTCGGACGGCCGGACGCGCGCCCCGACGCGGACTTCTTCCCGCTGACGGTCGACGTCGAGGAGCGGATGTACGCCGCCGGCAAGATTCCGGGCGGCTTCTTCAAACGGGAAGGACGGGCGACCGAGCGCGCGACGCTCACCGCCCGCATGATCGACCGCCCGATCAGGCCGCTCTGGCCGAAGGGCTTTCGCAACGAGGTGCACGTTGTCTGCACCGTTCTGTCGGCCGACCTCGTCACGCCACATGACGTCCTCTGCATCAACGGCGTCTCGGCGGCGCTCATGGTCTCGCCGCTGCCGTTCCTCGGTCCGGTCGGGGCCGTGCGCATCGCGCGGATCGACGACGAGTTCGTCCTCAACCCGTCGCTCGAGGCGCTCGAGGAGTCGACGCTCGACCTGATCGTCGTCGGCACGCGCGACGCGTTGACAATGGTCGAGGCGGGCGCTGACCAGGTCCCCGAGGAGACGATCCTCGAGGCCTTCGAGCTCGCGCATGCGGAGATTCGCAAGATCTGCGATGCGCTCGAAGACCTGCGCTCGCAGGTTGGCAAGCCGAAGTGGGTCGACGCCGATCTCACCGCCGAGCTCGAGACAGCGCACGGTCAGGCGATTCGCTCCGCGATCGCGGAGCACGGGCTCCGCGAGGCGTCGGCCACGATGGAGGCGCTCGTTACCGAGACCTCGCCCGAGATCTCGATGGCCACCACCGAGGAGGACATCGTCCGCTCCAGGCAGATCCGGGCCAGCTTCGCCTCGATCCTCGAGAAGGCGCGCATGGAGGCCGTGGAGGGGCCGCTTCGAGAGCAGTTCCTCTCACACCTACAGGAGCTGACGGATGCCGAGCAGGATTCGAAGGAGCTCCGCTCCGCGAAGCGGGATCTGCTCTTCGAGCGGATCCACGAGGGTCTCGAGCTTCCGTTCCCGGTAGGCGCTCTGCCCGCCGAAGGGGAGCCTCAGGTCAAAGACTCGGTCACACGCCAGTTCGTCAAGCGTGCGTCCGAGGCCGTCTACAAGAGCCTCGTCCGCAAGAAGATAGCGATCGACAAGCGTCGCCCCGACGGGCGCTCGGCCGAAGAGATCCGCCCGATCGAGTGTGAGGTGGGCGTGAGCCCGCGGACGCACGGGTCGGGACTCTTCACGCGCGGCCAGACACAGGTCCTGTCCCTGCTGACGCTCGGCACGGCCAAGGAGGGGCAGAAGATCGACGACCTCTCCCGCGAGCAGCAGCGCCGCTTCATGCACCACTACAACTTCCCGCCCTTCTCGGTCGGGGAGACGGGCTTCATGCGGGGTCCGAAGCGGCGTGACATCGGCCACGGCGCGCTCGCGCAGCGGGCGCTCGAGGCGGTCATCCCGACCGTCGAGGAGTTCCCGTACACGGTGCGGCTCGTCTCCGAGACGCTCGAGTCGAACGGCTCCTCGTCGATGGGCTCGGTCTGCGGCTCCTCGCTGGCCCTGATGGACGCGGGTGTGCCGATCAAGGCGCCCGTCTCGGGCATCGCGATGGGCCTCGTCATGGAAGACGACGACTACGTCATCCTCACCGACATCCAGGGAGCCGAAGATCATCTCGGCGACATGGACTTCAAGGTGGCCGGGACGACCGAGGGCATCACTGCGCTGCAGATGGACATCAAGATCGTCGGCGTGACGCAGGAGATCATGCGCTCGGCGCTCGCCCAGGCCAAGGAGGCGCGCGAGTCCATTCTCGAGAAGATGCTCGCGGTCCTGCCCGAGTCCCGAACGGCGCTCGCCGACCACGCGCCGCGCATCTCCTCCGTCAAGATCGACCCGGAGAAGATCGGCATGGTCATCGGCAAGGGCGGCGAGACGATCCGCGCGCTCGAAGCCGACTACGACGTGCAGATCGACATCGAGGAGGACGGCACGATCCTCATCTACGCCACCGAGGGCACGAAGGCGGAGGCGGCGATCTCGGCCGTCACCGCGCTCACGAAGTCGCCCGAGGTCGGAGACAGCTACACCGGCAAGGTCGTGAAGACGACCCAGTTCGGGGCCTTCGTCGAGCTCAAGAAGGGGACCGACGGCCTGCTCCACGTCTCGAACGTGGGCCCGGGTCGCGTCGCGCACATCGAGGACGTGATGGCGCGCGGCGACGTCGTTGACGTGGTCGTGCAGGAGGTCGACAAGGACCGCGGCCGCATCGGCCTCAAGCTCGTCGCCAAGCACGAGAACGGCGGGCTCGTCATGCCGGAGGAGCTCATAGAGCGGGCAAAGGACGCTCCGCCTCGCGAGGAGCGCGAGGAGCGGCCTCGTGGCGGTGGGCGCGGTGGCGACCGTGGTGGCCGCCCTCGCGAGCGCGAGCGGCGTTAGATAGGTCGAGCTGGGGGTCAGGCTGAAGCCTGGCTCCCAGCTTGGCGTCTACGATCCGGCAGTGCCTAAGCACGATCTCAGCGAGCTTTCGAGCGGCGAGCGCGTCATCTCCGAGCGCATCCCTGGCGTCCGCTCGGTCGCGATCGGGTTCTGGGTGGGAGCTGGCTCGCGCGACGAGCCGGACGCACGGGCCGGTGTCTCGCACTTCATCGAGCATCTGCTCTTCAAGGGCTCCTCGCGCTACTCCGCGCAGGAGATCGCGGAGATCTTCGACGAGCTCGGGGGTGAGCTGAACGCCGCCACCTCCCGAGAGACGACCGTCGTCTACGCCCGCGTCCCCGACGACCGCCTCGAGACCGCGGTCGACGTCATGGCGGACATGGTTTACCGGCCGTCGTTCGACGAGCTCGACTCCGAGCGCGAGGTCGTGCTGGAGGAGATCGCGATGGTCGAGGACACACCGCACGATCTCGTCCACGATATCGCTGCCGAGGCGGTGTTCGGCGGGCATCCGCTCGGGCGGCCGGTGATCGGCCGCGCGGAGGTGATCTCGAGCGTGTCGCGTCGCGCCCTGTCCGCGTATCACCAGCGCGCGTATCGCGGCGACCAGCTCGTGCTGGCTGCGGCCGGGAACGTCCGTCATGCGCGTCTCGTAAAGCTGCTCGAGGAGCGCCGGAATGGTACGGGCGCCGGCGGCACTCTCGGGGCTCGCAAGCCGGTGCGGCGAGTTCCGCCGCCGCAGCTCCGCTTCCAGCGAAAGGACACCGAGCAGTATCACGTCTGTCTGAGCGCGCCGGGTATCGCGCGTATGGACGAACGTCGCTTCGCCGCTTCATTGCTCGATGCGATCGTCGGCGGGTCGGCTTCGTCACGTCTCTTCCAGGAGATCCGCGAGAAACGTGGGATGGCCTATTCGGTCTACAGCTACGCGTCGCAGTACTCGGACGCGGGCCAGATCGGGCTCTACGTCGGCACGCGCGAGGAGAATCTCCCGGCTTGTCTGGAGATCGCCGTTGCAGAGCTCGCGGACGTCGCGGCCGGGAACGTGCGTCCCGAGGAGCTCCAGCGTGCGAAGGAGAACCTCAAGGGCCGCCTGCTTCTCTCGCTCGAGTCGACCTCGAACCGGATGACGCGCCTCGGCAAGGCGACGATCACCGACACGCCGCTGCTCGAGATCGAGGAGATCGTCGAGCGGCTCGAGTCGGTGACCGCGCCGGAGATCGCTGCGCTGGCCAGTGAGCTGCTCGCGGTGGAGAGGCTCTCCGCCGCGGGGATCGGCCCCGACGAGAGCCGCTTCCGCGACGCCGTCGCGCGTGTGAGTCCCGGCCTGCTCTCGGAAGCCGCGTGAAGGTCGCGCTCTTCGGGGCGGCTGGAAAGGTCGGCTCCGCGCTCGCTCCGGCCCTCGAAGTCGCCGGGCACGAGGTCGTAGACGGAAAGACGGTCGGGCCTGAAGGCTGCGATGCGGCCGTCGACTTCACCCGACCGGACGCGGCCGCCGAGAATGTCGGCACGTGTCTCTCGGCCGGCGTTCCCGTCGTGATCGGGACTACGGGCTTCGATCGAGAGGCGATAGACGCCGCGGCGCTTGACGCTGGTGTCCCATGCTTCCACGCTCCGAACTTCGCTCGCGGGGCGATGCTGATGATGCGCTTCGCCGAAGAGGCGGCGCAGGTCTTCCCGCAGGCCGAGATCGTCGAGCTCCACCACGAGGCGAAACGGGATGCGCCGTCGGGCACGGCGAACGCGACGGCTGAGCGCATGGGAACGGATCCGCCCATTCACTCGATCCGCTTGCCGGGGCTTGTCGCTCACCAGGAGGTCATCTTCGGGGGACTGGGAGAGACGCTCACGATTCGCCACGACACCACTTCGCGTGAGGCCTTCGTCCCGGGCGTCCTGCTCGCGCTCGAGCAGGTGCGAGATCTCCCACCGGGCCTGACAGTCGGGCTCGACGCGATCCTGTGAACCTTGTCGCCGTCGACACGATGCTGTGCGTGCGCGACCTAGCGCGCTCGATTGACTTCTATCGTGACGTCCTCGGCTTCGAGGTCGCGTGGCAGTGGGACTCGATCGCTGCGCTCGAGCTCGTCGGCCACCGAGTCTACGTCTTCACGGAGAGCCCGCCGACCGAGGACAAGCCACACGTGTGGCTCGTTCCCCCAAGCGACGCGGAGCGAACCTCGGTCATTCTCGTGTTACGCGTGGAGGACTGCGACGCGGCGTACGAGGAGCTCCGTAGCCGCGGAGGAACGCCTCTGACGCCGCCTGCGACGCCTTCTTGGGGCGGGCGGCGTTTCTTCCTCCAGGACTCAGACGGCTATCTGATCGAAATCGAGCAGTCGCCTGTCTGACAAGCCCGCGTTTGGGGCACAGAGCGGATCGGGTAGGCCAGGTGTCGAGACGCTCACGGAAAGGGGCAGACAATGGTCACCAAGGGACTTTGGGTTCCGCTGGAAGCGAAGCCGGGGAAGGAAGAGGACGTGGTGAGGTTCCTCGAAGGAGGACAGGCGCTCGTCGAGGAGGAGCCGGGCACGACCGCGTGGTTCGCCGTGCGGCTGAGCGAGTCGAAGTTCGCGATCTTCGACGTCTTCGTTGACGAATCAGGCCGGCAAGCTCATCTCTCGGGTCGCGTCGCCGAGGCGCTCGGCGCTCAAGCGGACGACCTCTTCGCTCAGCCTCCCGATATCCAGCAGGCGGACGTGATCGCGTCCAAGCTCAGCGCATAGGCGTCAGCACGGTGTTGTAGGGCCGGGCATGCCCGGCCCCTACGCATCCGTCTCTTGTCTCGTAGAATCTCAACGGTGCAGGGCGAGATCCTGACGGCGATCGTCACTCCCTTCAAGGCCGACGGGTCCGTCGATTTGGAGAGCTTCCGAGCGCTCGCGTCACACCTTGTCGAGAACGGCTCCGACGGGCTCGTCGTCACGGGCACGACGGGAGAGTCGCCCACGCTCTCGGACGATGAGCGCTTCCGGCTCTACGAGGCGGCGCTGGACGAGGTCGGCGACAAGGCAACGGTGATCGCAGGCACGGGCACATACTCGACCGAGCACTCCGTGCACCTCACCGAGCGCGCGCACGAGATCGGCGCCGACGGCTTCCTGATCGTGACGCCGTACTACAACAAGCCTCCCGTGCGCGGGATCGTCGAGCACTTCAAGGCCGTGGCCGCCGTCTCCGACCGCCCGCTCATCGTCTACAACATCCCTGGCCGCGTCGTCTTGAACCTCGAGACCG
This sequence comes from Gaiellaceae bacterium, assembly GCA_051002595.1. GTDB lineage: Bacteria > Actinomycetota > Thermoleophilia > Gaiellales > Gaiellaceae > GMQP-bins7. The sequence goes on from JBPCMD010000022.1 coordinate 5,868, forward strand.
AGGCGATCGCCGAGCTTGCCGAGATCCCTACAGTCCGCGCGGTCAAGCAGGCCAACGACGACCTCGAGCAGGCGCGGCGGATCGTCGAGTTGGGACTCGAGCTCTACGCGGGGGACGACGACCTCATCTTCCCCTTCCTCGGCCTCGGCGGCAGCGGCGGGGTGTGCGTGCACACGCACGTCGTGGGGCCGCAAGTGAAGGAGATGGCGCAGCGCTTCCGAGCCGGCGACGTCGAGGGCGCGCGAGCGCTGGACGACGAGCTTCGACCCTCGATCGACCTCCTGCGAGTCGCCCCCAACCCCATCGCGATCAAGTGCGCGCTGAACCTCCTCGGGCACGAGGTGGGCGGCCTACGCCTGCCACTCGTCGAGGCCTCAGACGAAGAGCGCGACGCGGTCCGCGGCTGCCTCGAGCGGCTCGGGCTCCTCCAGCCGGCCGCGGCGTAGCGGTGTCCCGGACCCGCGAGCTCCTCGCGGCCCTGAGCAACGCGAATGTCGGTGGCTTTCTGACGCAACCACCGGGGTGGGACGGGGATCCGGGGCTGGGTCTGGTCGGGATCCACGGCGTGCCGAGGGCCCGCACCTGGGACGTCGTGGCCTCCGCCACGGCGCCGGATCTTCCCGGTGATACAACGACGTTCTTTGTGCTTCCCGACGCGACGATCGTCGTCAACGACGAGGTGCCCGATGACTCGCTCGTACCGCTGGCCGAGGCGGTCGAACAGCGCATTCAGCCGCCGTATCGCGCCGCGGCGATCCGGCGCGAGGACACGGTCTGGGCGGTTGTCGCCGAGCGCGTCGAGATCGTCGAGCTGGTCGGTCTCGAGGGGAATGCGATCGATCTGACCGTCGTCGAGGGCGAGCGGACGCTCACAATCGACGACGTGAGAACAATCCGGCCGCTTCCGGCCCTGGATCTGCTCATCGAGACGCGTGGCGATGCGGCACTGCATGGCGAGCGGGTCGACGGCGACCTTTTCGCCATCGACGTATTTTCGCTCTGAGTCCGCGCGCAGTCGCGGAGCCGGACGCGCATACACTCAGTCGATGAGCGACACCCTCAGGATCATCCCGCTCGGTGGCCTGGGCGAGGTCGGCAAGAACATGACGGTGTACGAGACCGGGGGAGAGGTGCTCGTGGTCGACGCGGGCCTCGCGTTCCCGCGCGACGAGCATCTGGGGGTCGATCTCCTGCTTCCGGACGTCGGCTACCTGGCGGGACGCCGCGTGCGCGCGGTCATCCTCACACATGGCCACGAGGATCACGTCGGCGGGCTGCCGTACCTCATGCGCGAGATCGAGGTCGAGACGGTGGTGGCGACGCGGCTCACGCTCGGGCTGATCAAGTCGAAGCTCGACGAGCACGGTCTCGGACAGGCGGCAGAGCTGGTCGAAGCCGATCCCGAAGGTGCGCCGCTCGAGCTCGGCCCGTTTCATGTCGAGCTGATCCGGGTCGCGCACTCGATCCCCGACTCGGTCGCGCTCGTCATCGAGACGGGAGCGGGGCGCGTGGTGCACACGGGCGACTGGAAGCTCGACCACACCCCGGTCGACGGGCTCAGGACTGACGTGGGCAAGCTTGCCGAGGTCGGGAATCGCGGGGTCGACCTCCTGCTCGGAGATTCCACGAACGCCGAGCGGCCGGGCTCGACCGGGTCCGAGCGACTGGTCGGAGAGGCTTTCCGTACGCTGTTTCCGCTCCGCACGGGGAAGATTCTCGTGGCGTCCTTCGCCTCGAACATCCATCGCATGCAGCAGGCGGCCGACGTCGCGATCGAGAGCGGCCGCAAGGTCACGGTCATCGGCCGCTCCATGCGGAAGAACCTGAACATCGCGCGGAACCTCGGCTACGTGGAGATCCCGGAGCACGAGATCATCAGTCCGGGCGAAGCCGCGCAGCTCCCGCCGCACAAGGTTCTCGCGCTCTGCACCGGAAGCCAAGGGGAGCCGCTCTCCGCGCTGACACGGATCGCGTACGGCGATCACCCCGCGCTGTCGGTTGCGCCGGGCGACACGGTCATCATCTCCGCCAAGCCCGTGCCGGGGAACGAGCTCCGAGTCCATGACTCGATCAACCAGCTCGCGCGCGCGGGCGCCGAGGTCTTGCACGAGGAGATCGCGCCCGTGCACGTCTCCGGCCACGCGTGCCAGGAGGAGCTGCGGACGATGCTCTCCCTCATCCGACCGCGCTACGTGATGCCGATCCATGGCGAGTACCGCATGCTCGCCGCTCACGCGAAGCTCGCGCGCGAGGCGGGAGTGATCGACGACAGGATCATTCTGGCCGATAACGGCTCGGTCGTCGAGCTGGCGCGCGGTGGGGCGCGCCTGGTGGACAAGGTCGAAGCGGGGGTCACCTTCGTCGACGGTCTTCGGGTCGGGGACATCCAAGACGTCGCCCTGCGCGATCGTCGCCGGCTGGCCGACGACGGAGTTCTCATCGTCGTCACGACGCTCGCATCCTCGGATGGCGGCGACATCGCCCCGCCCGAGCTGATCGCTCGTGGCTTCGCAGAGTCGGACGAGCTGCTCGACGAGCTGCGGACCGAAGCCGACCGCGTCGTCCGCGAGCTCGCCACGCAACACGTGAACGAGATCAAGCTTCTCCAGGAGCACATCCACGACGCGATCGGCCAGGTGGTCTACGACCGGACGCGTCGACGGCCGATGATCCTTCCCGTGGTGATCGAGGTCTAGCCGATGCTTGCTGTCATCCGCAAACTCCGCGGCCGCGAAGCGGACGCCTTTAGGGATCTTCGCGCGAGCGGAAACTGCGCTAGCAGATTCCGCTCTTGCGCACAGGTATGAGCTGGGCGAGCGTGATCGAGGCCAACGCCTCGAGCAAGCCGAGCGGCGTTCGGCTGGTCACCCAGCTCCGAGCGTGCGAGGTAGCCGCGCTCGCCTTTTGCCGGTTGCTCGAGCGGTGGGGGCGAGGAGATGCGATGCCCGCGACCGCCGGCGCTCGACAGGCGGCGCTTCGACACGCGGCAGACCGAGTGGAGACGGCGATCGCCGGTCTCGAGCAGCCGCTCTCGCGCTATCTCCTCGAGCTCGAGCCCGAGCTGGCGGAAGGGCGCTCGTGGTACGGGGGACCGGGCGCCGCCGAGCTCGTCGAGTGGCGTCCCGTGCTCGACCGCGCCGGAGTGCGGGCGTGTCCGAATCGCGTCGCGGCGGTGTACCTCGAGCTGGCGGTGCTCGTCCGCGCCCTCGAAGGCCTCGCGACCGCGGCCAGCATGGACGCCTCGCCCGATCGCTCGTCGCTCTGGGCGGGGCTCTTCGACCTGCGCGACACGCTCATGAGCTCGACGGTGGACGACCTCCGCGCCCTGGCCGCTTGACCGGATGAGACGAGCGTCCTTGTGACACAGTGTCACTTGGCGCGGTGAGCTCGCCTCGGATAACCGTCGTCGGCTCGATCAACCTCGATCTCGTCGCGCGCTGCGAGCGTCTGCCGAGGTCAGGCGAGACCGTGACCGGGGGCACGTTCTCCCGTGTGCCTGGGGGAAAGGGCGCGAACCAGGCGGTCGCCTGTGCCCGGCTCGGAGCAGACGTGACGTTTGTCGGCGCCGTCGGGCGCGACTCGTTCGCCGACGAGGCGCTTGCCGGACTTCGGGAGGCGAACGTGAATCTGAGCGTCAGCGTGGTCGACGAGCCGACCGGAGTCGCGCTCATCCTTGTCGACGCCCCGGGCGAGAACCAGATCGTGGTCGCTCCCGGCGCCAACGCGAACCTCGGGGGGGCCGAGCTTCCGGCGCACGACGCCGTCCTCTGCCAGCTCGAGATCCCGGACGAGGCCGTCCTCTCGGCCTGGGCGAGCTGCGCCGGCCTCTTCTGTTTGAACGCGGCGCCGGCGCGGCCGATCGCAGTGGATGCGGACTTGACCGTCGTAAACCGCTACGAGCTCGAGTCACTCTCGCGGCGCGACGGGCTGGTCGCGGTCACGCTCGGAGCGGACGGCGCGATGCTGCTCGAGGATGGGGAGGAGATCGCCCGGGCGGCTCCGCCCACCGTCGAGGCGGTGGACGGAACCGCTGCAGGTGATGCGTTCACGGCGTGTCTGCTCGTGTCGATCCTCGAAGAGCGTGAGGCTGGCGAAGCACTCGAGCGTGCCTGCGCGGCCGGGGCGCTCGCTGCTTCACGGCTTGGAGCGCAACCGTCCTTGCCAACGATTGCCGAGGTAGACGCCCTTCTCTCGTAGGGGCGAGCCTCGCCCCTACGAGACGTCGAGCTCGGCGACGAGGCGCTTCGGCGCGACGATGCGGTAGCTCTCCTCGATCCAGTCGCGAAGCAGCGCGATGCTCACGCCCTGCGCTCGCAGCGGGAGCGTCACCCAGCCGGACTTTCCCAGGCCGTACCCGGTTGGCTCCGCCCCTTCGATTGAGAGCGCGTGCGCGTGCGATTCGTCGAGCTTGACGGTCATGCTCTTCGATGCCGTCGAGCCGAGAAAGACGAAGATCTTCCCGCGCACCTTCGCCACGTCTTCGCCCCAGGGATGATCCTCGGCCGCCTCCGGGAGGGAGAGCGCGAAGGCGCGGACCTTTTCGCGGACGTCGGCCATGGAGAACGCAAACCTCACCCGTACAGTACGCGGCGTGGCGACGCCGATCCCGATCGTCCTCGACTGCGACCCAGGGCACGACGACGCGATCGCGCTCCTGCTAGCGCTGGCGAGCCCCGAGATCGAGGTGCTCGGCGTCACGACGACATACGGGAACCAGACCCTCGAGAAGACGACGGTAAATGCGCTACGCGTGCTCGAGCTCGTGGGAAGGACGGACGTCCCAGTCTCGGCCGGGGCCGACGGGCCGCTGACTCGCGAGCTCGTCATCGCCGCGCACGTCCACGGGGAGAGCGGTCTCGACGGGCCTGCGCTGCCTCCTGCTACGACCGAAGCTGCGCCGATCGATACGACCACGTTCATCGCCGAGTGCGTTCAACGCGCCGCCACTGCCGTCACGCTCGTGCCCACCGGCCCGCTCACGAACATCGCCCGCTACCTCGACGCGCATGGCGCCGCAGGGATCGAGCGCATCGTGCTGATGGGCGGCTCGATCGCCGAGGGCAACTACACGCCAGCGGCCGAGTTCAACATCTGGTGCGATCCGGAGGCAGCCGGCGTCGTGTTCTCGAGCGGCCTCGACGTGACCATGGCCGGGCTCGACGTGACGCACAAGGCCATCCTCGGCCCGGACGTAGAGAAACGGCTACGCGACGCAGGACGGGTCGGCGCCTTCGTCGCCGAGCTCAACGTGTTCTTCAGCCAGTACCACCGCGCGACGTACGGCTGGAACGGAGCGCCCATTCACGATGCCGTCGCGGTCGCGCATGTCGTCCGGCCCGGCCTCCTGGAGACCCACCATTGCAACGTCGAGATCGAGCTCGAGTCCGAGCTCTGTCGCGGTCGGACCGTGGTCGATCTCTGGCAGCGCACGGAGCGCGAGCCGAACGCCAACGTCGGGATCGATCTGGACACCGACGGCTTTTTCGACCTGCTCGTGGAGCGGATCGCGAGCCTCGGGTGAGTCGGGCGCCCGAGCTCACGGCGCTCGAGGCGAGCAGCATCGAGGATCAGGCGCCGCTCGAGGAGAGGGCGTGCTCGCCTGGACGCGCGTCAACATGCCGCTCCTGGCAGGATTGCGTGCGGGTTTCGAGGGGCCTTCGAGGGAATGCGTGTCACCTCGATCGACCGCGCAGTCGAGCTCGCCGACGCCTTGATCACGGTCACCGGGCGACCGGACGCGCTCACCGCCGATCTCATGACGTCGCTCCGTGACGGCGCAGTGCTTGCGAACGTGGGCCACTTCTCGACGGAGATCGACGTGGCTGGTATCGAGCGGGTCGCCGTTAGCCGTCGTGAGATTCGCGGGGATTGACCGAGTTCGTGCTGGAGTACGGGCGAACCGTGTATCTGCTCGCGCGGGGCGAGATGCTGAATCTGGCTGCCGCGAATGGCCACCAGATCCAGATCATGGATCTCGGCTTCGCGCACCAGGCGCACTCCATGCGCGCTCGCGCTCGATCCGGATGCCTTCATCCCCGGTTACAACCCCGTGCCGCCGGAGATCGACCGCGCAGTCGCCGAGGCCGCTCTGGCCACGCTATCGACCGCCGAGCTGAGCAGCTAGTGCCCGGTCCCCGAAAGTTTCACCGGAAACGTCCTCCGACCGGTTAGGGGCCTGCTCCGAATTCTCGCGTTCGAGATCAAGCGGTAGCCGGCCGCGACAACAGCCATCGGTAGCCGCGGAGGAGCGGGCCACCTCGCGGCGAACGACGCCACATGGCGCGCCGCAGGAAGAGGCGGTCGCTTCGGCCACGCGTCCCCGCACGCGTCAAGAAACGGACGAAGCGCTCTCTCTCGCACCGCTCTCTCTCGCACCGCGAGAACGAGCTTTTCGGGCTCGCGCTGACTGCGCTCGGCCTCGTCCTGTCGGTGATCCTGTACCTCGGACTGGATGGCGGCGCGGTCGGCTCCTGGCTCGCGGGCGCGCTCCGTGACGTCATGGGGCATGCCGCGTACGTGCTTCCGCTGGCGCTCTTGGCGGTGGGAGGACTCATGCTCGCGCGCAGCGAGCTCTTGGACGTGCGCCCGTTCCGCCTCGGCCTAGGAGTCAGCTTCTTGGGTCTGATGACGCTTCTCGGCAAGGACAGCGGAGGCTGGATCGGGCTCGCGCTCGGTGGCGCGCTTGCGAGCTTGATCGGCGAGACGGGCGCCGCGATCATCGGTGGCGCGCTCCTGCTCGGCGGCGCCCTGCTCGTGAGTGGAGCGTCGACGGGAGCGATCTTGCGGCGTACCGGCCATGTCGTCCGTCGCGCCGGCTCGGGCGCTCGTCGCGCTCTGGACTGGGCCTCGACGGAGAGCCAGACAGAAGAGTCATTCGCACACCTGAGCGAACGCGTCGAGCCTGCGCCGAGCAGGCATGTCGTCGACGGGGCGGAAGCCTACCCGGACCTCGTCAGCTCTGCCTCCGCTGGGACCGGCGAGCGCGAGCCACTCGTGCCCGAGGAGTCGGAGAGCGGGCTCGAAAGCTTGGAAAGCGTCTTCGAGCACTCGTCCGAACACTCCGAATACCGCCTCCCGGATCGCGACATCCTGCGGAGCTCCCCGGCGACGCCGGTGGCGAGCAAGGACACAGGAGCTCGCACGGCGGACCTGCTGGTGCGCACGCTCTCCGAGTTCGGCATCGACGCGAGCGTCCTTGGCCAGACGTCCGGCCCGCGCGTGACCCGGTACGAGCTCCAGCTCGCTCCGGGGACGAAGGTGGCCAAGGTCGCGGCGCTCAAGGACGACCTCTCCTACGCGCTCGCGACCACGGAGATCCGCATCCTCGCGCCGATTCCGGGAAAGCAGGCGGTCGGTGTCGAGGTGCCGAATCTCTCGCCGCGGCTGGTCACGCTGGGCGATATCTACGGCGATCTTCCGGCCACTGCCAGCCCGCTCTCCGTCTGGCTCGGAAAGGACATCTCCGGTAACGCGGTCTGGACCGACCTCGCCCGTATGCCGCACCTCCTGATCGCGGGCACGACTGGATCGGGCAAATCGGGCTGCATCAACACGATCCTCACCTCGACGCTCCTGCGCTCAACTCCGGACGAGGTGCGGATGATCCTGATCGACCCGAAGCGGATCGAGCTCGGTTACTACGAGTCGATCCCACACCTCCTGACCTCGGTCGTGTCGAGCCCCAAGGAGGCCGCGACCGTGCTCATGAACGTCGTGGCCGAGATGGACCGCCGCTACGAGCGCCTGTCTCTCGTGCGCGCCCGCAGCCTTCCCGAGGCGAACCGCGCCTTCCGCGCGCGAGGGGAGGCGCCGCTGCCGTTCCTGCTCGTCGTCATCGACGAGCTCGCCGACCTGATGATGGTCTCGCCGCAGGCGGTCGAGGACTGTGTGATCCGCCTCGCGCAGAAGTCGCGCGCTGTGGGCATCCACCTCGTGCTCGCGACGCAGCGTCCCTCGGTGGACGTGATCACGGGGATGATCAAAGCTAACGTCCCCTCGCGGATCGCATTCGCCGTGTCCAGCCAGACGGACTCGCGCGTGATTCTCGACACCGCGGGCGCCGAGAGCCTCCTCGGGCAGGGCGACATGCTCTTCAAGCCGCTCGGAACCTCGCGTCTCCAGCGGCTCCAGGGCGCGTACGTGACCGAGGAGGAGGTCGCCTTGGTCGTCGAGCAGTGCCGCTCGCAGCGTGGCCAGGATCTCGACGAGTCGCTGCTCGAAGCAGCCGAAGCGCCCATCGGGTCGGAGGAAGGCGACCTCGACTTCGACCCCGACGAGGACCCGCTGCTCGAGCGGGCGATCGAGATCGTCGTACAGACACAGACGGCGTCGGTATCTCTCATCCAGCGCCGCCTCCGGGTCGGCTACACACGGGCAGGGCGCTTGATCGACATGCTCGAACGGCGCGGGATCATCTCGGGCTACGAAGGGTCGAAGCCGCGGCGCGTGCTGGTCTCCGAGAGCGAGCTCCACAGCGTCTGAGCGGGGTTGTAAAGAGTCGGTACCGACTTGAGAACCTGCCCAACTTGCGGTTAGATCAAGCGTCCAAGAAGGGCGGCAGGTCTATCTCTCAAGGAGGGAATGTGAAAGTACGCACAACCATGATCGGTGCGGTGCTGGCGCTCGTCGCCGCAACTGCGCTGATCGTCAGCTCGGCCGGGTCGGCGAAGAGCGAGCAAGGCGCGTTCCTGGCCGGCGTGGTGAGCGATGTCGGCCGCTTCAACGACAAGGGCTTCAACCAGCTCGCGCTGCAGGGCTGCAAGCGCGGCGCGAAGAAGAACGGCGGGACGTGCCGGGCGTTAGAGTCCCGCTCGACGGCGGATTTCATCCCGAACCTGGTGAAGCTCGAACGTGAAGGCGCCGACATCTCGGTCACCGTCGGCTTCCTGCTCGCGGAGGCGACTGCGACCGTCGCGAAGCGGTTCCCGAAGTCGAACTTCGCGATCGTCGACTACTCGGTCAACGATGCGCCGTTCGCGAACAAAGCGGGGAAGGTGCTGTTCAAGAACGTCGTCGGCCTGACGTTCGCGACGAACGAGAACAGCTACATGATCGGCTGCCTCTCCGCCCTCATGGCGAAGAAGGAAGGCGGCAAAACGATCAGCGCGGTCGGCGGTATCTCGATCCCGACCGTGACCATCTTCATCGCCGCGTACCGCGCCGGCGCGAAGAAGTGCGTCCCGGGTACGAAGACGTTGATCGATTTCTCGCAGGATTTCGTCGACCAGGCGAAGTGCAAGGAGCTTGCGCTCAACCAGATCGACCGCGGCTCGAAGGTCGTCTTCCAGGTTGCAGGCGGTTGCGGCCTCGGTGCCGTCGACGCCGCGAAGGAGAAGGGCGTCTGGGCGATCGGCGTCGACAAGGATCAGTCGTTCCTCGGCCCGCACATCCTGACGAGCGCAGTTAAGCGCGTCGACAGGGCCGTGGAGGCCGTGATCCTCGCGGCCGACCTCGGCCTGTACCCAGGCGGCACGAACCTGACCTTCAACCTCAAGAACAACGGCGTCGCCATCGGGAAGATCAG
>JBPCMD010000023.1:0-11546 GCA_051002595.1 Gaiellaceae bacterium
CGACCTCGCCGAGCAGATGCTCGCGTTCGTCGAGCACTACAACCTCACCGCCAAGCCGTTCGCCTGGACATACACCGGCAAGGTGCTCGTCGCATGACACCACGAATCAACCGGACCGACCACTAGAACCCGAGCAGGGGATCAGGCCTGCGAGGTTTGGCCCGTCTGCAACCAGAATCCCTCGACCGCGAGCGCGGTGGAGACGATCGCCGCCAGTGCTCCGACCTGGGCGCTGGCGGCGACCTCCGTCCCCAGCGGGATCGTTGCCAGCGCCGCCACGGCGGCGGAAAGTCTGACTCCGCTCCTCCGAAGTCCCAACGTCCGCCGGAAGCCCACCTCGCAGGCGACAAACAACGCTGTGCCGACTGCGAGCTCGCTCGCGATCCACCCGTCGAGCGAGTCGTACGGGTCACCGACGGCCTTCTTGAGACCCGCCGCCACCGCGACGATGCCGAGCAAGAGGCCGAAGTGCCAATAGCCGAACGCGGTCAGCGCGAGTCGTGGGCGCTGCTCGGGCGCCGCGTCGACCATCGCGTGCTCCACCGCGCCCTCGTCCGAGAAGTACAGCCACCAGAGGGAGGCTGTGAGCGCGAGTGCGAGAAGCACGGCGAGCGCGAGCCCAGCGTCGAGCTCGAGGTCGGCCGCGGCGCCGATGACCACGATCGACTCGCCGAGCGCGACGATGATGACCAGCCCGTGCCGCTCGACGAAGTGCTCCGCCACGACGACAAAGCCCTCCATCGGTGTGAACCAAGATGGAACCCAGAGCAGCAGCGCCGCGAGCGTCCACAGGATCCACTGGGTATCGCCACCCAATGCCCCGCCTGCGAGCACGAGCCCTGCGGCCACGAGGTTGAAAGGAACGACGCGAACGATCGCCCTCACCTCGGAGAGTGACGTGCCGCGCGCGTACATGCCCGCATGCAGCACGACCACGGTCAGATAGCCGATCCCAAAGGCGAGTCCCTTGCCCGCAAATGCCGCCGGCACCGCTATCGCGATCACGAGGAACGCGCCCATGCCGCCGATCAGGAGCAGGCGGTGCCGAAGGTGATCGGTGGCGATCGCGTTCGTCAGCCACGCGTAACCGTCGTACATCCACCAGATCACGGCGAGCATCACGACGACCTGGGCGATCTCGGCGATCCCGCCGTCGTCGACCAGCACCGCCGTCAGCTGCGTGATCGTGAGGACGAAGACGAGGTCGAAGAAGAGCTCGAGCGTCGAGACGCGAGCTGTGCGATCCGGCTCGACTCCGGCCCACCCGTCTCTCACAGGAAGCGAGCGAGCACGGACACGACCCGCTCGACCTCGTCCTCGGTCGTCGTCGTTGCGAACGGCAGCGCGAGCGCGAGCGCGAACGCGCGGTCGGCGCCCGGGAACGGGCCCTGCGCACGGTAGGGAGCGAGCCGGTGGAGCGCCCAGGTCCCGATCTGGGCCTCGATGCCCTGTTCGCGGAGCCCAGCCAGGGCTTCGTCGCGGCGCTCGAGCTGGACGACGTAGGCCTGCCAGCCGTGGCGGTCGCCGTCGGCGGCGCTCGGCGTAACGAGCAAGGGTTCGAGCCGCTCCGTGTACCAGCCGGCGACGCGCTCCCGGGCGGCGAGCAGCTCCTCGAGTCGCGCCAGCTGCGGGATTCCGACCGCGCACAACAGGTCGGGCAGCCGGTAGTTGAAGCCCGGCGCCGGCATATCGCCGAGAGTCGCCCAGCCGTGATGGCGGAGCCGCCGCACCGCCTTGTCCAGGCCGGCCTCGTCTGTCGTGACGGCGCCGCCCTCACCGGTCGTCACGATCTTACGCGGGTGGAAGGAGAGGCAGGCGGCGACGCCGAGCGCGCCACAGGGCGTGCCCCGGTAGCGGGCGCCGAGCGCGCCCGCCGCGTCCTCGACGAGCATGACCTCCTGGGGCGCCGAGGTCTGCAGCGCCTCCCATTCGACCGGGCGGCCGAAGAGGTGAACCGCCATGACGGCACGTGTGCTCGGAGTCACAGCCGCTGCCACCGCGGCCGCGTCAACGAGAAACGTGACTGGATCGACATCGACGAGCACGGCCCGCGCGCCGCACAGCTCGACGACGTTGGCGGTCGCCGGGAACGTGTACGCGGGGACGATCACCTCGTCGCCGGGGCCGATATCGAGCGCGAGCAGCGCGAGATGGAGCGCCGCGGTGCCGGACGAGACTGCAGCGGCATGCGCCGTGCCAACCGCCTGGGCTAGCGCGCCCTCGAACTCGGCCACCTTCGCGCCCATGGTCAGCTGGCCGCTCTCGATCACCTCGGCGATCGCAGCCAGCTCGTCGGCGCCGACGTCGGGCCGAGCGAGCCTAATGGGATCCGTCACGCCGAGCCGGCGGGTGCCGCGAGCTTCTCCCGGTACCAGGCGATCGTGCGCTCGAGCCCCTCGTCCAGGTCGACCTTCGCCTCGAAGCCGAGGAGCGCGCGCGCCTTGTCGATGTTCGGGATCCTGAGCTCGACATCCATGTAGTGGAGCGGCTGGAAGGCGATCTCCCCAGAGCATCCGGTCAGGCGCTTGATCCGCTGAGCGAGGTCGTGGATCGTGACGGCGGAGCGCGCGTTGCCGATGTTGAAGCTCTCGCCGACGGCGCTCGGGTGCTCGAGCGCGAGCAGCGCGCCGTCGACCATGTCGTCGACGTAGCACCAGGCGCGAATCTGGGCGCCGTCGCCGTGAATCGTCAGGTCTCCTCCGGCAAGAGCCGCCTCGATGAACGCGCGGATAGCTCCCCCACCGATCTGGCCGGGCCCGTAGACGTTGAACGGGCGCACGGACGTGGTCGGAAGGCCGAACTCGGCGTGGTAGGCGTGCGCCATGTGCTCGCCCGCGAGCTTCGACACCGCGTACGTCCACCGCGCCTCGCCGACCGATCCGATCGTGGTGACATGCGCCTCCTGCACGTTGAACGCGTGCTGGCCGAACACCTCGCTCGTCGAGAAGTCGACCAGGCGCTCGACCGTATCTCCCGCCGCGAGCGCGGCCTCGAGCACGTTGTAGGTGCCGATGACGTTGACGCGCATCGTCCGCACGGGGCTCTCGAGAACGGTGTCCACGCCCGCGATTCCGGCGCAGTGAACGATGTGAGTCGCTCCCGCGAAGTGCTCCCGGAGGCGCTCGTCGTCGAGCACGTCTCCCTGGACGAAGTGGAAGTTCGGGTGCTCCGCGAGGCTCGTCCCGCCGAGCGAGTCGCGGTGAAGGTTGTCGACCGCGACGATCTCGTTCTCGTCCACCAGCCGGCGCGCGAGCGTGGTGCCGATGAAACCGGCGCCGCCCGTGATGAGAACCCGCTTGCCGCTCAGGGACACGCAGCGAGTCTAGTGAGGAAGGGGACAGGTACCTTTGGCCGTATGCGCGGAATCGCACTGCTCGTGCTTACCGCCGCACTTCTCGTGGCTGCGACCGGATCGGCGGCGACATCATCGGTCACCGCTCTGAAGGTCACGTACTGCTCCAATGGGGAGAGCTCGGCCGAGCAGAAGACGTGGACCCTCCGCTGTGACCCTGCCGGAGGAACGCTCGCAAGGCCGGGCGAAGCCTGTCGCAGGCTCGCCGCCGGCGGACGAATGCTTTTCATGCCTGTTCCGCGCAGGGCGGTCTGCACCGAGATCTACGGCGGCCCGGATCGCGCTCGCGTCATCGGCGTCATCGACGAGCGGCGCGTGTGGGCGAGCTTCAACCTGATGAACGGCTGTCACATCGCGCGCTGGAATCGCTTCTCGCCCTGGCTCCTGCCACCTTCCTAGACGACGAGAAGCGGGTGACAGAGTCACCGCAGGTGACAGAGTCACCGCAGGTGAAAGAGTCACCGCAGGTGACAGACACCGGGCTCTTTGTCCACCTTTCGTAACGTCACCGTCGGTCAGCAAGCCGGAGAGACCGCCAAGTAACAGTCTGCTACTTGGCGTCGTTAGCATCGGCGGCCGTGAAGACCGTCCTCTTCGTCGGCGCGGGTCGCCACCAGCGCCGTGCGATCGAGCAGGCGCGCGCACGAGATCTGAGGGTCGTCGCGGTCGACCGCAACCCGCAGGCGCCTGGTCTTCGCTCGGCCGACATCGCCGAGGTCGTCGACTTCACGGACGTCCCAGCTGTAACCGAGGTCGGTCGGCGTCATCGGGTCGACGGCGTGCTGACCGTCTCGGCCGACCGCGCCGTACCGGTCGTGGCCGCGGTGGCGGACGAGCTCGGGCTCGCCGGGATCGGGATCGACACCGCTCACCGGATGACCCACAAGCTGGCGATGCGGGCCGCGCTCGCCGACGCGGGAGTTCCGCAGCCGCTGTTCGCTGCCATTCGCTCGGCCGAGAATGCGCCGCAGGCACTCGACGCGTCCGGGCTCCCAGCCGTTCTCAAGCCTGTCGACTCGGGTGGGCAACGCGCTGTGTTTCGCGTGGAGAGCGTCGAGGACCTAGAGCGAGATCTCGAGGAGGCGCTGAACGAGTCGCCGACGCACGAGGCATTGGTCGAGGCGTTCGTGAACGGCATCGAGATGAACGGGATCGTGATCGCGCGGGGCGGAGAGACAACATTGCTGACGCTGTCCGACCGGCTCCGGCCTCCGGGGATCGGTTTCGGAGTCGGCTGGATGCACGTCTACCCTCCGTCGATCCCCGCCGACCAGCTCGAGCAAGCCGAGCACATCGCCGTCGACTCCGTGCGGGCACTTGGGCTGCGGGACGGGATCGCTTTCCCGCAGCTCATCGCGTCGCCGGAGGGAGATGTCGCGGTGGTCGAGGTCGCGGCGCGCATCCCAGGTGGGCAGATGGCCGACCTCGTCCGCCACGCGGTCGGCGTCGACCTCGTCGAGATCGCGCTTCGCCAGGCACTTGGCGAGGAGGTCGGCGACGAGCATGCGCTCCCGCAGTTCTCCCAGCCGCTCGCCATCCGCTTCTTCACCGCCGACCCTGGCCCGCTGTCGACCGGCCGGGTCGTGTCGATCGGAAGCCTCGATCCTGTCCGCGACGCCGAGGGTGTCGTTCAGGCCGACACCTATCTCGAAGTCGGCGAGACAATTCGGCCCGTACGCCGTGACGGCGACCGGCGCGGCTACGTGATCGCGGTCGGGGAAACTCCAGAAGAGGCCGTGCGACGCGCCGACCACGCTGCTGGGCTGCTGGCCGTCGAGGTGATGACGTGACCGATCTGAGAACGCAAATCGTCGAGCGCGGCTATGACGTCATCAGCGACCACTTCCTCGAATGGAGAGATCAGATCGTGGACGGGCCTCGGCGCAAGTGGAGCGAAGCCCTGACCTCCCGGCTGGCTGACGGCGCACGGATCCTCGAGCTCGGCTGCGGCGCGGGAGTGCCGGACACGCTCCTTCTCGCCGAGCGCTTTCGCGTCACCGGCGTCGACATCTCCGGGGAGCAGATCTCACGCGCCCGTGCGAACGTCCCCGACGCCGAGTTCATCCACGCCGACTTCACAGCGTTAGAGCTCGAGCCCGCGCAGTTCGAAGCAGTCGCCGCCTTCTACTCCTTCAACCACACTCCGCGCGATCTACTCGCCGGCCTCTTCGAGAGCATCCGCTCGTGGCTCGTACCGGATGGGCTCCTCCTCGCTGCCTTCGGCACGAGCGACACCGGGTCGTGGACGGGAGACTGGCTCGGGACGACGATGTTCTTCTCCAGCTTTCCGCCCGAGACGACCCGCCGAATGCTTTCGGGCGCCGGATTCGAGCTGCTGCGCGACGAGCTCGCGCAGATGCAAGAGCCCGAGAGCGCAGTCGCGTTTCACTGGGTGCTCGCCCGGCGATGAGCTGCTCGTTCGACCTGGAGCACTACCGAGAGATCCTCGAGGCGGCCTACGCAGGTGGCTATCGCTTCGCGCAGTTTGGCACCGGGCCGGAGCACGGAGACCTCTTCCTCCGCCACGACATCGACCTCTCGCTGGAGGCGGCGGTCACGATGGCAGAGCTCGAAGCGGAGCTCGGGGTGCAGGCCACCTACCTGCTCATGACCGAGTCCGTCTTCTACAACCTCGTGTCGCCGGAAGGCGTGTCGGCCATCGCGCGCATTCGTGAGCTCGGACATCGCGTCGGCCTGCACGCCGTGCACCCGAACGTCGTCCTCGACGAGCGCTTCGACCCGGTCGTCTCCTGGCACAACCCGAGGCCCGAGTACGCGTCTGACGAGATCCCCGACGCAGCGAACGCCTACGGCAAGCGTTATTTCACGCCACCGACGTACCGCTCCGACTCGAACCAGCGCTGGCGGTCGGGCTGCCCTCACGAGGAGCTGCGCGCGGGCGCGTTTCCATGGCTCCAGATCCTCGTCCATCCGGCGATCTGGGTCTATCCGGGCGAGACGATGGGACAGACGATGCGGGCGATGCTCGAAGCCGACAAGGCACGCCGGCTCGCCCAGCTCGCCGAAGACGACATCGACCTCACGTGAGAACCCGAACCTCAGTGTCAGACACTCCGGCGGATGCGCCCCCCGCGTACGTGTCCGGCCTCGGCCGGTCTTTATCGGGCGATCGTGAGGTTCACACCGCTCGTGGCGCTGGATCGGCACTCTCACAGCCTGTTGAGAGACTTTCGCAATCTCGGCACGAAACTCCCTTGACACGATTCGGTGTCTGACACCGAGTTGCTTCGTGTCGTCCATTGCCCGGTCAACACCGCGGGCGTTCCGTGGGCGAACGTCCAGGCGCTGCGAGCTCGCGGCGTCGACGCCCAACTGGTCGTGTTCAACCGCTACAGGCTGCACCCGGAGGCCGACCGCTCGCTCGAACGGAGCGGCGGTTTCGTTCGCAGACAGGTCACGCAGGGGCGCGCGCTCCTCGACCTCCTCCCGACCACCGACGTCTTCCACTTCTACTTCGGCCTCACGCTCGTTCCGCAGTCGGTGCAGTTCCCGATCCTGCGAGCGCTCCGCAAGAAGTCGGTCATGCACTACCTCGGGTCCGACATCCGCGGCAAGAGCCCGGCCGAGCTCGCGTTCGGCAAGAAAGCCGGCGCCCAGCTCGTCGGCTCCTACGATGCGATCCGCTGGGTGCCCGAGGCCGATGTGATCCCGCCGGGGATCGACGTTGCGGCGATCGAGCCAGCGTTCCCCGCCACCGATCGCACGAGGCCCGTGATCCTCCATGCGCCGTCGTCGCGACGCCGCAAGGGAACCGAGCACGTGCTCGCCGCGTGCGAGGGGCTCGACGCCGACCTCGTCCTCGTCGAGGGCCTCCATCACGACGAGGCGTTCGAGCGCTACCGCGAGGCCGACATCGTCATCGACCAGCTGAACGCGGGCTGGTACGGGCTTTTTGCTATCGAGTGCATGGCGCTCGCGAAGCCGGTGGTGACGTTTCTGCACGAGGAGGCGGTGGCACGCAGCGAGGAGGCGTTCGAGACGCGCATTCCGATCGTGAGCGCGACGAAGGCCAACCTCCGCCAGCGCCTCGAACCGCTCGTGGCAGACGCTGAGGAGCGCCGCCGCATCGGGGAGGCGTCGCGCGCATACGTCGAGCAGGTCCATGACATAGAGCGCGTCACCGACCGCCTGCTGGCGCTTTACGCTCGACTCTGAGATGGCTCTCGGCGCAGAGCTCAGGCGGCTCGGCAGGCACTCCGCGATCTACGGACTCGGCGGCCTCGTCTCGCGGATCCTCGCGGTTCTCCTGCTGCCCCTGTACACGCGCTACCTCTCCCCGTCCGACTACGGGAAGGTCGAGACGCTCATCGCGCTTACCACGGTCATTGGAATCGTCCTGCGGATGGGGATCCACGCCGCGTTCTTCCGCTTCTACTTCGATTCGTCCGCGCCCGAGCACCGGCGCCTCGTGCTCCGCACGTCCTTCTGGTTCACGATGGCCATGGCCACGGCGGGCCTCGTCGCCGGCCTCTTACTGTCGGAAACGATCGCCGACTTGCTCTTCGGCTCAGCGGACGACTCCGAGCTCGTCATGGCGTCCTTCGTCGGCCTCTGGGCGGGGATGAACTACGAGCAGCTCACGTCCCTCTTCCGCGTGGAGGAGCGATCAGTCGCCTTCGTGACGGCCAGCCTCGCGAACATCATGCTCACGATCGGCGCGACTCTGCTTCTCGTCGTCTCGCTCGACCAGGGCCCGATCGGCGTCATCGTCGGGAACTTCATCGGAACACTCATCGTGTACGCCACGCTCGTCGGCTACCGGCGCGAGCAGCTCGGGCTCCAGTTCGACAGGAGCCTCCTGCGGGAGATGAACCGGTTCGGCGTGCCGCTCATCCCGACCGCGCTGTTTCTGTGGGTCACGAACTTCAGCGACCGGCTCTTTCTCGTGCGGCTCGCGGACACGACCGAGGTCGGCCTGTACTCCGTCGGCGTCCGGATCGCGTCGGCGATGGTGCTCCTCCTGACCGCGTTTCGTCTCGCGTGGCCCGCGTTCGCATACTCGATCGAGGACGAGCGCGAAGCTCGCCGCACGTATGCGTACGTGCTCACGTATCTCGTGCTCCTGACGACCTGGGTCGCCACCGGGCTCGCGCTCCTCTCCCCGTGGATCGTGGACTGGATCGCTGCGCCCGCGTTCGCCGAGTCCTCGCGGGTCGTCGGGCCGCTCGCGTTCGCCGCCGTAGCTTTCGGCGCCTACATCGTCGTCGTCATCGGCGTGGGACGCGCGCGGCGCACGCAGTTCAACTGGGTCGTGACCGGCGCCGCCGCCGTGGTCAACGTCGCGCTGAACCTGATCCTGATCCCGCGCTACGGAATGATGGGCGCGGCCGTCGCGACGATCGCCGCCTACGCGACGATGTTCGCCGGCATGGCCTGGTGGGCGCAGCGGATCTACCCGGTGCCGTACCAGTGGCGGCGCGTCGCGACCGCGGCCGCAGTCGGTATCGTGCTCGTCGTCGCGGGAAAGCTGGTCAACGCGAATCTCGCGATCTCCTTCGTACTTGCGCTGGCGTATCCGCTCGCGCTCGCCTTCGTCGGCTTCTACCTGCCCTCCGAGCGCCGCGCGATCGGCGCGCGGCTACGGCCGGCGCGCTAATCATCTGAGAGACGCGACCGCCATCACCGCCGCGTCCACGTGCTCGGGCGTGTTCACGATCCCCGGCCCGAGCCGGACGTAGCGCAATGCGTAGGGGGTGACGCTCGCGACGATCCGCCGCGACGCGAGGTGCGCGACGACCTCGGACGGGTCGCGGCCGGCGACCTCGAAGCAGACGAGTCCGGCGGAAAGCCCGGGCGACTGTGGCGTTCGCAGCCGCACGCCGCGCACCTCGGCGAGCCGAGCCTTCAGGCGTGACGAAAGGCCGCGGATTCGCTCCTCGACGCGCTCGCGGCCGATCCCTTCGTGGAGGGCGAACGCCTCCGGAATCGCCCAGCGGTGCTCGAAAGAGTGGAACCCGCCGGGCGTGAGGGTCGGCCCATCGGGGATGCCGCTCGGCGCGCCGCCCGCGACCCAGGCGCCGTAGCTGGAGCCGTCGAAGGACGGGATCGTCGGTCGCATGAGCTCTCGCACGCGTTCGTTCGCCCACAACACGCCGGTCCCTCGAGGGCCATAGAGCCACTTGTGGCAGCCGGAGACGAAGGCGTCGCAGGCGAGGTCGCTGACGTTCGCGGCATTCGCGCCGAAGCCGTGCACGCCGTCGATGCAGACGAGCACGCGTTCCGGTAGCGCCTGCGCGATCGTTCGCACCGGCAGCCGGACGCCCGTGCTCGAGTGGACCCACGTCAACGCGACCACCCGCGTCCGCCCCGTGACCGCTCGCAGCACGCGGCTTACGATCTCGTCCTCCGACGCTCGGCGCGGGTCATCGTGGAGCGCGATGCGTCGGACGCGCGCGCCCGAGAGCCGGAGCGACTCGTGAGTCGCATAGAAGTCGTGCTCCGTGGTGAGTACCTCGTCCTCCGGGCGCAGCGCGAGACGCGTGTAGAGGAGGCCAAGGCCCATCGTGGTCGAGTCCGTGAGCGCCACTTCGGACGCCGGGGCTCCCAGGAAGCGACCCGCCGCCTCCCGCGCCGCGGCGCTCAGTGCGTCACCGGGACCGTGCAGGTACTCGACGGGGTTCGCATCGAGCCGTTGCCGGTGAGCGGTGATCGCATCGCGTACCGGCCGCGGATGAGTGGCAAGCAGGAAGGAGGTGAGATGGATCCGACCGGGCTGCAGCTCGAACTGCGAGCGGACCGAGCCCCAATCGCGGAGATCGGGCGCCGCATCGCTTGCCTCGGCGAGCTCCGGCCGGCCGACGGCGAGAGCGCCCGCCGCGAGGCCTGCCCGCGCCAGGAGCCCGCGACGAGTCAGTTCGGACACGGTGGGAAACTAGCGCGGCCGAACGAGCAGCGGAGTTGTGAAGCCGCGCCCCAGCCCTTCCTCCCGCGCACCGCGGCTCGGTGACTACCCATTCACTTCGTCAACGAACTCGATGGTGTCGAACACCCAACGCAACCAAAAGGTGGCCTCGGTACCCAGTACGAAGGCGCTATGAGATGTCCATCGACCATGAAGATCATGCCCTGGATGGCCGCCACGGCGCGGGCCGTCACATGAACTCCATCCCATCGATCGGCGATGAGCGACCAGTTAGGGTAAAGGAGTCCGCCTTCGACGCGATGGGCGCTAGATGCGAACTCTACCCATTCCGCAGCTGAGGATATTTCGACAACGCGCGCAGTGGGCCTCGCGCTCACACGCCAATCGTCCATGGTGTTGGGAAAAGGGTCGACCCCTTATTGAGCTCCAGATAGCACGACCACATGCCGAGAGTCCCAAAAACTCCGGTCGACGTGTACAGGCCCATCCCAAATGGCTTTGTACTGGCAGCAACTTCTTCACTTCGCAGGGGTTTCCACAAACTTAGACTGATCGAGTACGCCAGAGCGTGCTGGCAGATGCGGGGGGCGGCCGGTGGCGATCCAATACTGCCGGTCGAAGGCGAGAGGGCCAACTGTGATTTCTGGCGATCTGTCGCGCAGTCGCGATATCAATTCGCTGTGAGCTACTAGCGCATCGGCACCTCTCGCCGAGATCGCAGTCGGAGTATCCTCCGAGTTCCTGCCTGGGACAACCAAGCTCATTGTCCGGATGAAGTGAGCGAGGTCCGGATCACCGCAAACAGTCCCAGGTCGCGAAGCCTGAGGTGCATCGAGCGCGGCAACGCGTTCGGACACTATGTTCATGCAGTCGATTCTGTAGCTAGGTCACCCGCGGCCCCCGATTCGACGCCAGCTACGCCGAACCGAAGGCTCTTCTGTGCACCAGGTTTAGCAATTGGAGATTGTTCAGAGGAGCATTCGCAGAGTCGGAGGACACACGTCGTGACGCCACTTGACCGATCGTCGGTCAACGCACGCCACATCGCCGGTGGCTGGCCTCTTCGTCAGAACAAGGCAGGAGCGCCTCTACTCGAGAACCACCGGACAACGGCCCTCGCTCAAGCGACGATCCGGTACACCTGGAAGCATTCCGCGTACTCGCGGTTCACGTTCACGCCGTGGACGCGGGCGAGGTTCCAGACGTATTCGGGATCGGCATACCGGCGGTGCTGCTGTGAGGCATAGCGAGAGAGTGCGGCCACCTTTCTCTCGATGTGGCGCTTCTCGAGGCTGATGTACGCCCCGTACG
>JBPCMD010000024.1:0-8526 GCA_051002595.1 Gaiellaceae bacterium
CTCGGGCTGCTAGTCCCGCTGCTGACTACCTCGCCTCGCATCGTGTACCGTCTGATCTGCGGAGCGGCTCGTAGCCGGCACAGCCGAAAGAGGCCACGCCGGGCGACCGCACCGAGCGGTTCCAAGGAGACCGCAGTCAGCCCGCCGCGGGGCGAGCCTGACGAGTCGCCGGCGAATCGGATCTATAGAAAAAGCCCCGTTACCAGGGCTTTTTCCGTAGTAGGCCTGTAGGCAGGATTCTGTCTCGGATGACCCTCTCTCTTTGCGGCGTGCCCGGTCCTTCGGCGGGCCGCGTCAACGGGACCTGCTTCGCCTTGTACCGGACGGGGTTTGGCTAGCCGGCTGTGTCGCCACTGCCGCTGGTGGGCTCTTACCCCACCGTTTCACCCTTACCGACCTAATCGTGCACAAATCGGCCGGCGGTCTCCTTTCTGTTCCACTTTCCGTCGGCTTTCGCCGCCTGGATTGCCCCGAGGGACTTTCCAGCGTCCTGCCCTGCGGTGTCCGGACTTTCCTCGAGCCATCTCTGTCGGAACGACAGAGAGACCCGCGATCACCCGGCCTGCACGACCGATGGTAGCTCGTAACTCGGGATTTCTCGACCCTCGGCGAGGATCGAGCGAC
The DNA here is from genome assembly GCA_051002595.1 of Gaiellaceae bacterium. Classification (GTDB taxonomy): domain Bacteria; phylum Actinomycetota; class Thermoleophilia; order Gaiellales; family Gaiellaceae; genus GMQP-bins7. Next base: position 625 of record JBPCMD010000024.1, read on the forward strand.
ACTCCGGGCACGCCAGCGTGCCGCGGGCTCGGAGCAGGAACTCTCCGCACACGAGGCACTCGAGGCTGACACCGCGTGCGAGCGCCGCGAGCTCTTGGTCGAGGGTCCGGTTCAAGGGCGCGACGGTCATCCGAGGCTCCTGAAGACGCCGGTCACCTTCCCGAGGATCTGGACGTGCTCCGGGTAGAGAGGCTCGAGGGCGGCATTCTCGGGCTGGAGGCGGATCCGGCCGTCCCGCTCGCGGTGGAATGTCTTCACGGTCGCCTCGTCCGTAGCCTCGTCCTCTCCGACAAGCGCGACGACGACGTCGCCCTGGCGGGCATCGTCCTGACGATGGACGACCACGATGTCTCCGTCGAGGATGCCGGCTTCGATCATCGACTCGCCCTTGACGCGGAGGAGGAAGTCCGCGTTTCTGCCGAGCGGCTCGGGGACGGCGATGCGGTCCTCGATCTCCTCCTCGGCGAGCAGCGGCCCCCCCGCGGCGATTCGTCCCACGAGCGGGAGTAGGTTCGGGTCTGAGCGCGACTCGGCGTCGTCGGCGCGATGCCTTCCGACGAGCTCGATCGCTCTCGGCTTGGTCGGGTCCCGGCGCAAGAGGCCGGCACGCTCCAGATTGGCAAGATGCGCGTGCACGGTGGACGGCGAGGCGAGCCCCACCGCGTCGCCGATCTCACGCACGGTGGGCGGGTAGCCGTGGCCGTCCACGTACTCGGCGAGGAACTGCCAGATCTCCTGCTGACGCGTCGTGAGCATCGGGGTCTCGAGCATCGGGTCTCCTGTCTCGGGGGGAACGAACATATGTTCGTCGCGAGACAGTAGATCCCTGCTCGGACGACGTCAAGGAGACTTGCGCGCCACGAACACCGCGTGTTCTCCGGCGTTCGGATCGTGGATGGTCTCGACATCCACGAGCTCGAGCCTCGCCGCAGCGATGAGATCGCGCCAGACCGCGTCCGAAAAGACGCCACAAGTGTGGTGATCGTGCTCCACGCGTATCTCTTTCCCGTCCTCCATCAGCACCACGACGAGCTCGACGTCGTACGTCGTGTCGTCCGGGTCCGGATCGTGATCCCACTCGAGATACCGAAGGCCGCGCCCATCTCCGTCGTGGCCGCCGTGCTCCGTTCCCGGAACGAAGAGCTCGCGCGTCGTGTCGGGGACGAGAACTGCCACCCCACCCGGACGGAGATGGACGGCGACGGTCTCGAGGGCCGCCCGGAGGTCGTCCTCCGTCGTGATGTAGGCGATGGCGTCGTGCACGAGGACGGCATCGAACACGGATCCGAGACGCAGCGTAAGCATGTCGCCTTGGAGGTGCTCGCACTCGGGATTCAGCGCTCTCGAGAGCTCGAGCATCTCCGGCGAGAGGTCGGTCAGCGTGCACGAGAAGCGTTGCTTGAGATGCGACGCGTTGTTGCCGCCGCCCGAGCCGAGCTCCAACAACGTCGTGGCACTGCCGTCGAACGTGGCGTCGATGATGCGCGTGATGAAGGCCGCCTCGTCCTCGTAGTCCGACGGATGCGTGAGCAGATGGAACCAGAGAGCGAGGTCGGAGTACAGCCGCATGACCTCATTCAAGCCGAAGGGCGGTCCCGGGACCGCCCTTCACATGCGCTGGAGAGGACTTGAACCTCCACGGCCTATGCGGCCACTAGGCCCTCAACCTAGCGCGTCTACCAATTCCGCCACCAGCGCGAGCCGGAGGTGATTCTACGCGAGAAGGCGATACAGGATGATCGTGTTCAGCGTGAACACGGCAGCGACGACGACCGTGAGGCGCGTGAGATTGCGCTCCACGATGTGCGTTCCACCCTGCGAGTGAGGCGTGAAGCCGAGGCCGCCCATTCCCGCCTCGCGGCCGGAGTGCATGAGGACGAGCGTGACCATGAAGGCGCTCAGGAGCACCTGGATGACGGCGAAGATCTGAAGCCACGGCACGCGCGCCAGGGTAGCAGCGGCTGTAGCCTCTGCTCGTGGCGGACGATGCGCGCGCGAAGATCCAGAAGCTCCTCGTCACGGGCGATAATCGTTTGAAGCAGGGAGTCGCTCGCGAGAAGGTGCGCGAGACGTACGAGGAGGCGCTTTCCGTCGCGCGGGAAGCCGGCCTCGAGGAGTCGGTACGACCGTTGGTCGAGGTCAGGCTCGCCGATCTCGAACGGCTCGCTGGAGAATCGCCTCCACCCGTGCCGCCTGCAGCTTGACATCGTGATTCCTCGCGGCCTCGCGGGCCGCAAGGTTGGGGCGCGGGAGCGCTGCTGCCTGAGAGAGCGCTGAAGTGAGCCCGTCCTCGTCCTCCGGGTCGACGAGGACACCCGACTCTGACGTCACGAACTCGGGTGGCCCTCCTACACGGGTCGCGACGACCGACCGCGCCGAGGCCATCGCCTCGAGGGTCGCGAGCCCGAACGGCTCGACGAGGCTCGGCTGGCAGAGGACGTCGCACGCTGCGATCCAGGCCGGCACCTCGTCGTGAGTGACGCGGCCGGCAAGCTCGATTCCGGGGCGACCTTCGAGGGCTTTCCGGAGCGGACCGTCTCCGACGAAGGTCAGCGTCCCTTCGCCGCGCTGCTCGAACGCGCGCGCGAGGCGGGGGACGTTCTTTCGCTCCGAGAGCGTGCCTAGACAGAGGAATGCCGTCCCATCGCCGCGCCAGCCGACCTCGGCGCGCGCTGCGGCTGCCTCGCGCGACGCGAACCGCTCGAGATCGACGCCGCAGTCGACTACCTCGGTCTTGGCGGCTGCCTCCGGCACTACCGCTTCGAGTCGCCCACCCAGCCACTCCGAGACCGCGATGATCGCGGACGCACGACGGACGACGTGCCGCGTGGCCGCATGTATCACGGCGTTCGCGCGAGCGTTCTCGACGTCCTGCCCGTGGGCCGTGACGACGAGCGGCGCCCGGGAGGTGAGTGCAGCGACCAGCCCGGCGGGAACGAGGAAGTGCGCGTAGACGACATCCGGCCGGAACCGCCTTGCAGCACGCATGGTGTCGAGCGCGAGGTCGACGTGGCGGCGCTTTCCGCCCGCTCGGTGGTCGACGACTGCGCGCGCGAGCGCGTGACCGCGGCCGGCGAGCTCGTGCTCGAGATTGGCGACGAACACACCGAGATCGGGGTCGGCCGGACTGGGATACATCTGCGAGACGAGAAGAATCCGCATGTCGTGACGCAATCGTGACGCTTTCGACAACCTTGGCGAGCGCGAATCGCGCAAGATCGACGAGTGAGCGAGCCAGACGACTGGTCGACGTCTTCGTTCTCGACCACTCGCTTCTGCTCGGGGTGTGGACAAATCGAACGGAGGCACGGCTCGGACGAGACGAGATCACTATCGACTTCGTTCGCGACATACGCGAGTTGCCTCGTGGCGTACTCGTCGCGCGAGTCATCGCGCCGCCACGGGTTTTCTTCCACCTTCGCGACCACCTCGACGAGGTTCTGCGGAGCTACACTGATCGCTCCATGCCGGAGGACGTCACATGATCCACAGCGAGCCGCTGCCGGAGCAGGGACCGCTCCGCAAGGGCGTCATCTATCGCATTCCCGGCTTTGGCCCTCCCAGGGAGACCGATCCGAAGGTTCTCGAGATCGTGAGGCGTGTGGAGCAGGCGGAACTCCGTGAGTATCTCGAGGAGCGAAAGCGCCGGCGCGCGTCTTAGCGCGACTCAGCCACGCGTCACTTGCAGAATACCGAGGCACATCTCGTCTGTCGTGCCCTCGCCCCAGAGGATGTAGCGCGGCGTCTTCGGGATCCCGTGCCCACCGTGCTTGTGCACGTCGTGTCGACAGGTGACCCGGACGACGTCGCCAGGGCCTGCTTGCACTGATCGCGCCAGCGTGTAGGCGTTCTGCCAGTGGAAGTCCCAGCGCGGAATGTCGAGCAGGACTCGTGCGCCCGGCGTTCCCGGGTTGAGCTCGACCCGAATCGAGGCGCCGAGCAGGTGCATGTGGCCGGCTGCGACATGGATCGTCGTCGGCTGAGTGAGGCGCCGGTCGCAGCTGGAGACCGCGCCGGCACGCGGATTCGCGGCGCTTCCGCGGCACAGGATCAGGAGCCCGGCAGGCACGAACGCCGCCAGCGATCCGTACTTGCCCGTCAGGTCGAACAGCGCCTCGTTCCGGTTGCAGAGCCGGCCTTGCTCGCCTTGGGCGCATGGAATCTCGACCGGCGCGGGAAGGAGCATCGTCTGCAGCGGGGTGAGCTTCGCAGCGGCGGGAGCAACCGTGAGCACCGCGCGCGAGCGGTCGGGAGTCCGGCCGTTCAACAGGTTGTAGTGCACCTGCATCACGATCTGGCTGCCGGCGGGCAAGGGCACTCCCGTTCCCCGTGGAAGGCGATTGCCGCCCCAGCCAGGCGCCCACGCGGCGACCCAGTTCGCGTCGTTCAGCGAATCCTGGATGGAGCCTGATCCGTCGCCCGAAGGAAGCCCGGTTCCGCCGAAGCAGCCCCACCCGAGCCCGGCCGCCCTGGAGTCGAGGCGCTTTGCCTCGGCGACCTGCGCCCGCGACACGCGAAAGAGGATCACGTGGTGGACGACCTTCGCCGCTCCGGGGTCGATGCGTGCTGAAGTGACGAACGAGTCGCCGGCGCGCTTGGGGTCGAGGAGGAAGCAGCGGTAGTCGTCGGTGACTCCCTTCGCGGCGTGCGGCTTGTACGTCGAGGGCATGCGGAGCTTGAGGACGGACTCACCTGCCGCGACCTGCACCGGCTTCTTCGGAAGTGGCTTGCGGGCGGGGCCATCGACCTTTCCGCCCGCGCGGGCCCAGGCGAGGAGCGTCGCGCGCTCAGCCGCGCTCAGCCGACGGTCCTGCTCGCCGACGTAGCTTGGCGAACGAGGGCCGGGCGGCCAGGGCGGCATCAGCCCGGCCTGCACCGTCGCCGCGAGCAGCGCCGAACGGGACGAGATCTGCTGCGCGGTTTGGAACGGCATCGGTGCGATTCCGCCCAGCTGATGGCAGGCCGCGCACTTTTGCTGGATGATCGGCGCCACGTCGCGCGTGAAGCTCGGGGGCGCCGCGCGGGTCGCGCTCGACTCGCCTCCGCGTGACCCGGCGAGCGCAGCGAGGGGGATCCCGAGCGCGAGGACGACAGCCGTCGCTGCCGCCAACTGTGTCGCCCTACGCATGCCGACCGTCATATGTACCGTCGTACGTACCCCATAACTCGCGGAGCACGCCACAGATCTCGCCGATCGTGCAGTGGGCCTGGAGCGCTTCGCGCATCGGGGGAAGGAGATTCGCGTCGGTCTCGGCGGTGCGTCGGACCTCGGCCAGCGCGCTCGCGGCGGCCTCCGCGTTCCGCTTTGCTCGCACCCGGGCCGTTCGTTCCGTCTGGCGCCGCTCGCTCTCGGGATCGACCTTGAGGAGCTCGACCCGCTCCTCTCCCTCCTCGGCGAAGCGGTTGACACCGACGACCGCGCGTTCGCCGGATTCGACCTCGGCCTGATAGCGGAAGGCGGAGGCTTCGATCTCGGCCTGGACGAAGCCTGCCTCGATCGCCGCGACCGCCCCCCCGAGCTCATCGACCCGCTGGATCAGTTCGCGTGCCTTCTCTTCGAGCTCGTCCGTGAGTGCCTCGATGAAGTACGCGCCGCCGAGCGGGTCGGCCGTGTCAGTTCCGCCGGCCTCGTTCGCGAGGATCTGCTGCGTCCTGAGCGCGATTCGCACCGCACGCTCGCTCGGCAGCGCGAGCGCTTCGTCGAACGAGTTCGTGTGGATCGACTGGGCGCCCCCGCAGACCGCCGAGAGCGCCTGGATGGCGACGCGCACGATGTTGTTCTCCGGCTGCTGGGCGGTGAGCGTCGATCCACCGGTCTGTGCGTGGAAGCGAAGAGCCGTCGCCCGCGGGTTCGTGGCCCCGAAGCGCTCGCGCATGATCTCCGCCCACAGACGCCGCGCTGCCCGGAACTTCGCCACCTCCTGGAAAAAGTGGTTGTGCGCGTTGAAGAAGAAGGAGAGGCGCTCACCGAACTCGTCCGGAGAGAGTCCTGCGGCGATCGCCGCCTCGCAGTACGCGATGCCGTTACTGAGTGTGAACGCGAGCTCCTGCGCCGCGCTCGCCCCCGCCTCACGGATGTGGTATCCGGAGATGGAGATCGTGTTCCAGCGTGGGAGCCGTTCCTCGCAGTACGCGAAGAGATCGGTCGTCAATCGCATCGAGGGACGGGGCGGGAAGATGTAGTTGCCACGGGCGACGTACTCCTTGAGCACGTCGTTTTGAACCGTGCCCCTGAGCTTGTCGCCGCTGACGCCCTGTCCTTCCGCGACGAGTTCGTAGAGCAGGAGGAGCAGCGTGGCCGGCGCGTTGATCGTCATCGAGGTCGACACCTCTGCGAGCGGGATCCCCTCGAGCAGGATCTCCATGTCGGCGAGCGATTCGATCGCCACGCCGGTCCGACCGACCTCGCCCTCGGCCAGCGGGTCATCCGAGTCATAGCCGAGCTGCGTCGGCAGGTCGAAGGCGACCGAGAGCCCGGTCTGGCCGCGCTCGAGGAGGTAGCGGAAGCGCGCGTTTGTCTCCTCGGCCGAGCCGAATCCCGCGTACTGGCGGATCGTCCACGGACGGCCGCGGTACATGGTCGGATTGGGGCCGCGTGTGAATGGGAACTCGCCGGGGAGCTCGAGCGCCCCGGGCGGGAGGTCGTCCGCCGTGTAGACGGGCTTCACCTCGATGCCGGAGTCGGTCAGCCGGCGATCCTGGGCGGTCGCCATGCCGCAAGGCTAGACGTCAGACGCTGGAGACGAACCGCAGCATCGCGTCGACGGCCTGCCTACGGGTCAAGCCGTGCCGCCTGACGAGCGAGTGCCAGGTCTCGAGCTCGAGTGCGTGCCCGATCGCCGCGCGCACCGTCTTACGCCGGGGCCGTCCGGCCGCGAGCCTGTCCCGCAGTGGCAAGAGCGCCCGCTCTCGTCGCTCGACGAGCTCGGCCGTCGTCGAGTGAACCCCGGAATCGCGCTTGAAGATCTCCAGGTCGTGTCCGACGCGCTCGTACCACTCGTAGACGGCGTCCAGAGCCTCTCGCAGGCGCAGTTCCGCATCGTCGACGCCGGCCCAGCGAGCAGGAGCAGGGAACGGGTGTACGTCAGCCCAGTGCGCGGAACACGCGTCGAAGAGCTCGCGTTCGTCGCGAAAGTGGGCGTAGACGGTGTGACGCTGCACGCCCGCCCGCTCCGCGATGGCCGAGATGGTCGTCTGCGCGGGGCCGATGCTCGTGTGCAGGCCGACCGTGGCCTCCACGATCCTCTTGCGCGTCTCCGCCTGCCGTTCTGCGCGTCGGTTCAACTCGTACTTGCGAGTCATTACACAGTAGTGTACCTCGAAAGCTTGACAGCGGCGACGCGCGCGGTCATAATCGCTGCACGATATTGTGCAACGAAAGGAAGATGGCGATGCAACAGCTCGATCTCAACTTGTTCCCGCTGATGGACGTCGAGTCTGCGCTCGACCCTAGTCGGCGCGTGCGGGTCGGCTTTCCCCACCACAGCCAGGTCGGGAACGCGAGCACGGCGACGGTGTACTTCGAGCTCGACCCCGGGATGCATGTCGGGCTGCACCGCGACAGCTCCGAGGAGCTGTTGCTGATTCTGGAAGGAGAGGGCGAGGCGACGATCGGGGAAGAGACCGCCGTCGCGCAGGCGGGCGCCATCCTGACCGTTCCTGCGATGGAGCCCCATGACGTGCGCAACCTCGGCACGGGGACGCTTCGTGTCCTCGGCTTCTTCTCCGCGTCCACCCTCGTCGCAACGTTCGACGAGCCGGTCGCCCCGGGCGGCCCGCAGGTCTTTGTGATCGGTGCCCCGATCGAGATCGCCTCCCCGCTCGAGGAGCCTGTGCCCGCGTAGCTGCTCGATCGGGAAGGAGGATGCGCCGCCGCCGATACCCTCCTTCTCATGAAGGTAC
>JBPCMD010000025.1:0-10796 GCA_051002595.1 Gaiellaceae bacterium
GCGACCTCCGTATGTGGCTCTACCGGGCCACTCCCGGCAACCCACGACAGATGCGTAGGCGCCGGCCACTCTCTGCCAGCGACCGGACGCCGCGGCCCTCGGGGCTACGGCTCCATCCTGTCTAAGCTTCACGACGTGTCCAAGGCCGCTCCCCCGGCCGAGACGCCGCAGCCTGTTCCGGTACCAGCATCAACAGGACGCGACGTTCGCGCCTCCCGGATCTATCTCCTCTCCCGCGGGCCGATCCTCGGCCTCGTCCGGCGGGCGCTTTCCGTGCTCACCCTCGTAGCGCTCGATGTTGCCGGGCTCGCGCTCGGAATCTACCTCGCGCTCGTTACGCGGGAGCTCGTCCGCGGCGAGGGAGACATCCTTTGGGGGCTGCTCTGGAGCGAAGGTCCGGCGGAGTGGCTCAAGTTCGCCGCTCCGATCACCGTTCTCGTATTTGCCCAAGCGGGCCTCTACCGCCAGCGCGAGCTGCGACCGGGCGCTGGGCGCATCCTCGCCTCGCTCATCGTCGTGGCCCTGATCGTGCTCGCGTTCGGCATAGGGACGGGATACGACTTCGCGACCTCCGGGCTGATCCCGACCTCCGTTTTCGTCTCGGCTCTCGCGATCGGCCTTCTGCGCGCGTCCTACGAGTCGGTGTCGCTCGAGCTGATGCGAGCCGTGGGGATCAGGCGTCGCGTGGTCCTCGTCGGGGAGGGCAAGGCGCTCGTCGAGCTGCGCAACACGCTTGCCGCCGCTCGCGGCGGGCTGGCCTACGAGTTCGTCGGCGTCGTCGCCCAGGACGGCATCCCGGGCCTGCGCCTCCTCGGCTCCCGGGAGGAGCTGGGGAGCGTGCTCGAAGAGGCGCGCCCGGACGAGGTGATCCTCTCCGAGGCCCACTTCGACGAGAGAACGGTCTTGGAAGTCGTCGAGCAGGCACACCGGCAAGGGATCAAGGTGCGGCTTGCCCCCGATACGACCGAGCTCCTGGTTCAGCGTGGCGAGTACGTTCCAGGCCAGGGCGCCCCGCTCTTCGAGCTTCGCCCGCCCGTTCTGACCGGCGGAGAATGGGCGGTCAAGCGCACCTTCGACATCGTCGTCAGCGTCCTCGTGGCGGTGCTCCTCCTTCCTCTTTGGCTTGTGATCGCGCTGGCGATCACACTCGGCTCGCGCGGGCCGGTGTTGTTCGTCGACCGGCGGATCGGGGTCGGCGAGCGGGAGTTCGAGATGCTCAAGTTCCGGACGATGGTCGCGGAGGCGGCAGAGCTGCAACCCAGGCTCGAGGACGCGAACGAGGCGGAGGGAGCGCTCTTCAAGATCCGCGACGACCCACGCGTCACGGGGGTGGGCCGGGTTCTTCGTCGCCTTTCGCTCGACGAGATCCCGCAGATCGTGAACGTCCTCAGGGGCGAAATGAGCCTCGTCGGGCCGCGCCCGCTCCCGCTACGCGACTACCGGCTACTCGAGGACTGGCATCGCGCGCGCTACGCGGTCCTGCCCGGGATGACGGGCCTCTGGCAGATCTCCGGGCGCTCGGGCCTCACCTTCGACGACCTCGTCCGGCTCGACTTCACCTATCTCGAGAACTGGTCGATCTGGCTCGACATCACGATCATCGCGCGAACGATCCCGGCCGTGATCGGGCGACGGGGCGCTTACTAGCTAGTACGGGCTAGCCACGGTCGGCATTGCTTACGCTAACGGTAACGACCGACTCGAGCAATATCTGGTTGGGGATACGAATGGCGCGTCCGTCGCCCGCCTCGAGCACGGTGGTGGCTGACTCGATGCGGCTGATGCGACCGCTGAATCCGGCCACCTCGATCTGATCGCCGACGCGGTAGGCGTTGCCGACATAGCGTCCGGCGCTCAACTGTCGGGCGACATCGCGCCCACCAAGTCCGAACGCCAGCGCGAACGTCAAGCTGACGGCCACGATGATCAGCGCTACCAGGCCCGTCAGAATGGTCGTCCGGACGCCGATCTGCGCAAGCGCGGTCAGCAGGAAGAGCGCGATGATCGCCGCCTCCACCGCCTGCCGAAACGGACCCGGCAGATCCATCTGCGTCGCAAGGCCCTGCACCCGTGCACCGACGAGCTCCGCCACAACGAAGCCGGCGAGGACGAGCACGAGCGCGATGAACAGGTTCGGCAGGAAAAGGATCAGCTCGTTGAGCGCGGTCGAAAGAGCCGCGAGCCCGAGCAGAGAGAGCGCTGCGACGATGGTCACGACGAGGATCGCAATCCGGATCGCCGTCGCAACCAGAGCAGAGAGGGGGCGCTCGAACCCGATGCGAGCCAGAACCCTGCGTGCGCCGAAGCGCTCGCCAAGTCGATCGAGCCCCGCTGAACTCAACGCTTTCCGAACGAAGCGTGCAACGATCGGGGCGAGCAGGAGACCGATGACGAGCAGCACGACCGCACCCACCAGCCGGGGCAGTGCGTCACCGAAGGAGGCTGCCGCCCGATCGATGATGTCAGCTAAGACCATTAGCGATCTTCTCCGCTCCGTGCGGAAGGAAGCAGGACCGCGAGAGCCTCGCGCACAGCCGACGTGAGTCCGCCAACCGCGCCGAGCAGCTCGCGCAGCAAGCTCTGCACGCGCACATGGCGCATCACCGATCGGGCAAATGCGCCATCGTCGCCTTCGGTCTCGCGGCGAAGTGTGTCCAGCAGATGCAATAGGCGCTGCTCCGCGGGAGTGATCTCCTGTTCAGGCGGAAGAAGCTCGCTCATCGGGCAACTCCCAGTCATAGGTGTTGTGGCGTAGGACCTCGATCAACTCTTGTCGGGCACGAAACAGCCGGCCTTTGACGCTGCCGAGTGGCGTCTCCGTGACCGCAGCGATCTCCTCGTAGCTCAGTCCCTCGAGGTCGCGCAGCACGATCACGGTGCGGTGTGCCTGTCGTATCTGCTGAAGCTTGAGGGTGAGCCGTTCGCGGCGCTCGCTGTCCTCGAGCGCGTGGGCGGGCGTGCGGCTCGAGCTCGGCATGCTGTCAGCGGCCTCATCGAATAGCGCATCGTTCTCGCTGTCCCTTCCCGCACGCGAGCTCAGGGCGGTGTTGTGCGCGATGCGAAGCAGCCACGCGCGAAAGGGCGCGTCTCCGCGGAACTGGCCGAGGCGATGAAAGGCTCGCAGGAAGACATCCTGCGTCACGTCTTCGGCCTCGTTGCGGCCGATCACGCGGGCGACAACGCGATGAACGAGACCTCGGTGTCGTCTCACGAGCGTCTCGAAGGCGGTCACGTCACCGTCCAGTGTTCGCGCGACCAGCTCCTCGTCCGGCTCCATGAAAGCCGAGAGTCTAGTGCGGCGAGCACCTGAGTCAGCTCGCGTGAGAGGGACGTCCATACTCTGTATGACCTCTGCGCGTGCCCTTTCGGTTACACCCCGTAACTTTTCGCGCCCTGATCATGTCTTGCTCTTTCGACCGGGCGTGGTGTGCCCGATGCGAAGAAAGAGAGGGGTATCTCGATGGTCTTGGCAGATTTGAACATCGGCGACAGCGTCGAGCGCGCATTCACCGTGTTCTTCGAATGGCTTCCGGCGCTGATCGGCGCGCTTCTGATTCTCGTCATCGGCTACATCGTGGCCAAGGTCGTGCAGACGATCGTCGGAAAGGTGCTGCAGAGCGCAGGACTCGACCGGACGCTGAAAGGAGGTCAGGTCGGGACGTTCGTCGAGAAGGTGACGTCCAGCCCGTCCAGGCTCATGGGCAGAATCGCGTTCTGGTTCATCCTGCTCGGCACGATTTCGCTTGCGGTCTCGGTGCTCGGGATCGAGGCGCTGACGAACTTCGTCGCTGCGATCTACGCGTACCTGCCGAACGTTCTCGCTGCGTTCCTGATCTTCCTCGTTGCGAGCGCGATTTCGGCGGGCATCGCGACCCTCGTCACAAAGGTGATGGGCGACACGGGTCTCGGCAAGATCGTCGCCACCGTCGCGCCGATCCTGGTGATGACGATTGCGACCTTCATGATCCTCGAGCAGCTGAAGATCGCTCACGACATCGTGGTCACGACCTACACGCTCTTGCTAGGCGCGATCGCGCTGGCCTCGGCGCTCGCCTTCGGGCTGGGTGGCCGTGAGGTGGCGGGCAGGATGCTCGAGTCCGCCTACCAGAAGGGGCAGGAAAACAAGGAGCAGATCAAGCAGGACATCGACACCGGCGTAAGCCGCGCCAAAGAAGAGGCGAGGGCAAAGAAGGAAGAGCTGGAGGAGGACGCGCCGACCGAGCGGTATACGGCGCCACCGCCCGCCAGCACGAACGGCTAGGAGCGCCGCCGGACGTTTGAACGCTGAGGGATAGGTCCTCCTCTCGAGCTGAGCGTCTGCGGGATCACGTTCGAGAGGAGGGCCGACGAGCGCGCAAGACTCGGCGCCTGGGTGCCACCGGCAGGCAGCCCACCTGGCCCTGAGGTCTGATCCCGCTGCCTACACTGGGCGCCGAGTGAAGCCCCCCAAGATCCTGGCCGTCGCCTCCGCGGTCGACCTCGACTTCCGCTACGGCTGTACGCCCGCTTGGTGGCAGCTCTGGAAGGGCATGTACGAAACCGGAGTCGACCTCGTCGTGACGCCGTACCGTGGTCGCCCCGTCGAGTCGCCGTGGTGGCGGGTCGCGCCGAACCCGACCTACCTCGAGGGCGAGTCGTACCAGGCGGTGCGAAACGTGCTTGCGCGGGTCAAGGGCGATCGCTACCTGCGGCGGGCTGAGGCGGAGCCCGAGGACTCGAGCCTCGATCGGCTGACACGCGAGACGATCAGGCGTCTCGTCACGCCTCGCTGGAAGCGGCATCTCGAGCGACTCGTCGAGCGGGAGCGACCCGACGCTGTGGTCATCTACACCATCCCGATGGCGCACCTAGGTGGAATCCCCACCGCTCTTCGCGAGCGCTTCGCGATCCCCGTGATCTTCTACGACGGCGATGTGCCGATGAGCCTTCCTGAGTACGGCGGGATGGACACCGGCTTCAACCCGTACCACGGCGCCGACCCGTTCGAGTACGACTTCGTCGTCTCGAACTCGGAGGGAGGCGCGCCGCGGCTGCTCGAGCTCGGCGCGCGTCGCGCCGAGACGCTGTTCTGGGGAGCGGACCCGGAGTTCTTCTTCCCGCAGCCGGTCGACAAGGAGGTCGACGTCTTCTTCTACGGCTACGGGGACAAGTTTCGCCGAGATTGGATGAAGCAGATGGTCGGGGAACCCTCGCGCGTCGCGGCCGAGCTCGACTTCGCTCTCGGCGGGCTCGACTTCCAGGGCGACACCGGCGCGGCCCGCCTGCTCGGAGACGTTCCCTTCAACATTTTCGCGCGGGCCATCTCGGCCGCTCGCGTCAACCTCAACATCACCCGGCGGCCGCACGCCACCGTCCCCGGGTCCTCCACTGCGCGGCCATTCGAGCTCGCCTCGTCGGGGGCGGCGATCGTCTCCAATCCGCATGCGGGAATCGAGCACTGGTTCGAGCCGGGGAGCGAGATCGTCGTCGTCGAGAGCGCGGAGGAGGCGGTCCTCGCGTACCGGGAGCTCCTCGCCGACCAGGGACAGGCGGAGGAGATGGGGCGGCGAGCCCGCGAGCGCGTCCTCGACGAGCACACCTACGCGCACCGGGCACGGCGGCTGCTCGACCTCATCGGTCTGCAGGCCGGAGTCCCTGCGTGACGGCGTCGCCATCGCTGGGACGGATCGTCGCCGTCGTCCCCGCGTACCACGAAGCGGAGGTGATCGGCAAGGTCGTCGACGAGATCCGCTCGTTCGATCCCGCGATCGACGTGGTGGTCGTCGACGATGCCTCGACGGATGAGACAGCGTCCGTCGCGCGCTCCCACGGCGCCATCGTGCTCCGTCTTCCTCACAACGTCGGCATCGGCGGGGCTGTTCAGACCGGATTCAAGTTCGCCCTCGCCGAAGGGTACGACACGGCTGTGCGGCTCGACGGGGATGGGCAGCACGACGCCACCGAGCTCGGCAAGCTGCTCGCCCCGCTCGAGCTTCGCGACGCGGACCTCGTAATCGGCTCCCGCTTCGTCGACCCCAGCGGAACCTACCGGCCTCCCTTGGCGCGGAGGATCGGCATCCGCGTCTTCGCGCGGCTCGTCTCGACGCTCACGGGGCACCGGGTCACGGACACGACCTCGGGATTTCTCGCGCTCGATCGCGTCGGCATCGAGCTCTTCGCCGCCGAGTATCCGCACGACTACCCAGAGGTCGAGGCGACCCTCGTCGCGCTCAAGAGCGGCCTCCGGCTCGCGCAGGTGCAGGTGGAGATGCGAGAGCGCGAGACCGGATCCTCCTCCATCACGTTCGTCCGCTCGCTCTACTACATGGTCAAGGTCTCACTCGCCCTGCTCGTCGCCAGCCTGCGGCGCTATCCGCGACTCGAGACTGCTCGCCGGTGACTCCGCTTCGCATCTCCGTCGTCGGCGTCGCCGCGTCCGCTCTCCTGATCCTGATCGTGCTCGAGCTGATTCGGGGTCGGCGTCTGAAGGAGCGCTACGCGCTGCTCTGGCTCGCCACCGGCGCGGTGCTGCTCGTCCTTTCGGCCTGGCGCGACGCCCTGAACACGATCGCGGGCTGGCTCGGCGTCACCGGCTACCCACCGGCGGTGCTCTTCGCCGTCGCGACGCTCTTCATCCTCCTCGTCCTTCTCCACTACTCGACCGTGTTGTCCAAGCTCACCGACGACAACGTCGAGCTCGCGCAGCGGATCGCACTCTTGGAGGAGCGTGTCTCGAGGCGGGGCGAGGGCGAGGGTGAGGCAAGCCTCGCCTCTACGGAGCTACGTACGCCCGACTGAAGGCGAAGACGTCGCCCTGGGTCTCGTCGTCCAGCCAGTTCGTTCCTACCCCGATGCGATACCAGCTGCCGGGGATCGCTTCCGGGTCGCGATCGAGGTATTCGGTGTCACGCGTCGTCGCGATCGGCTGCGAGCGGATGAAGCAATACACCGCCGTCGCCCCGTCGGTGTGCTCGCATTCGACGTCCTGGGTCTCGAGCCGGTAGACGCGGTAGAAGACGTCGCCACGCCAGGGCCCACCCGGCGTCCATGAGACGAGACCGCCGTCCTCCGTCCTGCGGACCTCGAGGTCCACGTTCTCCGCGATCGGAGTCATGATGAAGTTGCCCCCGTCGTCCTGGAACACCGCTCGTTCGGGCCGGGTGCTCGGCGCCGAGGCCACGATCGCGACGGTCGGAACTGCGATCGTCAGCATGGCTGCGACGACGACCCAGCGCCAGGCCAGAGGCTTGGCCAGCGTCGGCAGGACACGGTCGCCGAGCCGGCGGGCGAGGGTCGGCACAAGCAGGGGGATCGACGCGAAGAGGATCAGGTACGCGGGCCAGGCGGGCATGAGGAGGCGCCAGAACGTGTTCGCCTGGATGTCCGCGCGCGTGGAGAATCCTTTCACCACGAGGAAGGCGGCCAGCCAGCCTCCGAGGAGCGCCGCAACGGGGGCGCGCCGAACCCGAAGGACCGCGAGCAGACCCGCGAAAGGCGCCCACTGGGCGAGCCTCGCGCTCCAGAAGAACTCGCGGAGATTGTCCATCTGCACGCGCCAATGCTCGAGATCGAGCTCGATGTAGCGGTCGACGTCGAGCGCGACGAGGCCCGCTCCGGCTGCCAGTCGAACCTCTCCGAGCGAGAGCACCGGAAGCTGACCGAGGCCGCGCTCCTTCCAGAGCAAGAGCACTAGCAGGCTCGGGACGATCGCGGCGCCGAAGACGATGCCTTCGTGCCAGCGGCGAGCGATCGGGTACGCGAGCGCCGCCCCGGCGCCCAGCAGGAGGTTGGGCGGCTTCATCCCGCCCGCCGCTCCGAGAAGCAGGCCCGCTAGCGCGGCGTCCGCGAGACGGCTCGCGTCGAGCGAGCGCACGACGAAGAGCGCGGCGGCCAACACGAGCACCATCGACGGAAAGTCGGACAACGACGTCAACCCGAGGGCCTGAGGAAGGAAGTGCTCGGTCCAGCGCTCCTGGTAGCGCTCGACGAACAGCGGGATCGAGGCGAACGGCGCGACGATCCAGAGAAGAGACGCCCAGTAGCCGAGGAGCCGCCCACCGATCTGCGCCGCGATCCCGTACACGCAGAGGAGCGCGATCGGCGCCAGCACGAAGAGATTTACCGCCATGATCGGCGGCAGCGCCTGGACGTACGTCGGTCCTGTGACCCACATGATCGGGGCGAGGACGAGCGACCACAGATAGCCGAGCTCCGTTGGCGGAAGCTCCAAGTGCCCGAGCATGAAGCCCTGGGTCGTGATCCAGATTTGGTCGCCGTTGTGAAACCACACCCACCCGTTGTGCGGCGCCGACGCGGCGAGGAGAATCGTCGCGACGAGCTGCGTTGCCACCAGCGTTCCGAGGACGATGCGGGGATGATCGAGCAGTCCGTCCAATGCTCGGCGAATTCCAGCCAGCGCCAGACCGAAATCCACTCCCGCGGATTCCGGTCGCGCGAAGATCCCAGTTTTCTCGCGCAGATCGGACTCCGCACGCATCGATTCCGATCGCGCCGGAATCCCTGAAGCCGACCGCTTCGCGGCCGGGGTGTCTCGTTTTCTCATCATCCTCTAGCCGCGGACGCCGGCGACGCGGCTCGAGCGGTACCAGGCGACCGTACGCTCGATCCCGTCGCGAAGGGCGGTCCGCGCCTCGAACCCGAAGAGCTCCTGGGCACGGCTACCGTCCACGCTCCGCCGCGGCTGTCCTCCGGGCTTCGAGGGGTCCCAGACGATCTCTCCGTCGTAACCGGCGACATCCGCGATGACCTCGGCGAGCTCTCGGATGGAGATCTCCCGGCTGGCGCCGAGGTTCACCGGCTGGGGGCCGTCGTAGCGCTCGGCGGCCAGGACGAGCCCGTCCACGCAATCCTCCACGTACAGGAACTCGCGCGTGGGGGAGCCATCCCCCCAGAGCACGACCTCCTCGTCGGCCTCTACCATCTTCCGGATCAAGGCAGGGATCACATGCGATGTCTCCAGGTCGAAGTTGTCGCGCGGCCCGTAGAGGTTCGTAGGCAGTAGGAAGACGGCGTTCAGCCCGTATTGCTCTCTGTAGGCCTGCGCGCCCACGAGAACCGCCTTCTTCGCTACGCCGTAGGGCGCGTTCGTCTCCTCTGGGTATCCATCCCACAAGGTCGCCTCGCGGAACGGAATCTCGGCGAACTTAGGATACGAGCACACGGTTCCCGAGATGACGAGCTTGGGTGTCTCGTGCAGCCGCGCCTGCTCGAGCATGTTCAAGCCCATAGCGAGGTTGGCGTACCAATAGCGCCCGGGGTTCGCCCGGTTGGCGCCGATGCCGCCCACCTCCGCGGCCAGGTGGAATACGAGCTCCGGGGAGGCGTCGTCGAACAGCCGCGCGGCGCTCTCTGGCGAGGTCAGGTCGTAAACGGCCTGTCGCGCGGAGAAGATGTCGTGACTCTCGCTTTCGAGCCGCTCGACGAGGTGGGAGCCGAGAAAGCCACCCCCGCCCGTGACCAGGACGCGCGTCATGGCGCGGCGAGCGGAGCGCCGGTCGGGAGCCAGTCGACTCGGCCGAGCCAGCGCTGGCGGTTCTCCGCATACCAGCGAATCGTGTGCAAGACCCCCTCTTCCCATGAGACTTTCGGCTCCCAGCCGGTCTCGCGAGTGAGCTTCTCATGGCCGACGCGGAGCGCCATCACGTCGGTCGAACCGGGGCGGTAGCGCGCGGGGGTGGTGACGATGTCGCGATCATCGGGCCAGAAGCCCTCCGCCGCGCCGATCTGCAGGATGAGGTCGACCCAGTCGCCCATCGAGATGTTCGAGCCCTGACCGTAGACGTAGACGTCACCGGGAACGCCGTGGGCGGCGACGGTCAGGTGTCCGCGCACGCCGTCGGTGCAGAAGCAGAAATCGCGCAGCGGATCGAGCTGCCCGAGCTCGACGGTCTCGCGGGTGAGCGCCTGCGTGATGATCGTTCCCGTGACATAGCGCGGGTTCTGTCGGGGGCCGTAGTTGTTGAACATCCGGGTGACCACACCGGGGATCCCGAACGCGTCGTGGTAGTTCATCGTCAGGAAGTCGGCGGCGACCTTCGCGGTCGCGTAGATCGACTTGGGATTGATCGGGGAGCGCTCGTGCAGGATCAGGCTGCCGGCGTCGTCGAAGTCGTGGTGCTCTCGGACCGACTCGCGGACGTTTCCGTACTCCTCCGAGGTTCCGGCGGTGTCGAACTTCTCGAGCTCGAGACCCCAGTCCACCACCGACTGCAGGAGGTTGAGCGTGCCGATCGTGTTCGCCATCACCGTCTCGTACGGCCGGTGCCAGGACTCGCCGACATGCGCCTGCGCTCCGAGGTGGAAGAGGTACGGTTTGTCGGGCGCCGTTTCCTTCAGCTCTCGGATCAGGTAGTCGACGGACGTCCGGTCCGTGAGGTCGGCGAAGTGCACCTTGAGCCGATTTCGGAGGTGGCTGATGTTGTTCAGCGCGCCGCTCGAGGTCGCTCGCACGAAGGCGTGCACGTTCGCCCCGATCTCGACCAGGCCGTCGGTCAGATGTGAGCCCATGAAGCCGTCCGCGCCGGTGACAAGCACGGTTCGGCCGTCGTAGATGTCGCCGAAGTCACGGCGGAGGTCGTCGAGCGCGCTGTCTGTCCAGAGGCTGTCGTTCGGCATGGGACGTACGCTTCCGCGTCGGTGAGCAAGCGTACAGACTCCCCCGGCTTGGGCTCGCTCGGGAGCGGCGCGCTCACAGCGGGTTCGTTCCTGCTCGTGTCGGGGATCGCTGCATCGATCGGGGTCGTGATCGCGCGCGAGTTCGGGCGCTCCGAGGCAACGGACGGGCTCCTCGCGGCCTA
>JBPCMD010000026.1:0-55265 GCA_051002595.1 Gaiellaceae bacterium
CGTCACCGGTCGCGATCGCCGACATCCCGGCCGACTACCTCATTCTCTATCAGCAGGCGGCAGCTCGCTTCGGCATCGACTGGGCCGTGCTCGCCGCGATCGGCAAGATCGAGTGCGACCACGGGCGGTATCAGGCGCTCGGGTGCAATCCGCCGGGGACTGTCAACAGAGCGGGTGCAACCGGCCCGATGCAGTTCCTCGGGTCGACCTGGCGGGCTGGGACGCCTCCGATGACGGTTCCTCGAATCGGGCCGCCCACGAGCACGACCCGCGAGGGGTACGCGACGGACGGTGACGATGATGGCCTCGCCGACGTCTGGAATCCTCCTGACGCGATCAAGGGAGCAGCCCGGCTCCTCCGGGCAAATGGAGCGCCGGCTGACTACCGACGTGCGATCTACGCCTACAACCCGGTCGACATGTACGTCGATGGCGTCCTGGCGAAGGCCACGGAGTATCGAACGGCTTTTGCTCCCGGGGCCTCGGGCAACGCGCAGGTTGTTCTTGCCTGGGCCGTCGCGCGCGTCGGACGCTTCACCTACAACCTCGGTCCCCCGACCGATCGCGGCGGCTCCGTGCAGGACATGCAGACCCGTGAGCCGGCTGGTTCGACATGCGATTGCTCGATGTTCGCCCGATGGGCGTTCGCCCAGATCGGTATCGACATCGGGCTTACCACCTCCACGCAGTGGACCGCGAACGGGCTTCTCCCTCCGGGCGACACTCCGCAAGCTGCGCCGCGCGTGACGCGCGGCGTGGGCTCGGAGCCACCACTCGGCGGCTACCAGCCCGCCGACCTCATCTTCTTCGGTGTCGACGAAGGCCCGAGCGGGCACGTTGCTCTCTGGCTCGGCAACGGGCAGATCGTGCAGTGCTCCTCGAGCGGCGGCGGCTCAAACATCCGGCCGCTCTCAGGCTACGTCGCGCCGACCGGCTGGGTCCGCTGGGCGTTCTCGTCCGGCGGGTGATTTGACTGGGTCCCGAGTTATCGCTCGATACCCCGGCCGCGCACACGCTCGAGCTCGACGATTCGGCGCAGCTGAAGCAGTTGCGGAAGGCGCTCCTCGTCGCCGAGCGCTGAGACCATGCGCGCGAGATCACCGATCGACGCAACCGATGGTCGAACGCCGCGTCCGAGCGGCTCACCGTTCGCCGCGCGGCGGAGATCGTCGTAGCCACGCGTTCCCGCAGGGGTCGGAACGAGCTTGACTTCGCCGCAGTCCGTCACCAGCTCGAGAACCGGCTGCTCCGTGATCGAGTCCTGGTCGATGGCGAGCTCGCTTCCGTCGACCCTCGCTGCGCCGATGTCGCGAAGCGCGGCATCGAGGCGTCGCAGGTTCTCCTCGCGCGTCGAGGGCACGATGTCGATGCCGCGTGTGATCTCCTCGGTTCCCTGGACCACGCGTGCGAAGCCGCCGATCACGATGTAGCCGACGAGATGGCGGTCGAGTGCCTGCAGGACGCCGTACGGGTCGAATTTCGGCGGCGGTTGCGTGGCCATCCCCCTAGCCCCTGTCGAGCTTGGTGAGCAGGCGTTGCGCGCGGCGCTCGGGCGAGAGCGTGCGGTTCTTGTCCAGCCGGTCGTCGACGCGTGTCTCGCGCGAGACCAGGACGAGCGGCAGATCGAAGCCGCAGGCCTCGATCACCTCGAGCATGTTGTCGAAGCTCGGCGAGACGGCTCCCTGCTCCCAACGAGCGATCACCGAGCGCTCGCGTCCTGTCCGCGTAGCGAGCTCGGCCTGCGTCAGGCTGGCACGCAGACGGGCCTCTCGGATGAGGTCAGCTCCCCGCATCCCCGAGAGTTTACGAGTGGGGAGGGGGCGAACCGGGTCGCGACCCAGATTAGGCACGAGGAAGGTTGCTTGACATATGGGTATCGACCCATATATGTTACACGAGCATTGAACGGGTCGCTAGGCACCAATTGGAGGCGCCAGGTCCCCGGCAGAATTTTCCGGGGAGGGAACTCTCGAGCTGCGACTCCGCTGCTGCTCGAATCGTTCTCGACTCGCGTACCGACCGAGGTTCTTGATCGGTCGCGGGTGGCTGCACCGCAGCTCGGACCTCACCATCGTGAAATCGCCGCCGTCGCGCTCGACCGCGTCCCCTCGGGGTTGGAGTACTGACCGTGGAGCGCGACGCGGAGCGGGTGCGGGCCACCGACTTCTATACGGAGACGGTGCTGCCCGCGCTCGCAGAGCGCCTCGACCATGCCTTTCCCGAGTTCGGCTGGCGTCGCGACGCGCGCGGATGGGTCGCCACGAACGAGGAGCACACGCATGCGCGACTCGGTGTCCGTGCCGAGCGCGTGGTCGCACACGGACCGGCTCCGCGCGGGTTTCTCATCCATGGCGGCGAACCGACGTTGTGGACCGCTTATGTCAGCGGCAATGGAGTTCCGCGCGGTATGGAGTTTGTGCGTGCGGTGGAGGAGATCGCCCGGCGCGCTGGTGTCGACCCAGCCCCAATCGGACGAGCCGCGCCGCGCGACCGGCGGGCGGACTTGCTCGAGGAGTTCTTCGATCTGTGCCGGCGCGAGCTCGGGAGCGAGCGAGGCGGCGATGCACGCGACTATCTACAGCGCCGCGGCATTCCCGGCGAGGCAGTAAGGAGCGCCAACCTTGGCCTCGTCCCGCCTGTGGACCGAACGCGACACGTACTGGGTCACGCTGGATATCGGCAGGCCGAGATCGCAGCGGTGGGCATCTTCGCCGATTCCCGCTGGCCGGGCAGGTTGTGCGGGGCATGGCGTGATGAATCTGGCCGGATCGGAGCGCTGTGGACACGGGCGCTCGGCGACGTCACCGCTGCAGACACGCGGTATCTGTATCTCAGCGGCGCGAGCAGGACGAACCTCCCACCGTATGGAGTCTCAGACGTGCGCGCCGATTCACGCGCCGCGCGCCGGGAGGTCGTTCTCGTGGAAGGGTTCATGGATCTACATCAGCTCCGCGCGCACGGCATCGAAAACATCGCTGCACTCGGTGGGACGTCGACGAGTCCGCGGACGTTCGAGCGTCTCGATTGGCTCGGGATCGACGTCGTGACGCTCTGCCTCGATCGAGATGACGCGGGTCGCGCAGCCACCGCGCGCGCCGTGGAGCACTCGGCACGAGCTCGCCAGAGCCCCGAGGTCTACATCATCGATCCCGAGCGTCTTGCGCCGGCGAAGGATCCTGATGCTCTCGTACGCGAGCTTGGGCCGGATGCGTGGCACAAGTTGATCGAGAAGCGGACGTGTGGCACCGCGTGGCGCGCTCAAGAGTTCGCAAGGACCGTCAGTCGTGATTCGCCAGCACCAGAACGCCGCGCCGCGCTCGCACGGTCTGGACGGTGGCTCGGCACGCTGCCGGCGCGGCTCGCGCTCGAGCAGGAGGACGCACTACGACTCGTCGCCGACCGATGCGGCTACTCACCTGCAGCGGTTGAGCGGGTATTCCGAGCTCGCTTTTGGCCGGAGCCACAGGGGCGTCAGCTCTCTGAACTTTCACGGGGTCGATGATGAATAGGCTCGAGCTTGAGCTGGCCGGCGCGGTTGTCGAGGCTCTCCGCCCGCTTGTCGAGAAGGTAGTTCGGGACGAGGTCGATCGCGCGCTAACGAAGAAACCCTCAGGTGGTGAGTGGCTGACGGTCGAGGAGTACGCTGAGCGGCGTCGCACGACAGTCGCAGCGATGCATCAACGGCTTCGTCGCGGCCAGGTGCCGGGCGCTCTGAAGGACGGGCGGCGTTGGCTGATTCCGGCTGTGCCGCTTGAAGTTACGTTGACCTCCACTAACGGCAGCATCGCGCGCGCCGCGTGAGCGGTCCCGCCCTGAAAACGGAGGTTGAGTTCGACGCAAGCTAGGTCTTCCCGAGATTCGCGTCGGCGGGAGCGCATCGCCGAGAACATCTACCGCCGGGTGACCAAGGCGGGCGTGACTGTGTTTGAGGTCGTGTTCCGCGACGTTGACGGATACCAGCGCACTCGGCGACTGGACGCGCGGAGTGAGCGGGCTGCAATCCGGGAGGCGCGCGCGATGCTCGCGGGCCGCGACGGAGGTGAACGCGTGGTCGCGGCGAGTCTCACCGTCGATGAGCTTGCGGAGAGTGAGTGGTTCCCCCTACTCGACTCCCTTGTCGCAGCGGGGCGCCGCTCGGAACGGCACACAGACGACGTCAAGGGACGTTACCGCGTACATGTGCAACCGCACTTGGGAGACACGCTGCTCGGTGATGTCGAGCCGCGCCACATCGCCGCGCTGCTGCACAGGATGAGAGCCCGCCAACCCCGACCATATGCGGAGGCGACGATCGCAAACGTGCTCAATGTGATCCGCGCGCTGTATCGGCTCGCAAAGTCACGCGGCTATGTCTCGCGCTCGCCCGTCGCCGGCCTCGACTCCTCCGAGTTGCCGCGTCCGCGCCCAGCTGGCGTCGGCCGCGTGCTCGACGAGGCCGAACTTGCCACGATTGTGCGCCACGCCAGGCCCCACTACCGGGGTGTCGTCACGCTACTCGCGTATACCGGGCTGCGCCTGTCCGAGGCGCTCGGGTTGCGCTGGTGCGACGTCGACCTCGTTGAGGGTGAGCTGCACGTCCGCGGCCAGCTGCAACCTGCCAGCGGCGACCGGCCGGTCCGATGGGTGTCGCTCCTCAAGTCCGTCGCGAGCGCGCGCATCGTGCCGCTGTTTCCTGCTGTGATGGCGATCCTCGTCGACCAGCTTGCGGCCGAGCAGGCCGCGGGCCGTGCTGCCGATACGGACCTCGTCTTCTGTTCGCGGACCGGACGGCCGCTCACCCACCGGAACATCGCCCAACGCGGAGTCGGCGGTGCTGCTTCCATGGCTGGGCTGGGGAAGGTGACGCCACAGGACCTGCGTCGCTCGTTCTGCTCGCTTGCTGGCCGTCGTGGTGTCGACCCGATCGAAGCCGCACAGATCACCGGCCATTCGCCTGCAGTATGGGCGCGCTTCTATGCACGCTCGTTCGGTAAGGCACAGCGCGACGAGGCCCGAGATCGGCTGCTCGAGCACGGATTCGGAGCGCTTTCGGACGATGACTCGCTCGGTCCGCTCGCACCGCGCTCGCACGGAGACCCGTCCGACGTCGACTTCCTCCGAGCGGTCAAAACGGAAGCGCAGGAAGCTCCTGCAAATCAAGAGGTTTCGGAAGGTGGAGCGTGCCGGGATCGAACCGGCGACCTCCGGCTTGCAAAGCCGGCGCTCTCCCAGCTGAGCTAACGCCCCTAAGCGGGTCAAGTGTAACCAGTGGTTTGACTGAAGCTACACCCCAGCGAGCTACGTCTGTCCGTCGACTCCCTTGCGCTCGAGCGTCCGCAGGCCGTCTCCGAACGAGCGCTCGGACGAGGCGGTGCGCGTCTGTTGCTCGAGTCGCCGGAGGCGCTCGTCGAGCTCGTCGAGCTCGGCACGGCTCATCCCCGCGGCTACAGCCGTCGTGCCCTCGCCGCCGGCGCCGGCCGCCCGCTCGATCGCCCGTCCGTGCTCGAGAAGGGCGAGCTCGCGCTGGGCTAGCTCGTCGCTCCGGGCGGCAAGCTCGGCCTGCGTTCGGATGAATGCCTTCTCGGCCTGTTGGAGATTCGCGAGGCGCATCTCGATCTGCGCGAGGCGGGCCTCCGCGTCCGGAGCTCCGGTCTTGCGAGCGAGATCAGCCTCCTCTCTGACGATGGCGCGCTCGCGGCCGGCAAGCTCGTTCTCGCGACGGCTCAGCTCCTGAGCGCGTGCAGCGAGCCCGACCTGCGCGTGGACGAGCGCCTCGTCGGCGCCCGCCGGCAAGGACGACATGTTGCCCCGGCTCGCCTTGGCGATCGTGTCTGCGAGCTGGCGTTCCTTCTTCTCAACCGACGCGACGCGATCGGTCAGCTCCTTGCGGAGCCTGCCGAGCTCATCTTCCGCTGCGATGCGAATCGCGCGCAAGCGGTCGTACTCGGCGTCGATCGAAACCGGCTGGGCTACCTCTCGTCGACCAAAAAGGGGCACTCGACGATGATATGCGCGCGCCCCGCGTTCTCCTGCAACGAAGGGTTTAGGCCGCGCGCTCGAGCCGCTCTTCGGCGCGTGCCCGGCGGACGATGTCCTCGCGCTCGCCGAAGCGAAGCCGCGCCTTCTCCATGCGAAGGGCCTGCCAGAGCTCCTGCAGGCGCGCGTCGAGGTCAGCGATCTCTTCCTTCACCGCAGGATCGAGCCCTCCGGAGAGCGTGTGCCAGAGGTCCTGGCGCTCCTCCGAGATGCGCTCGATCTCGTTATGGATCTGATCTGGCGTCATGCTTTGGGAAACGACCGTCATGACCGCTGCATTCCCGACGGGGAACCGGTCCAAACCTCGTGCTCTCAGTCGTATCCCAGCTCTGAGATTTGGTCCTCGTCGAGCCCGAAATAATGCGCGAGCTCGTGCAAGACCGTGATTCGGATCTCCTCGTGCAGCTCTTCCGGGTCGCGAAAGGTCTCCTCGAGGGGGACTCGGTAGATCGAGATCTTGTCGGGGAGCAGTCCGCTCATGTCGCCGCGCTCTGGCAGCGGGACGCCGTGATAGAGGCCGAAGAGATCAGGATCGTCAGGATGCTCGTCCTCGACGACGACTGCGACGTTCCGAAGCGCCTGCGCGAGATTGGGTGGAAGCTCGTCGAGAGCCGCGCGGACATGGTCCTCGAACGACACCGCGCTACGAGACCACCGTCACGGGGATTCCGGCCACGGAAGGATGCTGGGCGGTTGTCGAGGCAGACATGTCTGGCTCTACCTGGGCGGCGCGATAGAGTCGCGTCATGGCCACTTTCGCGGACGCTCTCAACGGGCAGGTCGGGTACGAGTTCGCGGCATCACAGCAGTACATCGCAATTGCGACCTACTACGACGCGGAGACCCTCCCACAACTTGCCGCTCACTTCTATCGGCAAGCCGTGGAGGAGCGAAACCACGCGATGATGATGGTCCAGTATCTCCTCGACTCGGATGAGCGAGTCGTGACGCCGGGCGTCGAGGCGCCGCAGACCGACTTCTCGGACGCCGTTGCGCCCGTCAAGCTCGCGCTCGCGCAGGAGAAGCGCGTCACGGACCAGATCGTCGAGCTCGTCAAGCTCGCGCGCGAGGAGGGAGAGCTCGTCGGCGAGCAGTTCCTGCATTGGTTCCTGCAGGAGCAGCGCGAGGAGGTCGCGTCGATGACCGAGCTTCTGGCGATCGTCGAGCGGGGGCGCGACAACCTTCTGCACGTCGAGGAGTACCTGAGCCGCTCGGCGAGTGGCGAGAGCGCGCTCGAGGCCGGAGCTCCTCCCGCCGCCGGCCGCGCTTTGTAGGGGCGAGGCTCGCCGCCCTCTGATGCACGAGCTTCGGCTTCGAACCGAGCGGCGGAGCCAGCTCGTCGACATCACTGGTCACGTGCGCGAGGCCGTGTCCGGTGAGGACGGGTCCGCGATCGTCGTGTACGTGCCGCACACGACGGCCGGAGTGACAATCAACGAGCATGCGGATCCAGCGGTCGCGCGCGACCACGAGACGGCACTCGAGCGCATGGTCGAGGACGGCTGGCCGTGGCAGCACCACGAGCCGGGCGAGGAGAATGCTCCAACCCACGTTCGCGCTTCGTTGATGGGGCCGAGTGTCGTGGTGCCCTTGGGCGACAACGGCGAGCTCGTGCTCGGAACGTGGCAAGGGATCTTCTTCTGTGAGTTCGACGGCCCGCGCGAGCGGACTGTCTACGTCTCGGTTCTCCAGTAACGCCAGAACAAGAGGCGCTGTCGGCGTGGACGCGCGGCTGAGTCGCAGACGGCCATTTTTACAGTGCCTGTCCCTGTAAGCGCGACGAGTTCGTGCCAATCGTTCCACGGCTACCCTGGCCGATGTGGCCGCGCCCGTTCGGAGAGGTGAGGAGCTCGAGCTCCAGATCGACTCGCTCGCCTACGGCGGGAATGGCGTCTCGCGGCTCAACGGGTTCGTCGTGTTCGTTCGCGGAGGGCTTCCGGGGGACCGCGTTCGCGCGCGGGTGACGAAGATCAAGCGCGGGTTCGCCGAAGCGACTGCCCAGGCAGTCCTCGAGCCGAGCCCCGAGCGCGTCGAGGCGCCGTGCCCGCACTTCGGCATCTGCGGCGGATGCCGTTTCCAGGATCTCGACTACGACGCGCAGGTGGCCGCCAAGGAGCAGCAGGTGCGCGACTCCCTCGTCCGTATCGGGAGAATCGCCGAACCGCCCGTCGAAGCGATCGTCCCCGCCGCGTCCCTTTACCACTACCGAAACAAGCTCGAGTACTCGTTCACCGCCGGCGAGGACGGCATTGACCTCGGGTTCCATCGGGCGGGCCGCTGGGACGAGGTGATCGGACTGGACGTGTGCCTGCTCACCACCGACCTCGGCAACTCCGTCCGAGAAGCGGTGCGTGACTGGGCGCGCGAGGAGAAGCTCGAGCCGTACTACCAAGCGAATGGTGAGGGGTACCTCCGCCACCTCGTCTTCCGTGAAGGCCGAAACACTGGCCAGGCCCTCGTCGTGCTGGTCACGGCGCCCGGCGATCGCTTCGAGACCGGGTACTTCGTGGACGTGCTCCGGCGCTTCCCGGAGGTGCGCTCGATCCACTGGGCGGTGAACGACACGCCGGCAGAGCAGACGAACGTGCCGACGAAGCTGCTGTGGGGGGAAGAGGCGATCGAGGAGCAGCTCCTCGGGCTGCGCGTACGGGTCCGTCCTGGAGCGTTCCTGCAGACGAACACCGAGATGGCCGAGCGGCTCTACGCCATCGCCGGTGAGTTCGCGGGCCTGACCGGCGCCGAGAACGTCTTCGACCTCTACTGCGGGACCGGCACCATCGGACTCTCACTCGCCCCGGACGCCAGGATGGTCTGGGGTCTGGAGATCTCCGAGGAGGCGGTCGCCTGCGCCATCGAGAATGCGGAGCTGAACGGGGTCGAGAACGCGAAGTTCTACGCCGGGAACGTGGGCCAGACCGTCGAGGAGCTCGTCGAGGAGGCGGGAGCCCCCGATGTCGTCGTCGTCGATCCTCCGCGCGCGGGGCTCGCAGGCAAGGCGCTTCGGCGGCTGGGCGAGCTCGGCGCGCCGAAGATCGTCTATGTCTCCTGCAACCCCACCACGCTCGCGTCGGACGTCAAGGTGCTGCTGGAGGACTTCGGCTACGAGCTCGTTCGCTGCCGCCCGGTCGACATGTTCCCGCACACCCCGCACGTGGAGTCCGTCATGCTCCTCGAGAAGAGCTTGTAACAGTCTGTTACTTGGCCTCCTGCCCTCGAGCGGCGTATGCCGCGCTGGCCTTGCGCCAGATCAAGTCGAGGTTGGAGAGGAGAAAGCCGAGGCAGACTGCGGGCAACGCCGGCAGACCGGACGTGTCCCAGTAGTACACGAGGAGCAAGGTCAGGGAGAGGAAAGCCGTCATCGAGATCCAGGTCAAACCAGCGCGCAGTCGGAACTGCATGGCGGCGCCGAGGAAGAGCGCGAAGAAGATGAAGTCGGGCGGTCCGATATTCGCCGTGCCCGTCTCACCGGGGACGTGGAGCGCGACGGAGACCCCCTCGAAGATCCCGGGCCTCTCTTCGGTCACGTACTGAGTAGGCCCGGCGGCTACGGACCAGATGTCCACCCACGGAACGAGGAACGCCACGAGAGCAAGCCACCAGAGCGCCTCGAACAAGGAAAGGAACCAGAACCCGAAGAGGATGTAACACACGAGCTTCCCCGCGTTGGCGAGCTCGTCGAGCCCGAGGATGTCGAGGCCGAGCGATGTCAGCCCCACGATCGCGGCAGCGCCTAGGAGATACCAGTCGCGAGCGCGAGCGAGCGGCAGCGCCAGCCAGGCAGTGGCGGTGAACGCCGGCAGGACAACGAGGCTCGCGAACAAGATCGCGCCGTCCTGGGACAGCCCCGGCAGACGGGACGCGACCGCCCCGAACACCACGAGCCCGCCGACCAGCGCCGCGAGCGCGAGTGCCCGGCGCCGCGAGATCAGTAAGGAGGTTGCTCCGACCACCAGGGGCCGAGCGCCTTGAAAGCGTTCCAGAACCCGGTCTTGGACGACTGGTCATCGAGCGACCCGTCCACGTCGGGCGTGACGAGCGCCTCGATCGTGGGGGTGAATCGCTGCAGCAGCCCGACGGCGGCGGGATCGACGGGGTCGGAGAGCGGGAAGCGGAGGTCGTTCAGGAACTCGACCGAGCGTTCGCCCATGACGATCATGAGCTTCGGCTGGACGATGTGGATCTCGCGCGTCAGCCAGGCCGCCGCGTCCTCGGGATCCTCGGTCCCGAACTTGAGACAGTTCGTCCCGTAGATCGCGAGCGGGTCGACGTGCAGCCGCTGCAGCGACTTCAGCACGGCCTGCCCGGAGCGGCCGAAGAAGGCGACTCCCTCCTGGATCTCCTGAGGTTGCGGCGCGTATTTCAGAAGAAGGACGTCCGCCAGCGGGTGGCCCGATCCCACGACAGGAATGCGCAGCTCGTCTCCCGTCCGCGCGAGCTCGTCGCCGAGGTCGTTGATCTCGGCAATCGCCTTCTTCAGGTAGCGCTCGTAGATCTCGTCGGTGGGTACGGCCGCTGGCACAGGGTCCGAAGCACCTTCTCTCTTACAGGACCTTTTCCTTGACCTGGGCGACCCACTTGAGGGATTGGAGGTACGCGAGCGACTTGGGCCGGCGCAGCACCTCGGCCGAGCGAAGCGAGAGCACGAACTCCTCGGCGCCTTTGAAACGCCGCATCCTGAGCGCGCCCGTCCCCACACCTTGCAGGACGTGCGCATCGGAGCCGGCGCCCTGTAGCAGCCGGTACTTGCGCGCGAAGCGCAGCGCCTCGTCGTTGAACGCGTCGCGCAGGAGGCGCGCGTTGAAGACCTCGAAGACGTCTATCTCCGCGAGGTGCCGATGCAGGGTCGCGGGATCCGGAATCGCGTGCAGCCGGTCGAACGGGTGTGGGAGATAGACGAGCCCGCCCTGCTCGCGAATCGCCTCGATCGTGTCACCGAAGGACATGCCGCGCGGGATCTCCTCCTCGAGAAAAAGGCCGATGACCTCCCCCTGGCCGTCGGTCTTGATCTCCTCGCCGGGAATCACGAGGAGCTCGCGGGTTCGGGCAAGCTCGACGGCCTCCAGCGCGCCTCCGAAGACGTTGTGATCTGTGACCGCGATCCCGCCGAGGCCGATCTCCTCCGCATGGTCGAGAAGCTCGCCGGCTGGGATCGAGCAATCGTGCGACCAGTCCGTGTGCATGTGCAGATCGACGACGATCCACTCGCGACCGGCGAGCGGGTCGGCGCTGTCGGCGGCCCGGACTCGTCGTTTGCGGGATAAGCGCGAGTAGAGGACGTCGAGCTCCTTTGCGACGACCTCGAAGCTCTGACGCTCGGCGTGGGCTCGACCCGCGGCGCCGATTTGGCTCCGCGCATTTTCGTCCGCGGCGAGGCGCGCCACCTCTTCCGTGACGCGTTCTGGCTCGTCGACCGCGTCGACGACGGCGGCCCCTGACGCGGCAGCTTCGAGCGCCAGCCGCGCCTCGCCGTCCGGAGCAGGGACGAAGATCGCCGTGTCCGCCAGGATCGAGGCTCGTTGCTCTGGGCGGCGGACGAGGCGGGTGCGCGACCGCTTGCGCACGGAACGTGGAATCGCCGGCCGGAATCCGAGCGGCTTCGTGTGCAGGAGCATGAGCTCCCAATCAGGAAGCTCTCGAAGGAGCCTCGTCATGGCTCGCGTCACGCCTCGTCCCGCAAGCTCGAGCTCGACGGCGATAGTGGATTGCTTCTCGCCGGGCCGAAACAGCGTCGTATCGACCCCAATGGGCACCAGCGTGTAGTCGCCCTCGAAGCGCTCGGCGGCAGCCTCGGCGGTCTCTGTGGAGGTGGCGAGGAGCGCATCTACACGAGCGCGAAGGCGATCTCGTCGGGAACGTCTCGGTGGGTAGGCAAGTCGATCGGGCGAGAAGAAGGTCGCTGCCGTCAAAGCGTGCGTGGAGGTGAGGGCGAGATAGGCGAGGCTCGGGAGACCCGGCTCGAACCCGTGCACCACGTCGTAACGGCCGCGCGCGAGCGCCAGCCGTAAGTTTGCTCGAACCGCGACGGGGACGCCCATGCTTGTCCGACGGGAGATTGGGATGGAGGGCCCGATCGCGATCACTTCAGCATCGGTCCCTCGCTGGAGCGCCCGACGGCCGGCGAGCAGATCGCGTGCGCGAGAGGAGGGCGCCAACACCGTCACCTCGTGACCGAGCCTCCGGAGCGCAGCCGCCGTCCCTTCCACGTGCGCGTTCACTTCGTGCGGCTGCGACCACGCGAAAGGCGTGACGAAGCAGATGCGGAGGCCCACGGTCAGGCGAGTTTATCCGGGAGAGCCGCGTTCGACCGCTGGCGAAACCCGCCAAGCTCAGGGTGTCATCTGAGCGAATCGGCTCCGCGACCGCCGATGCGGCACCCAAGTTACTACTTGTAACGGGAATTATCCCTTTGAGGGAGAGGATCGTTAGAAGCCTGCAAACCGTCCGGTTCTGATCCGTCCACCCGCGCTGCGATAACTCCACCTGCACGCGCGCTGTGTTGTGACGAACCGAGGGTCGTCGGGTGAGAGAGCCTGGCGGCCCTCATTACGTCCGGCGCGACACCTACGCTAGTCCTGTTCGTCACTAGCCGTTTGGTGTCTCTCCACCTGCGGCGCAACCCAAGGAGGCTTAGCCATGCCCAAAGGCGGACCATGGCGCAGGAAGCGCGGTTACGACACGTGGCATGCGTGTCGGAACTGCTCGAACGATCCGAAGTCCGACTACGACACGTCGTACTCGAAGCCGACTTCGGGCGAGTTCTGTAACGAGTGCTTGGCGAAGGAGAAGGCGGGCAACTGCTCGTAGCTCCGGGCACCGGGTAGAACTCGCAGCCTCCCTGCAACCAATCGACGCCACGCCGAGTCGCGTAGCTGTCGAAGCACAGGAGGCACAGAACGTGTGAACGGTGGCGGGTCGGAACAGCGGCCCGCCACACGCCGTCAGGGACGGAGAATCCGAGCGGGTTCTCCCGCCAGCAACCCTTGCACGTCTCGCGGCGCAATCTCGGCCGAACGTGGTAGTCGAGTCGACGCAGAAGGATCGTCAACATCCGACCGCACCTGTAAGATTTGGCTTAGGTACAAGGAAAGCGAACGCGCCGCCGGTAGCACCCGACGACGCGTTCTTGCCAACAAGGAGCGCTAGATGCCCCCGGTTGACCGTCGTAACCCTATCCGCGCAGCTTCCTCCGAATCGACCTGCTACCTCCTTGAGTTCGTCCGTGAGTTCCCGGACGACGAAGCTTGTCTCGCGTACATCTGGCGCGAGCGATTCGCCCCGAACGGGGATCATGCCCACTGCCCGCGCTGCGAGGCGGAAAAGGTCTTCAAGCGATACGAGACGGCGCAGAAGCGGCCTGCGTGGTACTGCCGGACGTGCGGCTTTCGCATCCACCCGCTCAAGGGAACGATCTTCGAGCGCTCGTCCACGTCCCTGCACCTGTGGTTCTACGCCATGTACCTCATGTCCAGCACTCGCTGCGGAATCTCCGCCAAGCAGCTTGAGCGCGAGCTTGGGGTGACGTACAAGACCGCTTGGCGCATGTTCAACAAGATCCGAAACCACCTGATGACGCAGGACGAGGAACCGCTGTCCGGCGAGGTCGAGGTCGACGAGACGTTCATCGGCGGGAAGCTCCGTAACGCGGATCGGCGGAAGGCTGCCCTTGAGCGGCCTGGACAGCGGCCGTACACGTGGAAGACGCGGGCCGTGGTCTACGGCGCGGTTGAACGCGGTGGACGCGTCCGGGCTTCGGTCATCCCGAATAGTCAGGGATCGACGCTTCTCCCCATCACCCGCGAATACGTCCTGCCTTCGTCCCTGATCTACACGGACGAATGGAAGCCGTACACCCATCTCCCCACCATGGGTTACACCCATCGGCGTATCCGCCACACGGCGAACGTCTACGTCGAGGGAGACACCCACACCCAGACGATTGACGGCTTCTTCGGACTCGTGAAGAACGCCATCCGTGGCGTCCACCACGGCGTCTCGCACAAGTGGCTTCAGGGCTACCTGAACGAGTACGCCTTCCGCTGGAACCGGCGCAAAGAGCCGCACCTGATCCTTCAGGACATGCTCGCGGCAGCCGCGCGAGACGTGGACTAGCGCTTTGGCTTCTTGACTGGCTGTACGAGCTTGCGTAGATCCGCCATGAGATCCCTTCGCTTCGGCACGGGGATCTCGTAGCCCTTGGCGGTCTGTTGCTTTGACCCTTGCGGCTCGCCGGTCATCTGTGCTGAGGTTAGCGCATGGAAAAGCCGACGCTGGAAAGCCCGAGACTGAAGCTTGAACGCTCGCGAGAGCTACTGAATCAGATCTTGACCGAACAGACAGAGAGCCGTGAGGGCATCGAGAAGCAGATAGCCAAACACGAGCACTACGTGACAACGCTGGAGTACGACAGAGACGGTCCATGGCAAGTCGTACGGTGCACGGAACACCTTCCCGAGCCACCCGTTCGCTGGGCGTTCCTTGTCGGCGACGCAATGCACAACGCGCGGTCGGCACTCGACCATCTCGCCTGTCGCCTTGTCGAACGTGCTGGAAAGCAACCCAGTAGACGAACAGCGTTCCCGATACGGGCCAAAGAGCCGAAGACGAACCGCGAAATCGAAACCTTTGAAGCCGCGATAAAAGGAATGTCGGAGAGTCACAAGACGTCGATCCGGCGTCTACAGCCGTACGCAAATAAGAGCGACGAGGCACGTCGGCTCTTGGCGGTGGCAGCCCTCGACAACGCAGACAAACACCAACTGCTACTGCCAAGGGCGTCGATCCTCCGCGATCATCCTGAAGCCCCACCAGGCATGTTCCTCGCCCACCGCTGGAATCGCGGTGTCGTTCTCGCTCCCGGTGCCGAACTTTTCCGATACAAGCCACGCGGCATCGCAGGCGAGTTCGTCCCGCTCGTCTGGGTTACCTACGGAGATGCCACGACCGACATTCACGAACTGTTCGAGATCCGCGCCTACGTCGTCGGAATCGTCGAGTCCTTCGCCCCAGAATTCGGCTAGGCGCTTGAAGTCGAGGCCGAACACTAGCCCTCTCCCTCGAAGGGATAATTCCCCTTGTAACTTGGGTCCATGACCGAGGTCACGATCAAGGTCCGCGCCAACGGTCCCTTGAAGGTCGAGGGGCCGGTGCGCGTCATCGATGCAGAGGGGAACGAGTTCGTGCTCCCAGAAGGAAGCGCGATCGCGCTTTGCCGCTGCGGGCGCTCGCGGACGAAGCCGTTCTGCGACGCGACACACAAGCGCGTGGGCTTCGTCGCGGACGACTCCGGGCCGCGAGTCTCCGACTAGCTACGAACTCACGGCCGTTTTCTTTGCCGTTCGCGCGTTCTTCACGATGAAGCGCTCACTCTGTTCGTGCGCCTCGTCGTCTCGGATCTGCTTCGGCGGCGACTTCATCAGGTAGGCGCTCGGCGCCTCGAGGGCGCCCGAGATGCCATTGTTCAGCGCGAGCTTCGCGAGCCGAACGGCGTCGATGACGATGCCGGCCGAGTTCGGCGAGTCCCAGACCTCGAGCTTGAGCTCGACGTTCAGCGGGACGTCGCCGAAGGACGAGCCCTCCATGCGGATGTACGCCCACTTGCGGTCGGTCAGCCACGGGACGAAGTCCGACGGGCCGACGTGGACGTTGTCCGCGCCGATGTCGTAGTCGAGCATCGACGTCACCGCGTTCGTCTTCGAGATCTTCTTCGACTCGAGGCGCTCGCGCTCCAGCATGTTCCGGAAGTCGGAATTGCCGCCGACGTTCAGCTGCATCGTGCGGTCGAGGTGGACGCCGCGATCCTGGAAAAGCGTGGTCAGGACACGATGCGTGATCGTCGCGCCGACCTGCGACTTGATGTCGTCGCCGATGATGGGGCAGCCGGCGTCCTCGAAGCGCTTCTGCCAGTACGGCTCGCGCGCGATGAAGACAGGCATGCAGTTCACCATCGCGACGCCTGCTTCCAAGATCTGCTCGGCGTACCACTTCGCCGCAGACTCGGAGCCGACAGGGAGGTAGTTGACGACGACATCCGTGCCGGTCTCCTTGAGGATCCCGACGACGTCGTCCGTCTGTCCGAGCGCCTTCTCGACGACCTGCGCCATGTACTTGCCGATGCCGTCGTGTGTCATCCCGCGGGAGACCTTGATGCCGGTCTTCGGGACGGTGGCGAACTTGATTGTGTCGTTCGGTTTCGCCCAGATCGCGTCGGCCAGATCGACGCCGACCTTGCCCTTGACGACGTCGAAGGCGGCGGTGAACTCGATGTCCGAGATGTGGTATCCGCCGAGGTCGACGTGCATGAGCCCCGGGACCGAGTCCTCGGGCTTGGCGTCCTTGTAGTACTCGACCCCCTGCAGAAGTGAGTTGGCGCAGTTGCCCACGCCGATGATCGCGACGCGCACCTTGTCCTTCGAGCGCGCGCCGTTCTTCGAGCCGTTCGTAGTGGCCATCGTTTCCTTTCGCGTGCGATTGCTGTGTGAGGGAACGCCGAGCCCGTCGGCGAGCGCGGCGAGAATGACGTCGTTCGCGTTCGCGCTCAGGCGGGTCGCTTCCGCGTGGATCTCGTCCTTCAGCTCCTGTGGGACGCGGAGCAGAACAACCGGGCTGGCGCCTGCTAGCACTTTGCGTCGACGACCGCTCGGCGTGTACAGAACACCAAACGTGTCCGCAAGGATTCCGGCGGCGACATCGTTGACGTTCGAGCCCCGCCGAGCGACCTCGCGTACCAGCGCGTCCTTGAGCGACGCCGGCATTCGAATCAATATGCTCGTTCTGTGCTTTGTGCTAGCAGGCAAAGTGCTAGCAGTCTACACACTGAATGAGGCCAAAGCGTGAGATCCGCTTTGGAAGCTCAGGACGCCTGCTCGGCGAGCTCGCGGAGCTGGCGGCGAACGAAGAGCATCCGCTGGAGCACGGTGAGCCACGTCATGGCCGCAAGCAGGTAGATCGGCCACTGGAGCAAGCCCCACGGAGCGAGGCCGAGGCCAACGGAGATGAGCACGACGCGTTCCACCCTCGAGCCGAAGCCGACGTCTCCACGCAGTCCGAGCGACTCGGCCTTCGCGCGCGTATACGAGACGAGAAAGGAGCCGGTAACCGCGGCGAAGGTCGCCACGAGCGCGACCTCGTTCGAGTCGCGCATGAAGACGAGGCCGATCGCCGCGAGCATCGCGGCCTCTCCCAACCGGTCGAAGGTGGCGTCGAGGAACGCGCCGAAGACGGTGCCTTTGCTCGCCGCCCGAGCCAGCGCCCCGTCCAGGATGTCTGCGACCGAGCCAACGATAAAGAGCGCGCCTCCGAGCCAGAAGAAGAGTCTCTCGTTACGCGCTTCGAAGCCGACTAGAAGCGCCCCCGCCAGGCACAGCGTCACACCGACGAGCGTGAGCATGTCCGGCGTCAGCTTCGTCTTCGCGACACCGCGCATCGACCGCGCGAGAATCTCGCGTGCGGACTGCGTGTACTCCTGCTTGACCCGGTCGAGCTGGCTGACTCGCGCCGGCTCACCCCCGGATCCGTCGTCGGTCATGCGTGCCGGAGGACGTGCATCCTGCGCGCACGGCGGAGCGCAAACCCCGTGACGAGAGCGAGCAAGATCCCCGCGACGACGTCGAACCAATAGTGGTTCCCGGTCGAGATCACCGCAAACGCAACCCACGCGGGCCACGCGAGCCAGAGCGCCTTGGCGAGCCTCGAGCGGACGAGCCCGAACATGACGACGCCGACGATGAACGCATCCATGGCGTGCAAGCTCGGCATGGCGGCGTAGGGGTTCGCCCCCCACGCGATGACGCCGCTCTCGTGGTTGACGGACGAGTACTGCGCGAGGGTGTCCACGAAGCCCCACTCGGGGAACATCCGCGGCGGCGCCGTGGGCACGAAGATGTAGCCGACGAGCCCGACGAGGTTGGCGGTGATGATCCAGTTCCGGAACGCGGTGAACCGCTCGTGATGCCGGAAGTAGACCCAGAGCATGGTGACACCGACGACCGCGAACTGTGACAGCCAGTACGTGTAGGACGTGAGCGTCACCAAGAGCGACGATGTGTCCACCACGCGTTGCACGGCAGGCTCGAAGAGCGCCCCGAGCTCGCGTTCCTGGCGCAGGACCCATTCGCCGTTTTGAAACGCGTTGGCGACGCTGCGATCAGCCGACCCACGCGCGATCTGGTAAAGCGCATAGAACCCCATCCAGATAACGAACTGGAAGGCCAGGTGCGCCCAGCCTCGAGGCAGGCGCGAAGATCTCTCAGCGGCGAGACTCGACACGACGTCGCAATTCTAACGGGCGCGTTCGCGTGTACGTCGGCAACGCTTTGGCGGAGGAGCTTGGTCCCGCTCGAATAAGGCAGCCTGATCGACCGCGCCGCGAACTCGACTTGAGCTGATCGCGCGCTGCGCGTCATCCTGGCGGCATGGCGACGCGTCGGGACGCGCGGGTTTGGCTTGCCCTGGTCACGGTCTACATCGTCTGGGGCTCGACCTTCATCGCGCTCGCGATCGCAGTTCGCGATCTGCCGCCATATCTGGCCATGGCGATGCGGCACCTCGTCGCAGGAGTCGCGTTGCTCGCCGTCTCGCTTCCGCGCGGCGACCGCGGCGCTGACCCGATCGGCCGCAAACATGTGGGCGCGGGATTCGTGTTCGGCGGTCTGCTCTTCCTGCTCGGACACGGCTCGCTCGCATGGGCGCAGCAAACCGTCCCCGCCGGAGTCGCGGCGCTGCTCGTGGGAAGCATTCCCATCTGGATGGCGCTTCTCGACCGAATCGCGTTCGGTCGCCGCCTCCACCCGTCCGCGTATGTCGGGTTCGCGCTCGGTTTTATTGGGCTCGCGTTCCTGTTCGACCCCTTCGGCGAGGGCTCTGTCGACCGGCTCGGAGCGCTTGTCATCGTGCTCAGCGCGCTCAGCTGGGCGGCTGGCTCGTTGTACTCGCGTGACGCGCCGCTGCCGAAGCGACCGCTCGTGTCGGCCGGTCTCGCCGCGCTCTGCGGAGGCGTCCTCCTCATGGCGACGTCGATCGCGCTGGGGGAGCTCGGGGACGTGCGCTTCACCCTCGATGCGCTTCTCGCCGTCGGCTACCTCGTCGTCATCGGAACTCTGGTCGGCTTCACCGCGTACGTGTGGTTGCTCCGCGTTGCGCCGATCTCGCTCGTCGCCACATACGCGTACATGAATCCGATCGTCGCAGTCTTCTTGGGCTGGGCGCTCCTCGGCGAGGAGATCACGGTGCAGATGGCGGTGGCGGGCTCGCTGGTCGTGATCGCCGTGGCGCTTATCGTGCGGGCCAGCGGAACGGCTCTCGAGCCGGGACGCGGGGTGCTCCGGCGGCGCGTCGGCGCGGTCCCGCCAGTCTCGAGCGGGTGACCGTCAGTTCTCGTGCGCCTCTCAGCCGCCGATGTAGGACATCTCGACCTTGCGTAGACGGCCGGTCTCCTCGGTGCGGAGCTCCGAATAGCGGTCGGCGCGGCGCTCCCAGACGGCGCGGATCGTGTCCTCGATCTTCTTGTCGTCCTCGCCGGAGCGCAGGATTGCGCGCAGATCATGGCCGCGCAGCGCGAAGAGACAGGTGTAGAGCTTGCCGTCCGCCGAGATTCGCGCGCGCGTGCAGTCGCCGCAGAAGGGCTGGGTCACCGAGGCGATGACGCCGATCTCGCCGGCGCCGTCGCGATAGCGGTAGCGCTCCGCGACCTCGCCTCGGTATGAGGCCTCTAGAGGCTCGAGCGGGAACTCGGCGCCGATCGACGCCACGATCTCGGCTGCGGGCACGACGTCATCCGTGCGCCAGCCGTTCGTGGCGCCGACATCCATGTACTCGATGAAGCGAACGGGATGTCCCGTTCCACGGAAACGCCGCGCGATGTCGAGGACGGAGCCCTCGTTCAGACCGCGCTTGACCACGACGTTCACCTTCACCGGCAGTCCTGCCTCGGCTGCCGCGTCGATGCCCGCGAGCACGCGTGCGACCGGGAAGTCGACGTCGTTCATGGCGCGGAAGACCTCGTCGTCCAAGGAGTCGAGACTGACTGTGACGCGCGTGAGCCCCGCAGCCGCCAGCGCCTGGGCCTTCTGCGCGAGCAGCGCGGCATTCGTGGTCAACGTGAGGTCGACGTCGCCGATGGCGGCGAGGCGCTCGATCAGCACCTCGAGATCTCGTCGGAGCAGGGGCTCTCCGCCGGTGATGCGCAGCTTTTGCACGCCAAGGCCGACGAAGACTCGGGCGACGCGCACGATCTCCTCGAAGCTCAGGAGCTCGCGCCGGGGGAGGAAACGGTAGTCGCGGCCGAAGACCTCTTTCGGCATGCAGTACACGCACCGGAAGTTGCAGCGGTCGGTGACCGAGATGCGGAGATCGCGGAGCGGGCGCGCAAGCGTGTCGAGGACTTCCACCGGGACAGGGTAGATGCTTGGTCGGGAATTGGCGCGCCGCCGGCGCCGTGTCGTGGCCGACATCCGGCCCGCCGTGAATTCCCGACCAAGCATCTTCGATGCTCGACCGCCGTTTACCGCGAGGTCGAAATGGGGAAGCTCGCGTCGAACTATCCCCCGAAAGGAGAAACCGTGGATTCCGACCGCATCGAAGGAAAGGCCAAGGAAGTCGAGGGCAAGATCACCGGCGACGAGAGTCGTGAGGCCGAGGGCAAGACCCAGGGCACCTGGGGAGAGGCGAAGGACAAGGCCGACGACGCCTGGGAGGGCGTGAAGGACAAGGTCGGCGACGCCTTTGACGGCGACGATGACGACGCGAAGAAGCCGGAGTCCGAGCGCCTGTAAGAAGGACGCTCGTGTAGCTCACCGAGAGGCGCCTAGGGCGCCTCTCGCGTTTGAGCAGACCTCGGCTGAATCGATGTACGCCAGCGTCCCGCGCGTCGGCGGTCCGCATGGAGAATCGCCTCATGGCGGCGATCGACCGGTTCCTCCCGGAATGGGACGTCAACGAGATGCACGAGATCGTGGTGGAGGCCGCGCCGGGGGAGGCGCTCGCCGCCGCGCTCGCCGCGCCGGCTGCGCCTGATGTCGTTCGTGCGCTGCTCCGGCTGCGCGGCCTGGGGGCGGCGGGCTCGATCGAAGATCTCATGCTCGGGATGGGATTCGCGCTTCTCGCGCGGGAGCCCGGCGAGGTCGTCTTCGGCGCGTCGGGCAAGCCGTGGCTGCCGCGAGGCGCGACCTCCTCTTTCGACGCCGCGCCCGCGGGCAGTGTGCGGATGGTGGCCAACTTCCTCGCGGAGCAGCTTCCCGACGGTCGCACGCGCCTCCTGACCGAGACGAGGGTGGCCGCGGTCGACGAAAACGCTCGACGCGCGTTCCGCCGCTACTGGCGTGTCATCGGACCCTTCTCGGCGTTCATCAGGCGGCGTTGGCTGGCTTCCGTCCGGCGCTCGCTCCTGGCGCGCACATGAGCCGGAGTCGGGCGCTGCCATTGATCGCCCTCGTGGGCGTCACCGCCGTTTGGGGCCTTACCTTCGTGCAGGTGCAAGACGCGCTGGCTCTCTATCCCCTCTTCGCCTTCCTCGCGGTGCGCTTTGCGATCTCCTCGGTGGCGCTCGCGCCGTTTGCGTGGGGCTCGCTGCGCTCGCTTCCGCGGGAGGGTGTCGTCGCCGGGATCGGCGTAGGCTCGCTGCTCGCCGCCGCGTACGGGTTTCAGACCGCGGGGCTCGAGCTGACCACCGTGTCCAGCACCGGGTTCATCACCGGCCTCTATGTCGTCTTCACCCCGTTCATCGTGCTCGCCCTCTTCAGGACGTCGGTGCCCCAGGTCGTCTGGATCGGAGTGGGGTGCGCGGTGGTGGGCCTCTGGCTGCTGAACGGGGCGCCCGGAGGGTCCGCGCTCGGGAACGGGCTCGTGCTGGCGAGCGCGCTCGCGGCAGCGCTGCAGATCGCGGCCATGGAACGGTATGCGCCGCGCTACGACCCTCGTGCTCTCACTTTCCTGCAGATGACCACCTGCTTCGTCGGATTTGCGGCCATCGCAGTGGCGCGCGGCGAGATCGAGCTCCCTCGTGGCTGGACGGTGTGGGGGGCGCTGCTGGTAACGGGGATCTTCGCGGGAGCGCTCGGCTATCTCATCGCGACGTGGGTGCAGGCAAGGACGACGGCCGCGCGCGCCGCGCTCCTCTTTACCCTCGAGGCACCGTTTGCAGCGCTCTTCGGGGTTCTTCTCGCCGACGAGGTGCTGGGCTGGCCGGGCTGGCTCGGGTGCGTGGTGCTGATGGCCGGCATCGTCGTCTCCGAGCCGGCGGCGGCTAGCTCGATCCGTAGACTCGCCGGAAGAGGAAGCCGGGGATAGGCCGTGGACGCGGTCGCACTCGCGTTGCTCGCGGCCGCCTTCTACGGCGCGCTGACGGTTGCGCTCCGGCCGGCCCTCGCCCGCGGCACCAGCGCCGAGCTGGGCGCGCTCCTGACGGTGATCCCCGCGTTCGCCGTCGCGCTCGTAGCAGCGGTGCTTCGCTCTGACTGGGACGTGGGGGGAGTGTGGGCTTTCGCTCTCGCCGGCATCCTCGGCCCCGGACTCTCCCAGACGCTGTTCACGCTCGGAGTTCGAGACGCCGGGCCTGCGAGATCGTCGGTAGTCATAGGCACCGCGCCGCTCTTTTCGGTCGCCATCGCGCTCCTGCTCCTGGATGAGCCGGTGGCCGCGGGCGTGCTCGCGGGCGGGACGCTGATCGTCGGAGGCGGAGTCCTGCTCGTCGGGGAGAGAAGTCGTCCTCAGCACGTGAAACGGATCGGTCTCATCTATGCGCTGGCGGCGACGGTGATCTTCGCCGCGCGCGACAACCTCGTGAGGTGGCTGTCCGTGGACACGGACGTGAGCCCCGAGCTCGCTGCCGCAGTGACCCTGGGCTCCGGGACGCTGGTCATCGCAATTTGGGTGGCTGTGGCGCGTCGTCCCTTCTCGTTCGCGCCACTGCGCTACTTCGCGCCGGCTGGGATCCTCTTCGGGCTCTCGTACATCTGTCTCTTCGAGGCCTACTACCGAGGACGAGTCAGCGTCGTGTCGCCGCTCGTCGCGACGGAGTCGCTCTGGGGAGTGGGCTTCTCGGCGATTTTCCTCCGTCGGATCGAGGTGATCGGCGCTCGTCTTGTCGTCGGCGCCGTGCTGATCGTGATCGGAGGGGGGCTCATTGGCATCTTCCGATGATCTGCTACGGTTCGACGCAGATTTTCTGTAGCTCTCACTACCCAAGGAGATTTCAGTCATGGCGAAGACCATCGGAATCGACCTCGGCACGACCAACTCCTGCATGGCCGTGCTCGAGGGATCCGAGCCCACCGTCATCCCGAACGCCGAGGGCGGGCGTACGACGCCGTCCGTGGTGGCGTTCGGACGTGACGGCCAGCGGCTTGTGGGCGCGCCCGCGAAGCGCCAGCAGGTGACGAACCCGACCAACACGATCTTCTCGATCAAGCGGTTCGTGGGCCGCAAGCACGACGAGGTCTCGGAGGAGATGACGATCGTCCCCTACGAGATCGTCGAGGGACAGAACGGCGACGTTCGGGTGAAGGCGGAGGGCAAGGAGTACGCGCCGCCGGAGATCTCCGCGATGATCCTCCAGAAGCTGAAGGTCGACGCCGAGGCATATCTTGGCGAGACGGTCACCGACGCGGTCGTCACCGTCCCCGCGTACTTCAACAACGCGCAGCGCGAGGCGACCAAGGACGCCGGCAAGATCGCAGGGCTAAATGTCTTGCGGATCATCAACGAGCCGACCGCGGCCGCGCTTGCCTACGGCCTCGACAAGGAGGGCGTCGAGCAGACGATCCTCGTCTTCGATCTCGGCGGCGGCACCTTCGACGTGTCGGTGCTCGAGCTCGGTGACGGCGTCTTCGAGGTCAAGGCGACGAACGGCGACAACCACCTCGGCGGCGACAACTTCGACAAGGCCGTCGTCGACTGGATGATCGCGGAGTTCAAGCGCGACCAGGGCATCGACCTCGGGCAGGACCCCATGGCGCTCCAGCGGCTGTACGAGGCAGGAGAGAAGGCGAAGATCGAGCTCTCCTCGACGATGACGACGCAGATCAACCTGCCCTTCATCACCGCCACCCCGGAGGGCCCGAAGCACCTCGATCTCCAGCTCACCCGCGCGAAGCTGAACGAGCTCGTCCACGACTTGCTCGAGCGCACGGTCGAGCCGACGAAGCAGGCGATCTCGGACGCGGGTCTGACCGCGGCGGACATCGAGCACGTGATTCTCGTTGGCGGCATGACTCGCATGCCTTCCGTCCAGGAGAAGGTCAAGGAGCTGATCGGCAAAGAGCCGCACAAGGGCGTCAACCCGGACGAGGTCGTGGCCGTCGGCGCGGCGATCCAGGCCGGAGTGCTCAAGGGAGAGGTCAAGGATGTGCTCCTGCTCGACGTGACGCCGCTCTCACTCGGGATCGAGACGATGGGCGGCGTGTTCACGAAGCTCATCGAGCGGAATACCACCATCCCCACCCGCAAGTCGGAGACGTTCACCACCGCGCAGGACAACCAGCCATCAGTGGAGATCCACGTCGGCCAGGGCGAGTCCGAGATGATCTCCTGCAACAAGACCCTGGGTAAGTTCCAGTTGGTTGGGATCCCTCCGGCGATGTGCGGCATGCCGCAGGGCGAGGTCTCTTTCGACATCGACGCGAACGGCATCATCAACGTTTCCGCGAAGGATCTGGGCACGGGCAACGAGCAGCAGATCCGCATCGAGGGCGGCTCAGGACTGAGCGGCGACGAGGTGGAGCGGATGATCTCCGAGGCTGAGTCGCACGCGGGCGAGGCACATCAGCTGCGCGAGCTCGCGGACGCGCGGAACGCAGGGGAGCAGCTCGCGTACCAGGCCGAGCGCACGCTCTCCGAGCACCGCGACAAGGTCGACGAGGCCACCGGGTCGACGATCGAGGGGCGGATCATGGAGCTGCGCCAGTCGATCGAGGGCTCGGACGTCGCCGACATGCAGGCGAAGTCCGCGGCGCTCGACGAGGCATCGCGCTCGCTTGCGGACGTGATCTACGCGCAGGCGTCGGCCGCGCAGGCCTCGCAGCCGCAGTCGTCGGGGAACGGCAGCGGCGCGGAGGACGAGGTCGTCGAGGACGCGGACTACGAGGTCATCGACGAGGAGGAGGAGGCGAAGACCTCGTGACGGGAGCGCCCAAGCAGACGCTTCCGGAAGCGGACGCCATAGAGAGCGAGGAGGCCGAGCAGCCAAGTGACACTGTGTCACAAGGTGACTCCGACCTTAAGTCGCGCTTGGCCGCGGCGGAGGCGGACCGAGACGAGTATCTCGATCTCCTCCAGCGGGCCAAGGCGGACTTCGAGAACTACCGAAAGCGGGCGGCGCGCGACCAGGGGCACATGGTCGCGCACGCCCACGAGCGGCTGGTGCGCGACCTCCTTCTTGTTCTCGACGACCTGGAGCGAGCGCTCCAGGCGGCCGAGCGCCACGAGGAGGCCGCGCTCGTCGACGGCGTGAGGCTGGTCGAGCAGGCTCTCCGGAAGGCGCTCGAGAAGGAGGGATTGAGCGAGATCGAGACGGCAGGGCCATTCGACCCACACGTCCACGAGGCGATGCTCGCCCAGCCGGGAGAAGGCGCCGAGCCGGGCTCGGTGCTCGAGGTCGTCCAGCGCGGGTACCGCATCGGCGGCAAGGTCGTGCGGCCCGCCCGGGTGATCGTCGCGGAGTAGCAGGCAATGGCCAGCCCATACGAGATTCTCGGCGTCCCCAAGGGGGCTTCGGACGAGGACGTCAAGAAGGCGTATCGCAAGCTTGCGCGTCAATACCACCCCGACCGCAATCCCGGGGATAACGGCGCGGAGGAGAAGTTCAAGGAGGTCCAGACCGCTTACGACGTGCTCTCCGATCCCGAGAAGCGCACCGCGTACGACCGATTCGGCGCCGCAGGAGGGCGAGGATTTCCGGGCGGCGGCGGTGGGGCGGGCGGCCCGCGCTTCGAGGAGTTCGATCTGGGGAATCTCAGCGATCTCTTCGGCGGCATGTTCGGGGGTCGATCCGGCCGTGCAGGCGCTCGCAGGCCGACGCGCGGCGACGACCTCGAGACACGCGTGCGCATCTCCTTCGAGGACTCTCTCGAGGGAGTGCAGGTGCGAGTCCCCGTCGAGGCGGATAGCGTCTGCTCGGTCTGCCACGGAACCGGCGCCGAACCCGGAACCTCTCCGGTCGTCTGCCCGCAGTGCGCAGGACGCGGAGTCGTCTCCGACGCTCAGGGCCTGTTCGCGTTCTCGCAGCCGTGCCCGCGCTGCCAGGGCAAC
This sequence comes from Gaiellaceae bacterium, assembly GCA_051002595.1. GTDB lineage: Bacteria > Actinomycetota > Thermoleophilia > Gaiellales > Gaiellaceae > GMQP-bins7. The sequence goes on from JBPCMD010000026.1 coordinate 26,254, forward strand.
GGGACGATCGTGGAGAAGCCGTGCAAGAACTGCCGCGGCTCGGGCCGGGAGCGCACGACGAGGCGTTACGCCGTCAAGATTCCCGCCGGCGCCAAGAATGGCACGCGCGTCCGGCTCAAGGGCAAGGGCGAGGCGGGGCTGAACGGAGGCCCGGCTGGCGATCTTCACGTCGTCGTCGAGGTCGCTCCTTCGTCGCTCTACGAGCGCCGCGGCTCCGATCTCGTGCTCGAGGTCCCGGTGACATACGCGGAAGCGGCGCTTGGCGCGTCGGTGCAGATCCCGACTCCGGACGGGGCAGTTTCGCTCAAGATCCCGTCGGGTACAGAGAGCGGGAAACTGCTCCGCGTCAAGGGCCGCGGCGCTCCGCACTTGAAGGGCAACGGTCGCGGCGACCTGCTCGCGCGCGTGAGGGTCTCGATCCCGAAGAAGCTCACGAAGGCCGAGAAGGAGGCGCTCGAGGGATATCAGAAGGTGTCGCGCGAGAACCCGCGCGAGCGCTTCGCGGAGGTGAGCTAGAAGGTGCCTGATCGCCCGCGCTACATGATCTCCGTCGCGGCCGAGCTCGTCGAGATGCACCCGCAGACGCTGCGGGTGTACGAGGCGAAGGGACTCGTCAGGCCGGGGCGGACGCCTGGCGGCACGCGTCTCTACTCCGAGAAAGACCTCGAGCGGCTGCGGCTCATCCAGCGCCTGACGACCGAGCTCGGGCTCAATCTCGCGGGCGTCGAGCAGGTCTTGCGCATGCAGGACGAGCTCAACCGGATGCGCGCGCGGATGGAGCGCGTGGAGCGAGAGCTCCGCGAGGAGATCGCCTCGGTTCACCGCTCGTACAAGCGGGAGGTCGTGCTCTACAAAACAGCGCAAACACCCGCGACGAGGAGGTAGCGCTCCCAAGTAACAGACTGTTACTTGGCGCCAATCGCCATGGATTTCAACAAGCTGACTCTCAAGTCCCAGGAGGCCGTCGCCGGCGCGCAGGAGCTTGCCCGCCGCCAGGGCAATCCCGAGCTCACGCGGGACCACCTCACGGTTGCCCTCTTCGACCAAGAGCTGCCGCGAACGCTGATCGACCGTGCCGGCCACGGCGCGGCGGAGCTTCGCGCCGAGGCGGAAGCGCGCCTGCGCACCTTGCCCACGGTCTCGGGAGACGGGGCGGCGCAGCCGCGGGCCTCGGTCGCCTTCTCGCGGGTGCTCGACCGCGCCTTCGAGGAGATGCGCGCGCTGGGCGACGAGTACGCGTCCGTCGAACACCTGCTCCTCGCGCTCGACCTCGTGCCCCGCGAGGCGCTGCTCGAGGCGCTGCAGGAGGTGCGCGGCGGCCAGAAGGTCACCTCGCAGGATCCCGAAGGCACGTATCAGGCGCTCGAGAAGTACGGCCGGGACCTGACCGCGCTCGCCGAGGCCGGCAAGCTCGACCCGGTGATCGGGCGGGACGAGGAGGTCCGGCGAGTGATCCAAGTCCTCTCGCGGCGGACGAAGAACAACCCGGTCCTGATCGGCGAGCCGGGCGTCGGCAAGACCGCGATCGTCGAAGGGCTCGCGCAGCGCATCGTCGCGGGCGACGTCCCGAGCGGGCTCGAGGGGAAGCGCGTTTGGGGGCTCGATGTCGGCTCGTTGCTCGCAGGCGCGAAGTACCGCGGCGAGTTCGAGGAGCGGCTGAAAGCTGTCCTCGCCGAGATCCAGAACGCCGCAGGCGACATCGTCCTCTTCATCGACGAGCTGCACACGATCGTCGGCGCGGGAGCGGCAGAAGGCGCGGTCGACGCCGCGAACCTGCTGAAGCCGATGCTCGCACGCGGAGAGCTGCGCGCGGTCGGCGCCACGACGCTCGACGAGTACCGCAAGCACATCGAGAAGGACGCGGCGCTCGAGCGGCGCTTCCAGCCGGTGTTCGTCGGCGAGCCGTCGGTCGCCGACACGATCGCGATCCTGCGCGGGCTCAAGGAGCGCTACGAGGCACACCACGGAGTCGAGATCCGGGACTCGGCGCTCGTCGCCGCGGCCGTTCTCTCCGAGCGCTACGTCAGCGATCGCTTCCTCCCGGATAAGGCTATCGATCTCGTGGACGAGTCGGCTTCGCGGCTGCGTATGCAGATCGACTCCTCTCCGGTCGAGCTCGACGAGGCGGAGCGCCGCGCGCGCCAGCTCGAGATCGAGCTGGCGGCGATGGCGAACGAGCCGGACGACCTGCGGGCGCCGCTCGAGCGCGCGCTCGCAGAGGCGAAGTCGCGCCGTGACGAGCTCGGCGCGCGCTGGTCGCGGGAGAAGGAAGGGCTGCAGCGGGTCGCCGAGATCAAGCGTCAGCTCGACGAGCTCCGCATGGAGGCCGAGCGCGAGGAACGCCTCGGAAATCTCGCTCGTGTTGCGGAAATCCGCTACGGCGTTCTCCCCGAGCTCGAGAAGGAGCTCGCCGAGCGCGAGCAGCCAGCAGAGGCGCCGATGGTGAAGGAGGAGGTCGACGAGGACGACATCGCCGCGGTCGTCGCCACCTGGACCGGTATTCCCGTCTCGCGCCTCCTCGAGGGCGAGGTCGAGAAGCTGATCCACATGGAGGAGCGGCTGCACCAGCGCGTCGTCGGCCAGGAGGAGGCGGTCGAAGCCGTGTCGAACGCCTTGCGCCGCGCTCGTTCGGGCTTGCAGGACCCGAACCGGCCCATCGGCTCGTTCGTTTTCCTCGGCCCGACGGGGGTCGGCAAGACCGAGCTCGCCCGAGCGCTCGCCGAGTTCATGTTCGACGACGAGCGAGCGATGGTCCGACTGGACATGTCCGAGTATCAGGAGCGGCATACGGTCGCCCGGCTTGTCGGCGCACCGCCCGGCTATGTGGGCTATGAGGAGGGCGGTCAGCTCACCGAGGCCGTGCGCCGCCGGCCGTACGCCGTGCTCCTGCTCGACGAGATCGAGAAGGCGCATCCGGAGGTCTTCAACGTGTTGCTGCAGCTACTCGACGACGGCCGCCTGACCGACGGCCAGGGCCGTACCGTCGATTTCCGGAATACCGTCGTGATCATGACCTCGAACATCCGCTCCCCAGAAGCCATGCAGGAGCAGTTCCGGCCGGAGTTCCTGAACCGGATCGACGAGATCGTCGTGTTCGCGCCGCTGACACGCGAGCAGCTCACCGAGATCGTCGAGCTCCAGCTCGCGCGGCTTCGAGAGCGGCTCGCAGAGCGCAGGATCGCGCTCGAGCTGACCGATTCCGCGAAGGAGCTGATCGCGGAGGCGGGCTGGGATCCGGCGTACGGGGCGAGGCCGCTCAAGCGCGCGATCCAACGACTGCTCGAGAACCCGCTTGCGTTGGAGCTTCTCGAAAGCCGCTTCGCCGAAGGTGACACCGTACGTGCGGACGCCCGCGACGACGAGCTCGTCTTCGAGCGGTCAGCGATCGGCGCGCCGGCCGCCGCCTAGCATCGCGGCACCGAACCGGCGTACGATCGGCGGGTCATGCCTGCGGCCATCGTCGGCCGAGAGACCGAGCTCGCGCTCGTCCGTGATTTCGTCGCCAGCGTCTCGGACGGAGCGAGCGCGCTCGTGCTCGAAGGCGAAGCGGGGATGGGCAAGACGATTCTGTGGACACGTGGCGTGGCCGAGGCGGAAGCACAAGGACTCCGCGTCCTCCAGTCGCGTCCGGCGGAGAGCGAGACCGCGCTCAGCTTCTCAGGGATCGGTGACCTCCTCGACGTCGTGCTCGATGAGGGACTTGCTCCGCTACCCGATCCGCAACGCCGCGCTCTGGCACGTGCGCTCGTTCTCGAGGAGGGCAGGGGCCCCGCGCCCAACGAGCGCGCAGTGGGACGCGCCGTTCTCGGCGTGCTGCGCGGTCTGGAGCGGGCCGGGCCGCTCGTCGTGGCTGTCGATGACGTGCAGTGGCTCGACGCCGCTTCTTCCGCTGCGCTCAGCTACGCGGCGCGACGGTTGGATGTGGAGCGCGTCGGTGTCCTACTGGCGCGCCGTGCGCCCTTGGAGAGCACCCTGCTCGCCGAGCTCCGGCGCTCGCTTCCGCCCGAGCGGGTGGTCGTCATCGACGTCGCCCCGTTCGACGTGCAAGCCCTTCACCGCGTGGTCCATGGCCACCTCGGCGCGGCGCTCCCACGCCCGCTCCTCGCCGAGGTGCACCAAGCATCCGGCGGCAATCCGTTCTACGCGCTCGAGATCGTTCGGACGCTGCAGCGCACGGGAATATCCGTCGAGGCGGGCCAGCCGCTGCCCATCCCCGAGTCGCTGCACGATCTGGTGGATGGACGACTCCTCGCCCTTCCTGCGGAGAGTCGCGACTTCCTGCTCGGGGAGGCAGCTCTCTCCCATCCGCGAGTTGCAGTTGTCGAGGCGGCCACAGAAATTCTCCGTAGAGACGGCCTCTCACCGGCCCTGGAGGCGCGGGTCGTCGAGCTCCGCGGCGCCCCACGTGCCGGCGCCCTTCTGCTCGACCGGGCACGTGAGTTGACTCCCGCTGCCAGTTCCGACGACGAGCTGCGCCGCGCGGTCGATGCCGCGTACCTCCACTTCGAGGCGGGCGATTCGCCCCGGGCGAGGCGCAGCTGCATGAGGTCATCGACCGCTTGCTCCCCGGAGCGAGACGAGCGAGGGCGCTCGTCCGGCTCGCGCGCGTCCGCTCCTACGAGATGCAGGCGGAGGCCGTCGAGCTCTTTCTCGAGGCCATCAACGAGGCGGGGGGAGACAGGGAGACGCTCGCACAGGCGCACGAAGGCGTGGCCACGTGCCTCTTCAGGTCGCGCGAGCGGCTCGGCGAATCGATCGCGCACGCCGCGACTGCCACCGCGCTCGGCTTGGAGTTAGGGGACGCCGCACTCGCCGCTGAGTCGATCGGCACTCAACTCGTCGCCGAGACCCTCCTCGGTGTCGCCACCACACCGGACACAGCCGCTCGCGCCCTCGCCTCCCAGGACGCGGCGAAGGAGCTTCGGGTGCTGGCCCAACCGCTCTTCGCCCTCGCCGTCACTGGTGGTGGACCGACGAGATAGAACGCGCTCGCAGGACGCTCAGCGAGCTCGAGCAACGTTCGCACGAGCTCGGCGACGAGAGCTCGCCGCCGTACGTCCTGGTGCTGCTCGGCCGGGTCGAGTGCCTTCTGGGGGAGCTCGAAAGCGCCCGTGCCCGAGCCCGCGACGGGCAACAGACAGCGGAGCAGTCCGGGCAGGAGACGCTCTTCGCCTACAACCTCGCGCTCGAAGGCTTGGTGGAAGCCCACCTCGGGAATGCCGAGCGAGCCAGAGAGGCTGCGTACGGGGCTCTCACGGGTGCGCCGGAGACCGGTGGCCGCCCAGCCGAGCTCGTCGCACGCGAAGCCCTCGGGCATCTCGAGCTCGTGCTGGGCGCTCCGGACGCTGCGCTCTCCTGGCTGGCGCCGGGTGTCGCGTTCGCTCGGCGGGAAGGCATCGCCGAGCCGGCCGCGATTCGCCTAGTGGGCGATCAGATCGAGGCGCTGCTCGAGCTGGGGCGGCGCAACGAGGCGGTCGAGCTTCTCGACTGGTACGAGGAAAACGCGCGGCGGCTCGAGCGTGCGTCGGCGATTGCGACATGCTCGCGTTGCCGCGGGCTGCTCGCTGCGCAGGATGGGTCGCTCGACGCCTCGATCGCAGCCTGCCGACGCGCTCATCTGGCATGAGCGTGTCGACGTCCCGCTCGATCGTGGCCGAACGCTCCTGGCCCTCGGTATGGCCGAGCGTCGAGCGAAGCGCCGCAGTGATGCTCGCGGGACGCCCGAGAACGCCCTCGCTGTATTCGACGGACTGGCTGCCGCGCTCTGGGCCGAGCGAGCGCGCTCCGAGCTTCGGCGAATCAGCGGACGAGCGGCCACGCCGGGGGCGCTCACTCCCGCGGAAGAGCGGGTGGCAGTCCTCGTCGCCGAGGGAAAGACGAATCGCGAGGTCGCCATGGCGCTCTTCCTCTCCGAGCGCACCGTCGAAGGTCATCTGTCGCGTGCGTTCGGAAAGCTCGGGGTTCGCTCGCGCACCGAGCTCGCTCGAGTTGTCGCCACCCGCTCGACTCAGGAGATCGAGTCGTCAAATACGGGGGATTCCGCCGTTTCGGGCACGCGCTCAGCTCCCTAGCCTCGAGTTAGGTGACCAAGAGGTCACCGAAAAGCACAAGGAGGAGGAGCGATGACCCCCAAGATCTCACTCGTCACGGTTGTGGCGGTTGCTCTCGTCGCCGTCCCGGCGGCTATGGGACAGAGCCAAGCGCCAGACGTTATCGAGCGTGCCGCTGCGGCGCAGCAGCTTTCAACGCCGATCGTCTCGCCGGACGCGGTCGATCGCATGAAGGCGCTGCAGTTCTCGACGCAGGCGAAGCCGATCCACTCGCCCGACGCGTTCGAGCGCGCCGCCGCAGCGACCGCTGACTACGGCAATCGGATCGTCTTCGATGATCGCTTCAACGAGCCGACGAATGTCCCGGTCGCCAGCTCGCCGACCTCCGGCCGTGACTTCGAATGGCCGCAGATCGGCCTCGGGTTTGGGCTCGGCATCGTGTTGGCGCTGGGCCTTGTCCTGGCGATGCGACACACGCGGATCCGCCCGCTGGCGCACTGACCTCGATTGGGGTTCGTATTCGACCCACCGCCGCGGCCCCTCAAAAGGACGCCCGCGGCTTTACTTAATCGCCGTGGACCTAAATCCGAGGCCGTATCGAAAGAGTTGGTCGCGTCGCGCGCTCAACGCAGTCGTCCGGCCCTTGGCACGCGTGGGATTGACCGGGCCGCGCACGCACCTGCTCACCGTTCCCGGGCGGAAGACGGGCAGGCTTTGGTCGACGCCGGTGTCGATCGTCGAGTACGGCGGTGAGCGGTGGCTCGTCGCGCCCTACGGCGACCGGAACTGGGTGAAGAACGCGCGCGCGGCCGGGTGGGTCGAGCTCAGGCGTGGCCGCCGGCGGGAGCATCTCGCGGTCACGGAGCTTACGCCGGAAGAGTCTGTGCCGGTGCTTCGACGATACGTCGAGCTCGGCCGGGTGACGCGGCCTTTCTTCGACGCCGGGCTCGAATCGTCCGACGAAGAGTGGCGGGACGAGGCGCACCGCCATCCGGTTTTTCGCTTACAGCGGAAAGTCACGTACTCTGAGGTTGTCTTGCCGCAAAAACGTCCCTGAGGGGGGATCTGATGACGCTCTTGCTGGAAAACGACATCTTGCTGGTTGCCGCGACTGAGCTCGAGCTCTGTGGACACCCGGGACTCATCTGCGGTGTCGGGCCGGTTGAGGCCGCCGCGGCCACGTCGCGCGAGCTCGCCCTGAGCCATCCGCGCGCTGTGATCAACGTCGGCATCGGCGGAAGCCGGGGCCTGACGCCCGGATCGATCGTCGTCGGCTCCGAAGCCTTCTATTGCGATCTCGGCGCGGAGATCCCGGTCGTCGATCGTGTCCCCTCCGATCCCGAGCTCATCGCCGAGATTCAATCCGCGGTGCCGGAGGCAGTCGTCCTCCCGATCGCAACGAGTGCGTTCGTAACGGGCTCCAAGAGGACGACCGAGACGTTCCGCGTCGAGGGAATGGAAGGGTTCGGGGTGCTGCGCGCCTGCCAGCTTGCCGGGATCCCGGGCGTCGAGGTGCGCGTGATCTCGAATGACATCGGCGAGGGAAACCGCGCCCTGTGGATGATGCGACGAGCGCTCGAGGTGCTCGACGGGGTTCTGCCGCGTCTGCCCGGCGCGCTCGTGCATCGCTAGCTCGCTGTGCCGCGCAGGGCGACGTCGACACGGCGGGAGCTGCCGCCTCCGCTCCCGCCCGAGAAGCGCACCGTCGGCCAGCTCGTCGGTGAGGCGATCCGCCTCTATGGGAAGAATCCCTGGCTGGCGCTCGCCATCGGCATTCCGGTCGCGGTGGTCAACGCGGTCGTGTGGGGAGTGCCGGGGTCAGCGCAGATCGTCACCGCCGCGGCCGGCGCGTTCCTGATCACGCTCAGCTACGTCGTTGCGTGCTCGATCGTGACCGAGACGCCGCTTCGGAGCCGAAACGCGCTCGTCGCGTACGCGATCGGCGTGCTGGTCTTCGCTCCCTTCCCGTTCCTCACAGCGATCTACATCCTTCCGGGGCTGCTCTGGCTCTCGTTCTTCGGCCTCGCCGTGCCGGTCGCGCTGGTCGAGGGCCTCGGCCTGCGAGCGGCTCTCGTTCGTGCACTCCAGCTGGCGCGGGCGGACTTCGTCCACGTGCTCGGAGGCTTGTCGACGCTCGCGATCGTCGTCTTCCTCACGCAGGCCGCGCTCTTCTTCGTCTTGCGTGAGTTCGCCGAGAACACGAGGATCGCAGCGGCGACGCTGGCCTCGATAGTCGTGTCGCCCGTCGTGTTCTTCGGCGCCGCGCTCCTGTACGTCGACCAGGACGCTCGGTTACGCTCGCGCGCGATGAGGCGATCTGCGGACGCAGGCGTTCGGGTGGCGCCGCGACTCCTGCGATACGGACTGACGCTCGCGCGGCGAGCGATAAAGCGATGAAAGGAGCGACATGCCGACCTACCTGATGCTCACCACGCTGACCGAGAAGGGAGTGCAGACGCTGCACGCGAACCCCGACCGTCTGCGTGAGGTCAACCGCGACGTCGAGGAGATGGGCGCGAAGGTGCTCCACCAGTGGGCGTCGCTCGGCGCGTATGACTTCGTCAACATCGTCGAGGCGCCCGATGACATCACCATCGCCAAGGTCTCGGTCGCGCTGGGGGCGCGGGGAAGCGCCAAGCTCGAGTCGCTGCCGCTGATCTCCGTGGACGACTTCCTGGGAACCCTGGCGTAACGCTCGCCCTGTGTCACACGAGGGCGAGGCAAGCCTTGCCCCTACAAGGCGAGGAAACCGGTTTTGCGCGGCTCGACCTCGAGCGGGCTCTCCGGGAGTCCCGTCTTCGGCTCCATGTTGAAGTCCCGCGGCGCCACGTCGTTCGGGGTGTCCGGATGGAAGAGCGAGGCCAGAAGCTGGATTTGGCCCCGCCCGGGCCCGAGCTCCCACTGGCCTCCGCCGTACGCACCGATCCCTTGCGCCTCGCAGTAGTCGTACGCCGCGAAGAGACGCTCCACCGAGCCGAAGCGAGACGGTTTCACGTTCACGGTACGCGGAGGCCACGCCAGACCATCGATGTCCTCGACCGAGTGGATGATCGCGTCCCACGTGACCCGGCCACGGTGCTCATCGAGCGCGGCCTCCGTCTCCGGAGTCAGCCTTGGATCCTCGAGCCACGCCTCGGGTAGCGCCTCGGCGACCCGCCGGTAGAGCGCCGCATCGGGCGGCGAGTCGACGACGGTGCCGCGGTACTGGCCCTTGAAGTCGACCGAGTCGACGGCGCCCGTGGTGGCCAGCTCCCCGATCAGCTCGTCCGACCATTCCCCGTCAGCGTCGAGCTTGAAGCGCAGCTCCGGATAGAGGCCTAGCCAGGAATGCAGGCGCTCCGTCGAGGGAGGAGAGCCAAGCCCCATGGACACGACGAAGTGAACGGGGCGAGGCTCGCGGTGGACGGCTTGGCCGAGAGAGAGGCCGGCCTGGCGCAAGGCGAGGTCGAGCGCGGCGCTCTCGTAGGCCCAGCGCCGGTAGTCCCAGTAGGCGTGCTGCTCCGGCTCTTGCGGGAAGAGCGGAAGCGCGCCCAAGTGCTGGGAGAATGTGTGCAGCTTCCAGGCGCCGGCCAGCGGGAACAAAGGCCCGAGCTTCTGCGAGAACTCGTGCTCCTCGGCGTGGTAGGTGACGTCCTCGCCGATCCCCTCTTCTCCTCCGCCGTGCAGGTGGACAACGGTCGTCCTGCGGAGGAAGTCGCTGCGAGCCTGCAGCTCCAGCCCCTCGAGCGAGTAGCCCCCGATCTCGAGCGGCAGACCCCTGACGTCGTCGTAGAGACTCACAGGGCGGCGAAGGCTACCGCGACCTCACCGGCCAGCCGCGCGTTCTCGACGATCAGCGAACGGTTGACTCCACGCGTCCGGCCGTCGCTTCGCTCGTGCAGGAACGACAGCACGAACGGCGTCACCGCCTGTCCCGAGATGCCTGTGGCGGCCGCCTCGGACAGGGCCGATTCGATCAGGTCCTCGACGTCCAGGCTCGCGGGCGGGGGGTTGGCGAGCAGGAGACCCGCGCCCGCGAGCGCCCAGTGCGCCGCGGCGATCTGCGCGGCCTCCGCCGCCTCCTCGACGCGCTGCGGGATCGGCGGGCCTCCCTCCGCCGAGTAGAAGAGCGGCAGCGTGTCCGTGCGGAAACCCAGCACCGGCACGCCGAGCGTCTCCAGGACTTCGACGGTCGCGGGCACGTCCAGAAGCGATTTCGCGCCGGACGAGACGACGAGCGCTTGCGTCCGTGCGATCGCGGGGACGTCTGCGGACACGTCAGGAGGGAAGGGGAATCCGCGGTGCACGCCGCCGATCCCACCGGTGCCGAGGAACGGGATGCCAGCCCACCCTGCGACCGTCAGCGCGCCGCCGACGGTCGTCGCCCCGACGGCGCCTTGCACCGCGCAGGCCGCGAGGTCGCGCGGGCCGGCCTTGCGCGCCTCCGGCGTGAAGCGCTCAAGATCGCTCGGCGCGAGACCCACGCGGATGCGGCCGTCGAGCACGCCGATCGTCGCCGGGACCGCCCCCGCCGAGCGCACCGCCGCTTCGCTCGCGAGGCCAACCTCGACGCCGTCAGGCGCTGGGAAGCCGTGCGCGACCAGTGTCGTCTCCAGGGCGACAAGCGGCGCGCCCGTGTCGAGCGCGTCTCGTACTTCCTGGGAGAGAACGACGAGCTCCTCCACGTTCGGCACGCTACGGCATCGTCCCGAGGTGCTGAACGCACCTCGCGGCCGCCTCCAGCGCAAGCCCGGGCCGTCCGACGATCCACCCGGCGGCGAGCGCGTCTCCGGCGCCGGTCGTATCGACGACGCGCTCGACAGGAAGCGCAGACCTCTCGTCCTCGCCGAAGACGCAACCGCGAGCTCCCCGTTTCACAATCCAGTACGTGTCGGGGAGCCGCTCGCCGAAGATCTCCACTTCGGACTCGGTGGCGAAGACGACGTCAGGCGCGACCTTGGCCACTGCCTCCCGGAACTCCGCTGCTCCGGCGTCGCGGATCGCGCTCCAGGTGGCGAGGTCGACGCTGACGCCGGCGTCTTGCGCCCGGCCGAGCTCGACTGCAAGCAGCGCCGCGCTCCGCGTTGGCTCGCGCAGGAGCGCGTAGCCGGACACGAAGAGGTGCTCACAGCCCTCGAGCCATGAGGGGTCGATTTCATCCGGACGAAGCACGGCAGCTGCGCCGCGATCTGCGGCCATGGAGCGCTCGCCGTCGGGGGAGACGAGGGCGCAGATGACCCCGTTTCGGCCGTCGGCCGGACCGCAGACCGTGACGCCGGCGGCCTCGAGTCCCGCGAGCGCGAGCCGTCCCGGCTCGTCGTCCCCACGCTTGCCGAGAAAGCGCGCCTGCGCGCCGAGCGCAGCGGCCCAGGCCGCGACGTTGGCCGCCTGTCCGCCTGGAGAGAACCTGATCTCGGCAGCGGTGTCGCCTCCGTTCGAGAGCGAGCCGTCGAGCCGGACGAGGACGTCCAGTGTCAGATCGCCGATGGCGCAGACAATCATCGCGCGAATCGTAAGATTTGCTCATGGATGGCGTCGAGCGACGCGGATGGTTCCGCACCTTCGTCCTGGGCAGCGTCGTGGGCGCCTCCGCCGCGCTTGCAGCCGGCTCGCGCCGGCGCCGCATTCAACGGCGACGCGGCCGCCCTCGTGGGCTCGCCGCCTTCGAGAGCGCGCCCTGCTACCTCGAGCTCATCGAAGGTGAGCGCGAGCAGTCCGCGGTCCAGGACGAGCGCCGAGATGCTTGATCGGAGATTCACGGCGGGCCGGATGACGGCCACGACACGGCGCCGGATCGCCACCCTCCCTCATCGTCCAGGCTTACCAGCCTGCACGATGAGTGAGTGCGTCGCCCGGCTTGGTCGTGACCGCCCCCAGCTGCGCGCCAATCTCCGACCAAGCATCTAGCCTTTCTGCAATGCCGATCTACGAGTACCGTTGCCCGAACGGGCACACCTTCGAGGTCTTCCAGAAGATGGCCGACGCGCCCGTCGAGCTCTGCGAGACCTGCGGCGAAGGTCCCGTGGAGAAGATCCTCTTTCCGGTCGCAGTGCACTTCAAGGGATCGGGCTTCTACTCGACCGACTACGGCCGCGGCTCGCGGAAAGACAGCGACGGGGACGCCGGCTCCGACAAGCCGAAGGACAAGGACAAGCCAGCAGACAAGGCCGCCACGGGCGAGAAGAAGACCGCGCCGCCTCCGGGCGACTAACCGGCTAACGCCGGGTGCAGCCGGCGGCGTAGGGCGAGCCCTTGGGTGGCGGCAAGGGCGCCGTGCGGCGCAGGAACATCGAGATGACGGCGGCGTTGTCCTCGGATCCGAGCAGCACCGACTCGCCGCCCGAAAACGACGCATCTCCGCCGAGCCGGCAGTGGAGCGAACGGCTCGAGTCCGCGCGGAAGCGAGCCCAGCCGAGCTGGGCGATCTCCCAGGCCGACAGATCGGTGACGAGCGGCGCGGCGAGCGAGTCGCCAATGAACGGGAGCCGGACGAACGTCCCCACACTGGCGATCTTGCCGCCGACTGCATCTGCGACCGCTTGCTGGCGGCTGCCGCGCGTGAGGTCGTTGTCCGCCGCGTTCTGCTGGTTCGTGCGAATGCGGGCGTAGACGAGCGCCCTCCTGCCGTCCAGTTGCTGCGTTCCCTTCGCGAAGCGCCAGCCCTCCCATTCGCGGCAGCGCGCGGGCTTGTACGGGCAGTCGAACTTGTTCGAGAGGATCGGCTTCGGCACGTAGACTTCGATCCCGCCGAGCGCGTCGATCAGCTCGCGGAAGCCGTCGAAGTCGAAGACGACGACGTGGTGGATCGAGAGCCCGGTCAGCCCGCGGACGGTCGCGAGGGTGAGCGCCGGCCCGCCGAGCTGGTTTGCGGCGTTGATCTTCCCGGAGCCGTAGCCCGGGATGTCGACGCGCAGATCTCTCGGGATCGAGAGATACGACAGCAGGTGCTTGCCGGGGTCCGTGCGCAGGAGCAGCAGCGAGTCCGAACGCCGCGCGTCCTGGCGTCCGGGCGCCTTGCCGCCGTCGGTCCCGATGACGAGGATCGTCGCCGGGTCGGAGAGGAGCGACCCGTCGTGCTCGGCCAAGCGAGAGTTCGCGCGGCGAGGGAGGCGCTCGTTCGCCTCGTCGATCCCGCTCCCGAAAGACAGGTACCCAAGCACTCCCCACACGATGCCGAGCGCGAGCAGTGCGACGATCCCGAGAACGATCCAGAGACCCCAGCGCCGGCGGCGGGGTGCCTCCGGCTTACGCTCGGGCTCGGCGGCCGCTCGTCGGCCCTTGTCGAGAGGGACTCTGCCCTTGACGCGGCCACCGCGGTACCGCCGATAGGGCTTGTCTCCCTCGGCCATTCGGGGCGCTATGGTAGCCCGCGGCCGTGGCCCCTCCTCTCGTCATCGGAGTCGACGTTGGCGGAACGAAGATCCGGTCTGGGGTCGTCGACCGTGAGGGCGTCGTGCATAAACGGCACGAAGTGGAGAGTCCTGGGAGCTCCGAGGAAGACGTGCTGCGCGAGCTCGACAGCGCCGTCGAGGCGGTTCTCGGGGATGGTGTGGGGGCGATCGGCTTCGGCATTCCGTCGACCCTCGATCGCCGCACGGGACGTGTCCTTCGGACCACCAACCTGCCGTTCGACGACTTCGATCTCTCGGGGCATGCGCGCGAGCGTTTTGGGCTTCCGGTCGGGGTAGAGAACGACGCGAACGCCGCCGCGCTCGCTGAATGGAAGCTCGGCGCGGGGCGGGGCGCCTCGAACCTCGTCCTATTCACCCTGGGCACCGGCGTGGGCGGCGGCATCGTCCTCGATGACCGCCTCTATCGCGGGTGGGCCGAGGTCGGGCACATGGTCGTCTCGGCGAACGGACCTCCTTGCGAAGGCAACTGTCATGGCCGTGGGCACGTCGAGGCGCTGTGCTCAGGGACGGCGGCAGACGGCATAGCGCGGGAGCTGTGGGGGCCGGATGCGGATGCGCACATGCTGGTCGAGCGCGCTCGAGCGGGAGATGAGGGCGCCCGGGCCCGTCTTACCGAGATCGGCGAGTTCCTCGGGGCGGCGATCGGCTCCCTCGCGAATCTCTTCGACCCGGAGGTCGTCCTGATCGGAGGCGGCTTCGGCGAGGCGGCCGGGGAGCTCGTCCTCGAGCCTGCTCAGGAGGCAGCTCGACGGGAGGCACTCGCACCTGCCGACGAGACTCTCCGCATACTTCCCGCCGGGCTTGGCGGCGAAGCAGGTCTCGTCGGCGCTGCGCTCGTCGGTTTCGAAGCTTTCGACGGAGACCGTTAGGCCGTGGCACTCGCGGTCTGCGCCACCCCGATCGGGAATCTCGACGACATCACGCTTCGTGTGCTCGCGGAGCTGCGCGAGGCCGATCTCGTCCTCTGCGAGGACACGCGCCATACACGCGTTCTCCTCGAGCGACATGGGATCGAGGCGCGGGTTCTCAGCTACCACCGGCACAATGAGGCGGCGCGGACGGGCGAGGTGGTCTCGCGACTGGAGCGGGGGGAACGGGTGGCGCTGGTGTCCGACGCGGGACTGCCTGGCGTCAACGACCCCGGGGCACGGCTCGTGGCGGCTGCGCTGGCCGCCGCGCTCCCCGTCACCGTCCTGCCGGGGCCGTCCGCAGTCGAGACCGCCGTCGTCGCGAGTGGGCTCGTCACGGGCCGCTATCAGTTCCTCGGGTACCTGCCACGACGAGCTCGAGAGCTGCAGGCGCTCGGCGAGGAGATCGCCCACTGGCCCCACGCGGCCGTCGCTTTCGAGTCGCCTCGTCGGCTTCCCGTGTCACTGGCGGAGCTCGCTCGGCGGATGCCGACACGGCGGTCGGCGGTCTGCCGAGAGCTGACAAAGCGCTTCGAGGAGGTCGCGCGAGGGACCCTGAGCGAGCTCGCCGGCCGCTTCAGCGAGCCGCCCAAGGGCGAGGTCACCATCGTTCTCGGGGTAGATGCCGAGGTGGGCTGGAACCGGCGAACCCCGGTCGACGACGATGCGTTGGCTGCGGTCGCCGAGCTCGTGGCTGCGGGAGTCGCGCGGCGACAGGCCGTCGATCTCGTCGCCCGCCTGACCGGAGCCCCGCGAAACGCGCTCTACCGTTCCTCTCTTTAACAACTCCGTCAAATTGCGTTGCCCTCTGCCGAGAGAGGCGCTACTCTCTATCGATGTTCTCTTTACGGGCAACAAGAACTCTCGCAGTCATGCTCTCGGCGATCGCGTGGACGCTCGCCACCGCCTCGGGCGCCCACGCTTGGGCTTGGCCCGCGGACGGCGACGTTCTGCGCGCGTTCTCACTCGGCGACAACCCCTATGCGGGCGGACAGCATCGAGGTGTCGACATCGCCCTAGGCGCCAGTCGAACGGTTCGGGCGCCGGTGTCGGGAGAGGTCACGTTCGCCGGCGCGGTTCCGACCCACGGGCTGACCGTCACCATCCTGGCCGCTGACGGTCACAAGGTCTCGCTGACTCATCTCGGCTCGCTCCTCGTGAAGCGCGACGACCGTGTCGGCGAGGGCGCCTCGGTGGCCGAGCCGGGTCCATCCGGCGCCGCCGAGCACGCGGTGCCCTACGTCCACCTGGGGGTCAGGATTGGCGACGACGACACGTACGTGGATCCGCTTTCCCTCCTTCCGTCGCGGGCTGCCCCACCGCCTCCCCCGCCGCCCGTGACGCCGCCCGCATCAGCTTCGCCGGCTCCTGCGCCAACGCCGGCTCCTTCGCCCCCGGCCGCGGAGGCGCCGTCGGCCGCGGTGCCGGAGCCCGACCCGGCTCCTGCCCCTGCGCCTGCTCCCGCTCCTGCGCCGACGCCAGCTCAGGCCGCGACCTCGGCGCCGACATCCTCCTCGTCCTCGACGTCGTCGGCTCCCGTGCATGCGCGGAGGCGCTCAGCGAGCGCGCCCGCCTACCGGCCCGCGGCACGGAGCCGGCCGACCGCAGGTCCGAGCTCGTCTGGCGTCGGTCTCACGCCTGCGAGGACGGAGAAGCCTCCTGTCCGAAAGCACGTCGCCGACACCGCGGTTTCGGTGGCCGAGGCTCTCGCTGCGGTCGCACTGCCACCTGAACGACGCAGATCTGGAACGAGGACGAATACGCCCGTCTCAGCGGGGGTCGCCCCGCCGATCCGGGCCGCGCACCCGCATGCGCCGGGAGTCGCCGTCGCGTTCTCGGATCGCGGCGATGGACGCCCGGCCCCCCCTTCCCGGGCAAGACCCGCGGATCAGCCGGCGGTGGCCGCAGCGACCCGCGCTCGCTGGCTTGCCGGATTCGGCGCGGCTGTTCTCGTCGCGCTCTCGCTCCTCGCCAGCTGCGTCCTCGTCCTTCGGACGGGCGCCCGAAAACGACTCCATATCATTGCTGCCCATGGATCGGACGAGCTCCCCACGGAAGATCTTGGTTGCAGTCGCATGGCCGTACGCGAGCGGGCTGCGCCACATCGGCCACGTGGCGGGCTTCGGCGTTCCGTCGGACACGTTCGCCCGCTACCACCGGCTGCGCGGGAACGACGTCCTCATGGTGAGCGGCACGGACGAGCACGGAACGCCGGTCATGGTCGCGGCGGACGTCGCGGGCGAGTCGCCGCGTGAGACCGCGGAGCGGTTCAATCAGCTCATCCGCGAGGATCTGCGCGCCCTCGGGCTCTCGTACGACCTCTTCACCCGAACGACCACCGTCAACCACTACCACGTCACCCAGGATCTCTTTCGCACGCTCCACCGCAAGGGTTACATCGTCGAGCAGGAGACGCTCGGCGCGTTCTCCGCCACGACCGGGCACACCCTTCCGGATCGCTACATCGAGGGCACGTGTCCGATCTGCGGATTCGAGAGCGCGCGTGGCGATCAGTGCGACAACTGCGGGAATCAGCTCGACCCGATCGATCTGATCGACCCGCGTTCACGGATCGACGGAACCACGCCGGTCTTCAGGAAGACGAAGCATCTCTTCCTTGACCTGCCGGCTTTCAAGGAGCACCTCACCGAGTGGATCGAGTCACAGGCGCACTGGCGTCAGAATGTCAGGCGGTTCTCGCTCAACTTCGTCGAGAAGCTGAAGCCCCGCGCCATCACCCGCGACCTCGACTGGGGAGTCCCGATCCCTCTCGAGGGCTACGAGAGCCAGGACGACAAGAGAATCTACGTCTGGTTCGATGCGGTGATCGGCTATCTCTCCGCGTCCATCGAGTGGGCCGCGAACCGGGGCACGCCCGACGCCTGGCGCGAGTGGTGGCAGAATCCCGAAGCCGAGCACGCCTACTTCATGGGGAAGGACAACATCGTCTTCCACACGGTGATCTGGCCGAGCTCGCTCCTCGGCTACGGCGACGATGGCGAGTACGGCGCCGGACGCGGCGAGCTCCGGCTCCCCGACAACATCGTCTCGAGCGAGTTCCTGACGACGGAGGGCAAGCAGTTCAGCTCGAGCCGAGGGCTTGTGATCCTCGTGCGCGAGTTTCTGAGCCGCTACGACCCGGATGCCCTCCGCTACTACCTGTCGATCGCCGGTCCCGAGTCCCAGGACACGGACTTCACCTGGTCCGAGTTCGTGCGCCGAAACAACGACGAGCTCGTGGCGACCTGGGGCAACCTCGTCAACCGCACCCTTCAAAGCGCCTATAAGAACTTCAAAGCGGTGCCCGAGCCCGGGGCGCTTACGGAAGCCGACACCGAGCTCCTCGCCGCAGTCGCCCATGGCTTCGAAATCGTCGGATCCCTGATCGAGGCGGCACGCTTCAAGAACGCGTTGCAGGAGGTCATGCGTCTCGCCGGGCTCGGGAACCAGTACGTGACCGAGCAGGCGCCGTGGACTCTCCTCGAGAGCGACCGCGAGCGCGCGGGAACGATCTTGTATGTCTCGCTCAAGGCGATAGACAGCCTGAAGATGCTGCTCACCCCGTTCCTTCCCTTCTCCTCACAGCGGTTGCACGAGCTGCTCGGGTACGAGGGCACGATCGCCGGCCAGCTCGAGTTTCGAACCGTCACCGAGGAGGGTGGCGCGGAGCACGTTGTGCTCACCGGCGACTACGAGGGTTGGATCGGTCGCTGGGAGTCCAGCGAGCTTCCTCCCGGGCAGGCGCTGCTCGAGCCTGTCCCGCTATTCGCGAAGCTCGATGCGGACAAAGTCGTCGCCGAGGAGCTGAAGCGGATGGAAGACGCGGACCGCGACGACGCGGCGTGACCGACTCGCACGCGCACCTCGACGCGTGCGAGGAGCCGGCAGCGGTGGTCGAGCGGGCGCTGGCGGCCGGCATCACGCGAATCGTCACGGTCGGCACGGGAATCGACTCCTGCCGCGCTGCTCTCGCGTTTGCCGACAACCACGAGTGTGTCGTTGCCGCTCTCGGCGTCGACCCCCACCAGGCCGCGACGGGAGAAGCCGGGCGGCTCGATGAGCTCCGAGAGCTCCTCCTCCAGCCGAAGGCCGTCGCCGTCGGCGAGACCGGCTTGGACAACGTGAAGCTCCACGCGACCCCGGCCGAGCAGCGGCGGCTGTTCGACGCCCAGCTCGCGCTTGCGGCCGACCTCGACCTTCCGGTCGTCATCCACAGCCGCGAGGCGGCCGTCGACACCGCGTCCGCGCTAGAAGGGTTCGCCGGTGCCGTGATCCTCCACTGCTTCTCCTCGCCAGACCTGCTGCCAGCCGCGCTCGAGCGCGGGTACTACGTCTCCTTCGCGGGGAACGTCACGTATCCGAAGGCCGGCGATCTCCGCCATGCTGCCGCGGCCGTGCCCCAGAACCGGATCCTCGTGGAGACGGACAGCCCGTACCTTTCGCCGCAGCCGGCGCGAGGGCGCCCGAACGAGCCCGCCCACGTCGTCCATACGATCGCAGCCCTCGCCGAGGTCCGCGGTGAGGAGCAGGCCGAGCTCGCCGCGGCCACGCACGCGAACGCCGGCGTCGCCTTCCGGCTCGCATGACGGTCACGCCCAAGAGACGGCTCGGACAACACTTTCTCGTCGACGAGAACATCCTCGGCGTCATCGGCCGGCTCGCGGATCTCCACTCGGAGGACGTGGTGCTCGAGATCGGCCCCGGCCTCGGAGTCTTGACCCGTTTCCTCGCAGACCGGGTGGCCATCGTCCATGCGATCGAGCTCGACCGCTCGCTCGAGGGGCCGCTCCGATCCGCGCTCGAGGGAAGAGACAATGTGCGGCTCCTGCTCGGCGATGCGCTCGTTTTCGACCTTGCCTTGCTCGCCCCGAAGCCGACCAAGCTGGTCGCCAACCTCCCATACAACATCGCCACGCCGCTCGTGGTGGAAAGCCTCGACGGGATCCCGTCACTCGAGCGCTGGTGCGTGATGGTGCAGCGAGAGGTCGCCGAGCGCTTCTTCGCAAAGCCGAGAACGAAGGCCTACGGAGCGGTGTCGGTCCTCGTTCAGCTGCGGGCACGCAAGACCGGTTTTCACGCGGTCGCGCCCACGGTCTTCAAGCCCCGCCCGGGAGTTGAATCCGCGCTCGTCGCATTCGAGCGCGTCAACAGCCCCTCGCTCGATCTCGTGCGGCCCGTCGTGAACGCCGCGTTCGCGCACCGTCGAAAGACGCTCGCGAACTCCTTCGCGCTCGTCGAACTCGCAAGCCGCGCGGGAGCCGAGCAAGCGCTTGCCGCGATCGGCAAGCCGCCGAGCGCCCGCGCCGAGGAGCTCACGCCGCAGGACTTCGTCGCCCTCGCCAACGCGCTTCGATGACCAAGCTGAGCGCGCCGGCGAAGCTCAATCTCGCGCTCGTCGTGGGGCCCACCCGGCCGGACGGCAGGCACGAGGTCGCGACCGTCCTGCAGGCGGTCGACCTCTGCGACGAGATCGAACTCGTGCCGGCCGAAGCGCTCACGGTGGAGGGATTTTCAGAGGACACGATCGTGCGCGAAGCGCTGGCTCGACTCGCCCAGGCCGCTCACGTGTCGTCGAGCTGGCGTGTCCGGATCGAGAAGCGAATTCCGGTCGCCGCGGGGCTCGGAGGTGGAAGCTCGGATGCCGCCGCCGCGCTCACGCTGGCGAACGCGGCGCTACCGACACCGCTTTCGAAGGAAGAGCTGCAGGCGCTCGCCGCCGGCATCGGCGCGGACGTGCCCTTCTTCCTGCGCGCTGGGACGCAGCTCGGAACGAGCGACGGATCCGACCTTTCTCCGCTCGATCTGCCGACGGACTATGTCGCGCTCCTGCTCTCACCCCACGGCGTGCGCAAGGAGTCGACCGCGGACGTGTACCGCCAGTTCGACGAGCGTCGCGGCGCCGAGGGGTTCGAGCAGCGCCGGTCGCGTCTCCTCGGTGCGCTCGACCAAGTGGCCGACGCGACGGACCTGGCGAGCTTTCCTGGAAACGACCTCGTCTCCTCTCCGTTGGCGCGAGATCTAGAAGCGCTCGGCGCCTTCCGCGCGGGTGTCACGGGCGCGGGTCCTGTCGTGTATGGGCTCTTCGCGCGGACCGAGATCGCGGAGCACGCCGCGTCGGCTCTGCGCGACGTTGCCCGCATGTGGCTGGCGCGTCCACTCGGGCGTCGGGTATGAGACCCGCGGCGACTGGCAAGATGGGCGGGCTCTGGGGCGTGGCCAAGCGGTAAGGCAACGGGTTTTGGTCCCGTGATCCCAGGTTCGAATCCTGGCGCCCCAGCCACGATGCCCCAGATGAACGACCCGAGGCTCGGCGCGGTCGTGATGGCTGCCGGTCTCGGCACGCGTATGCGGTCTGCCACCCCGAAGCACTTGCACTCGCTGCTCGGCCGGCGGATGGTGGATTGGGTTCTGAGCACTGCGCGCGAGCTCGATGCCGACCCGCTCGTAGTCGTCGCCGCGCCCTCTACCGCCGATGTCTTCGAAGATGTCGCCGTGGCCGTGCAGGAGACACCGCTCGGAACCGGAGACGCGGTGCGAAGCGCGCGAGCCGCGCTCGAGAGCGTCGAGGAGGTGCTCGTGCTCTCGGGCGACACGCCGCTCCTGACATCCGCGCTGCTTCGAAAGCTCCTCGACACGCACCGGCGCGAGGCTGCGGCGGCAACCGTGCTCTCGTTCGAGCCTGACGACCCTCGCGAGTACGGCAGGGTCGTCCGAAACGGCTCAGGAGCGCTGGCGGCGATCGTCGAAGCCGCCGACGCAAGCGACGAGGAGCTGGCGCTACGGGAGGTCAACTCCTCGATCTACGTCTTCCGCGCCGATTGTCTGTGGCCTGTTCTCGAGCGCCTGACTCCGAAGAACGCTCAAGGCGAGCTCTATCTGACCGACACCGTCTCGCTCCTCGTCGCCGAGGGCGAGCGCGTCTCAGTGCACGAGGGAGGAGAGTCCATGGAGACCGAAGGGGTCAACACGCGATCGGAGCTCGCGGTCGCCGCCGCGGCGCTGCGTGACCGAATCAACGAGGCCCATATGCTCGCGGGCGTGACGATCGTCGACCCGTCGACAACGTGGATCGACGCCGATGCCGTCCTCGAGCCCGATGCGGTGATCCATCCGTTCACGGTCGTCCGTGGCGCTTCGCGCGTCGCCGCCGAGGCTGAAATCGGGCCGCATGCGGTGCTCCACGATGCGGTCGTGGGCGTGGGAGCTCTCGTAGGCCCGTTCTGTTACCTTCGCCCGGGTACGGTTCTCGAGGCGAGCTCGAAGGCGGGCACATTCGTAGAGATCAAGAACTCGCGGATCGGCGAGAGAACGAAGGTTCCGCACCTCTCCTACATCGGCGACGCGGACGTCGGTGAGGACTCGAACATCGCCGCGGGAAACATCACCGTGAACCAAGACCACGCGACACGGGCGAAGGAGCGAACAGTCATCGGGCGCAACGTCAGGACCGGCGTCGACAATGCCTTCGTCGCCCCGGTGTCGATCGGCGACGACGCATGGATTGCAGCCGGCTCCGTCATCACAGAGGATGTCCCTCCGGGCGCGCTCGCCATTGCCCGGACGAAGCAGCTGAACAAGGAGGGGCGGGGTGGAAAGCGGGACGATTGAGCAGACGCTGCCCGGCCTCGAGGTCGAGGTGCCCGAGGTCGAGATGACAACCGGTCACGCGATACCGCTCACCCCACAGAAGCGGCTGATGGTCTTCGCCGGCCGCTCGCACCCCGAGCTGGCCTCGAAGATCGCCGAGCAGCTGAACGTCGAGCTCGGCGAGATCGAGCTCGTCACCTTCGCGAACGGAGAGACGTACTGCCGCTACTGCGAGTCGATCCGCGGCGCGGACGTCTTCCTCGTGCAGACGGGATACCAGCCCGTCGACCAGAACATCATGGAGCTCCTGTTCATGATCCAGGCGGCCAGGCTCGCGTCCGCGAAGCGCATCACTGCCGTCATCCCCTGGTTCCCCTATTCACGGCAGGATCGGAAGGCGAAACCGCGCGAGCCGATCTCGAGCCGCCTCCTCGCCGACATGCTGCAGATGGCCGGCGTCGACCGCGTGTTGACGATGGATCTTCACGCCGGCCAGATCCAGGGCTTCTTCACGATTCCCGTCGACCACATGACGGCGCTCCCGCTGTTCGCGCAGCATTTCCGCGACCTGGGTTTGATCGGAGACCGCGTCGTCTCGGTCGCTCCCGACGCCGGACGCGCGCGGCACGCCGTGCGCTTCGCCGAGATGATCGGCGCCGACTTCGCGATCATGCACAAGACCCGCCCGGCGCACGACGTCGCCTCGGTCACGGAGATCACGGGCCGGGTGGAGGGGAAGGTCGCGATCGTCGGCGACGACAACATCTCGAGCGGCAACACGTTGCTCGAGGGCGCTCGCGCGCTCCGGGAGGCGGGCGCCAGCGACGTGTGGGTGTTCGCCACCCATGGACTCTTCTCCGGGGACGCGCTCGAGCGGTTCGCCGCGGCCGATCTCGGAGGCATCGTCGTCACCGATACTGTGCCGGTCGATCCGCTTCGCCGACCGCCGGGGATGACGGTCCTCACCGTCTCCGGGCTACTCGCCGAGACGATCATGAACGTCTTCGCCGATGAGTCGGTCTCCGCGATCTTCGGCGGCGAGAACCAGCTCTTCTAGCGACATGACCGAGTCGGCGACTGCGCATCGGGATGCCCTCGTCGAGCGGCTGTTCAGCGCGACGGTCGGCGCATTCGACCTCGTCGGCGTCTACTTGGGTGTGAGGCTCGGCCTCTATCGGCATCTCGCCGAGGGCGGCGCAATGACGTCTGCGAGCGTCGCCGCGGCCGCGGCGATCGACGAGCGGTACGCGCGGGAGTGGTTGGAGCAGCAGGCGACGACAGGAATTCTCGAAGCGGAGCGTGACGGCGACGAGTGGCGATTCACGCTACCGGCGGGTCACCAGGAGCCGCTGCTCCACGAGGACAGCCTCAACTACGTCGCTCCCTTTGCGCAGTTTCTGCTCGGGTGCGTGCGTCCGATCGACGCGCTCGTCGAGGCTTACCGAACCGGCGAGGGAGTTCCCTACGGCCAGTACGGAAGCGACCTCTATCGGGCGCAAGCCGCTTTCACGCGTCCGATGTTCGTCCAGCTGCTGGCTCAAGAGTGGCTACCGGCCCTCTCCGCTGTCGACGCGCGCCTGCGTGCCGATCCGCCCGCGCGAGTCGCGGATCTCGCCTGTGGAGGCGGCGTCTCCAGCGTCGCTATCGCGACGGGGTATCCGAAGGTGAGCGTCGACGGGATCGATCTCGACGCTCCCTCCATCGAGGAGGCACGCGCGTACCTCGCCGGCAGCGGAGTCGAGGACCGCGTGGACTTTCACGTGCGCGACGGCGCCGATCCGCAGCTTCGTGGCCGTTACGACCTCGTCACCATCTTCGAGGCCGTCCACGACATGTCGTATCCGGTCGCCGTGCTGCAGGCAGCCCGCGATCTGTTGAGTGAGGGCGGCTGCGTGCTCGTGGGCGACGAGCTCACAGCCGAGGCGTTTGGCGCCGCGGACGACGAGCTCGAGCGTCTCTATTACGGATTCAGCGTCCTGCACTGCCTGCCAGTGGGGATGATCGGTGAGGACGCCGCGGGGACCGGAACCGTCATGCGCGCCGAGACACTGGAGCGCTACGCTCGTACGGCCGGATTCGGCAGTGTCGAGATCGCGCCGATCGAGAACGACTTCTGGCGTTTCTACGTCCTGCGGCCGTAAGGCGCCCGCTACAATCCGCCGCCGATGTCTGGAGACCGGTTCAAGCTCGAGGTTCAAGAACGTGACGAGCGCGGCTCGCGCCACGCTCGGCGCCTGCGCAAAGAAGGCATCGTGCCGGGCGTTCTGTACGGGAAGGGTCACGCGCGCGCGATCTCCGTCCCCGAAAGGAACTTGCGAACGGCGATGACGGGGCCGTCGGGCATGCACGCGATCCTCGACGTCGTCCTCGAGGGGCAGAAAACCGTTCATCCTTCGATCCTCGCGGAGTACCAGCAAGACCCGGTGCGCGGAAAGATCTCTCATATCGACTTGCGTGAGGTGCGGCTCGACCAGCCGATTCAGGCCTCGGTCGTCGTTCAGCTCGTCGGCGAGGCGGTCGGAGCCAAAGCAGGCGGCGTCGTCTCGCTGGTCTCCCGCGAGCTGCAGGTCGAAGCTCTTCCCATGGACGTCCCCGAGCACATCGACGTCGACGTGACCGCCATGGATATCGGCGACATCCTTCGACTCGAGGACATCTCGGTTCCTGAGGGAGTCACGTTGCTCGATGACCTGCACGAGACGGTGATCGTGACGGTTGCGATGTCGCGCGGCTTCGCCGAGCTCGAAGAGGCCGAGGCGGCCGCTGCAGCCGAGGCCGAAGCCCTCGAAGAGGGCGAGGAGCCTGCGGAGGGCGCAGAAGAAGGGGACGAAGCCGGCGAGGCTTCCGACGCTTCTTCCGACGACGAGGAGTAACCCCGGTGCGCCTCTTTCGTCGGGGCGGGCGTGCCCCGACCCTCGAGCTGCTCATCGCGGGTCTCGGGAATCCCGGCCGCGAGCATGTCGCCGATCGGCACAACGTCGGCTGGATGGTCATCGACGAGCTCGCTCGTCGTCACGACGGCTCGTTTCGCTCGAAGTTCAGCGGACGCCTCGCCGAGACCCGGATCGGGGGCACGCGCGTTGCGCTGCTGGAGCCCGAGACGTACATGAACGACTCGGGCCGATCGATCTCAGCCGCCGCCCGTTTCTTCAAGCTCCCGCCGGAGGATGTTCTCGTCGTCCACGACGATGTGGATCTGGACGTCGGTCGACTACAGGCTCGAGCAGGTGGGGGTCTTGCGGGTCACAACGGCCTGCGCTCGATTGCGCAGGTTCTCGGCACGCCGGAGTTCTTGCGGCTGAGAGTCGGCGTGGGGCGGCCGGGGCGGGGGGATGCGCGTCCGGTCGCGGACTACGTCCTCTCACCGTTCACGAGCGAAGACGACGCGGACACGATCGTCTCGCGGGCGGCCGATGCCGTGGAGAGCGTGCTGGTCGAGGGTCTCGAGGGGACGCAGCAGCGGTTCAATTGACGCGCTTTAGACGCACTCCCGTGGACCAGCTGTGACGAGATCGCAGATACCGTGTCAGTAGGGGCACGGGAGTGCCCCTGGGGCTGGTTGGTGTTGCTGCGGGCGGAGGCGGCCGCTGCCGGCGCAACGAGCCGACGGCGCCCCGAGTACGTTCCCGTGGATGGAGGCGCCACGCATCCGCCAGGCGACGGATCGAGACGTGGCCGCGCTTGCTCGCCTCCGCTACGAGTTCACCCTCGAGGACGGCCCGATCTCGTCTCCACGTCCGGATTTCAGCACCGCGTTCGAGGAGATCGTCGGCTCTGGACTGAAGGACGGACGATGGTCCGTCTGGGTCGCCGAGATCGCCGGCGAGATCGTCTCGCACGTGTTCATCGGCCTCGTCGACAAGATCCCGCGACCGACGCCGGAGCCACGATGGCTCGGGTACTTGACCAACGTGTACACGACACCCGCGTTTCGTAGCCTCGGCTTGGGCGGTGCTGTTCTCGAGGCGGCGAAGTCGTGGGCCGGCGAGCAGGACATCGAGCTCCTCATCGTCTGGCCGAGCGACGAGAGCGTCGGCTTCTACCGCCGCCACGGATTTGTCGGCGTCGAACAGCCTCTGGTCTGGGTGAACCCGAATGCGCCGGGATGACGTGAGCTCCGAGGCTACGATGGCCGCACGGAACGCGGTTCCCGCTCGCCGCATGGACCAGTCGCCCACCCCGCTTCACGGAGTCGTCGCCGAGCTCGCCGAAAGCGAGAGTTTTCGCGCATTCGCAGGGGACTTCCCGGCAGCCGCACGCGTGTCGGAGCCGGCGCTTCCTCCGGTGCTCGCGGCGCTCCACGTGACCTTGTCACGCCAGCTCCTCTGCCTCTTTCCCGAAGACGAGCAGGCGCGAGATGCGGCCGAAGCCGTCTCCTGGTATGTCGATCCTGCCGACGTCGCCCTGCTTCCGAGCCGAGGCGTTCGACTCGACTCGGGCCTCGATCCTCCGGCGCACCTCGTTGGAGAACGCGCACGGGCGCTCACCGTTTTCGCCCGTGGAGGGCTCGTGTGCGCCTCTGCGAGAGCTCTTGCCGAAAGTCTTCCGCCCGAGCACGTGCGACCGTCCCTGATCGAAGTCGGTATCCACGACGAGGTTGGCCTCGACCAGCTCGTGGAGATGCTCGCGCTCGCCGGCTACGAGCGTGCGGAGCGGGTCGACGAGCGGGGCCAGATCGCGGTGCGCGGAGGGCTGGTCGATGTGTTTCCGAGCACGGGACGCGAGCCGCTTCGGATCGAGTTCTTCGGAGACGACATCGAGCAGATCCGGGTGTTCTCGCCGTTCACCCAGCGCGCGTTGCGGCCCGTGACGCGCGCGGTGATCTACCCCGCAGCCGAACGGCGGCAGGATCTTGTAGACCTCGCACTCGACGACGAGTCGTCGGTCGCGCCCGAAGACCTCGTTCCTGCTCTCGAGCAGCCGGCCGATCTCGTCTGGCAGCCCGAAGACGTCCGGCGCTTGTGGGACGAGGAGGGCCTCGAGCCGCTGCGGCTGGAAAATGCCGCCAGGCTCGATCCGTTCCCGCGCGCTCAAGCCCACTCCTTCGAGGCCCAGCGCCCAGCCATCGCCGCACGTGGGCTCGCAGAGGCTGAGAACGAGCTGGCCGGAATGCTGCGGCAGGGTCGGCGCGTGCTCGTCGCTTTCCCGCACCGGGGGGAGGCGCTTCGGACCCAACGACTGCTGCGAAAGGTCGACGCGGATGTGGTCGAGGAGGGCGGCTCGCTGCCCGCCGACCCCGCGCTCCACTTCGTCGTCAGTCCCGCGCGACGTGGCTTCGTCTGGCGGGACCTCGGCGTCGCGCTCCTCCCCGACGTCCAGGTGTTTCGCAAGCGGCCACCGCGGACGGACGCGCGGCTCGGTCGAGCGCTCCAGTCCTTCGCAGACCTGCGCACAGGCGACTACGTCGTGCACGAGGACCACGGCGTCGGGCGCCTGCTCGGATTCGAGACGAAGGAAGTCGCGGACGTCACCCGCGATTACCTCTACCTCGCCTTCCGTGGCGACGATCGCCTCTACGTCCCGCACGAGCAGCTCCCGAAGGTCAGCCGCTACATCGGCGCGGACGCCGGCGCCCCGGCGCTCTCGAAGCTCGGCGGCAAGGCCTGGCAGAACCTGAAGAGTCGCGCTCGCGAATCCGTGCGCGAGCTCGCCGGCGAGCTCCTCGCCCTCTACGCCCGCCGCCAGCAGTCGTCCGGGGTCGCTTTCGACGTGAGTCAGGACTGGCTCGAGCGGCTGGAGGCGTCTTTCCCCTACCGGGAGACCGACGATCAGCTGCAGGCGATCGAGGCGGTCAAGGAGGACCTGGAGGCGCCGAGGCCGATGGACCGGCTCGTCTGCGGGGACGTCGGCTTCGGCAAGACCGAGGTGGCGGTTCGGGCCGCGTTCGCAGTGGCCCTGAACGGAAAGCAGACGCTCGTTCTCTGCCCGACGACGATCCTCGCCGAGCAGCATTGGAACACCTTTCGCGAGCGCTACCGCGACTTTCCCGTGCGCGTCGAAATGGTCTCGCGTTTCCGGTCCCGCGCGGACCAGAAGCAGGTGCTGGACGAGTTTCGTGAGGGAAAGGTGGAGGTGCTGATCGGGACGCATCGCGTCCTCTCCCGGGACGTGATCCCGAAAGAGCTCGGGCTCGTAATCCTCGACGAGGAGCAGCGCTTCGGTGTCGCGCAGAAGGAGCTCCTGCGCTCGCTTCGGCTCGAGGTCGACGTGCTGGCGCTCTCGGCGACGCCAATTCCGCGGACGTTGCACATGTCGCTCTCGGGCCTTCGCGACATCTCGATCATCGAGACACCTCCCGTCGGCCGGCGCCCGATCCGGACCACCGTCGGCGAGTACGACGAGGAGCTCGTCCGACCCGCGCTCGAGCGGGAGCACGCCCGCGGCGGTCAGTCTTTCTATCTCCACAACCGCGTGGAGTCGATCGACGAGGCGGCCGAGAAGCTGCGGCAGCTCTGTCCCGAGCTTCGATTTCTCGTCGCCCATGGCCAGATGTCCGAGCGCGATCTCGAAGAACGGATGCACGCGTTTCTCGCCGGTGACGCGGACGTGCTCGTCTCGACCACGATCATCGAATCCGGGATCGACATCCCGCAGGCGAACACGCTGATCGTGGAGCGGGCGGATGCGCTCGGACTCGCTCAGCTCTACCAGATTCGAGGCCGCGTGGGCCGTTCGGACGTCCACGCCTACGCATATCTCTTCTATCCGGAGGCCTCGGAGCTCAGTCCGGAGGCAAGGGCCCGGCTGGCGACGCTCGCCGACCACACCGAGCTCGGCGTCGGCTTCCAGATCGCCATGCGCGACCTCGAGATTCGGGGGGTGGGCGACCTGCTCGGCGCCGAGCAGTCCGGTCACGTTGCGGCGATCGGCTTCGAGCTGTACGTCGAGATGCTCGACCAGGCGGTCACGGAGCTGCGCTCGGCCCAGACCGAGGGTGGCGAACGAACCGACGAGGAGGTCCGGGTCGACGCCGACGTCTCGGCATATGTCCCGTCCTCCTATGTGCCCTACGAGGCGGCCAAGATCGACGTCCACCGCCGGATCGCCGGGGCGCGGGCGCCGGGCGAGCTGCGGGC
>JBPCMD010000027.1:0-11377 GCA_051002595.1 Gaiellaceae bacterium
CTGGCGATCCATCCAATGAAAGGACTGAGCGAACGTCGCGGTACGGAAGGTTCCGAGGTCGAGAGGTAGTTCCTCCGCGCGCGCGTTCACCCACGTCGTGTTCCGATGGCCCTGTCGTAGCGCCTCCACGCGCGCGATCGCCTTGAATTGTCGCGCAGCTTGCGCTTCGCTTGCGCTTGCGATTAACTTGCGCTATGGTGGTGAGGTATGGCATCCACGATGCCTGCTTCACCCCTGTTTGCTGGGAACCTCCAACGGGTGCGTCGCGCCCTGGTCGAGCTCGACGGCGGTGAGCTCCTGCCGGCGCTCGGAGCCCAGCTCGAGCGCGCCCTCGAGGGCTCCGACGAGGCGACGCGCCAGTACGTGCGTTGCTACCACGTGCTGACGCTGCTAGTGCTCGACGAAGCTCACCGGGCTCGCCCTGATGTGATGGTTCGCACGGGCGACGGGCACCTCGCGCTCGTCGACGTGAAGGGTACTGCGAGGCGAGCCCCGGTCGCGGCGCTCGAGACGGCCTCTGCCGAGGCGCCGTTCGGCCCTTGGACGGTCCGCTTTCCGCTCGAGGAGGCGGTTGCGCTCGATCTCACGAACCGGGTTCGTCAGCTGATCGGGCTGCGGGCTCTCGACCTGGCGCCAGCCGACCCAGGCCTCGGCGAGGTCGTCGACGTCGACGATCTGACCGCCCTGCTGTTTCTGCGCCGGGTGCGCTTCTACCTCAACCATCCCGACGAGAAACATCCGCTCCGCCGCCTGATAGACGCATTCGAGCTGTCGAAGACGGAGCTCGCCTCGCTCTTCGGCGTGCGCCGGCAGGCGGTCGACCAGTGGCTCGAGCGCGGTGTGCCCTCGGGGCGGCAGGAAAAGGTGCAGACGCTGATCGCGATCTGCGACCTGCTGGAGCGCAAGCTGAAGCCGGGCAGGCTCGCCGGGATCGCGCGCCGGCCTGCCGACGCGTACGGCGACAAGACGATGCTGGAGCTGATCGCAGCCGACCAGCACCGCGAGCTGCTGGCGCTCGTGCGCGACAGCTTCGACTGGTCTACAGCCGCCTGAGACCATGGCCCACGGGCGCACCATCCGCCGGGGCGGCTCCTACAACCGACTCGCCGAGCCATCCTGGGACCCTCTCGACACGAGCTACTCGCGGCAGCGCGGCGGACGCTGGAATCCGCCGGACAGCTTCGGCATCCTCTATGTCAACCGCGACTTGCGAGTTGCACGCCTCCAGGTACAGCACAAGCTGCGTGGGCACCCCTACGGAGTCGAGGATCTCAACGAGTCCGAGCAGCATGACCTCGTCGAGGTCGAGGTTGTCGAGCGCGAGTGGCTCGACTGCGTGACCGTCTCGGGCCTCGAAGCGGTCGGCCTTCCGGAGACCTATCCTCGTCACCGAAACGGCCGGCCGGTGCGGCATGCGGACTGCCAGCCGGTCGGTCGAACCGCCTTCGAGGACGGCGGGCCGGGGATCGCCTGCCGCTCCGCCGCCACGAGTGCCTCGCCGACCGATGAGGAGCTCGGCGCCTTCGACCGAGACGCAGAGACTGGCGTGCGCATGATTGGAAGGCGGTCGTTCGCCGACTGGTATTGGGGCGCACCGTCGTAGAGGTCCGGCGCGTGCCCGGACGGGCATCTACCTGCTCCGGGAGTGGTGGCATCGCAGGTGTGACTTCTGATGCCACCATTCAACCGACCCAGCGCAGCCGCTTGATCGCCCCCTCTGAGTTTGCGCGCGTTACCGCTCCGACCCGCAGAGCGCAGGAAATCGGCCAGTTCCTTGCCCGCCACTTTCGTCATCGCTTCTCCTTCCGGCAGCCTTCCGGCAGCGCGCAGCTCGTGGATCTGCCGAAGGTTCGCGGCGGGAGAAGGGATTGGAAACGAAGATGTGTCGGAGCGCGCGCGAAATGGCGCCTACAATCCCGTCCGTGACAACGAGCATGGTCTTCCGTGGCCGTCCGGCGGCAACCCGCAGGGGAAGCGCGCGGACAGCACTTTCTCCGCAGTAAGCGACTCGCAGCGGATCTCGTTCGGGAGGCCGGCGTCGGCCGCGGTGAGTGCATCGTCGACATCGGGGCTGGAACCGGTGTCCTGACGTCGTCCCTGCTCGACGCGGGCGCAACCGTTATCGCTTTGGAGATCGACCCGGCGCTCGCCGCCGAGCTTCGGAGGCGTTTTGCGGGGCGCGCCGTCACGGTCGTCGAGACCGACGCCTGCAGCTGGAGCTGGCCACGCGAGGATTTCTCGATCGTCTCCAACCTTCCGTTCGCGGGATCGGGAGCGGTTCTCGACAGCTTTCTCCGGAACCCCTTCAACGGCCTGCGGCAGGCAGACGTGATCGTGCAGTGGGAGTTCGCCCAGAAACACGCGGCCGTCTGGCCGACGACGCTGCGCGGCGTCTACTGGCGGGCGTGGTTCGAGCTCGAGATCGCTGCCAGGTTCACGCGAGGCGCGTTCTCGCCGGTGCCGAGCGTAGACGCGGCAGTTCTTCGCCTTGCACGCCGTCCCGTGCCGCTCGTTCCGGCGGACGCACACGAGCGCTACCGGCGGTTCCTCGCGGAAGCGTTCAACTCTCGAATGCCGCTCGGAAGAGCGCTGAAGGGGAAGGTCACACCCCGCGAACTTCGGCGCCTTGCCCCGGTGCTCGGGTTCGACGCCTCGTCATATCCCCGCGACCTCGACGCCCGCCAGTGGGCGGGTGTGTTCGCGTTCGCGCGCCGGCGCTAGGTCGGCCGGAGCACGACCTCGATGGCGGTCCCGCGCCCAGGAGCCGACCGCAGGCTGAGCTCGCCTTCGATCGCCTCCGCCCGAAGCTTGATGTTGTCGAGCCCCTGGCCGGCCGTGGTCGTCTCCTCGTCGAACCCCACTCCGTCATCGCTCACCGAGACAACGCGACGCCCGCCTCGCTGCGCGATCGAGACATCGACGTGCCGCGCGCCCGCGTGGCGCCGGACATTTCCGAGCCCTTCCTGGACGATCCGGAACACCTCGATCTGCTCGTCGGGCGCCAGCCGCACTTGCCGATCGACCTCGAGCTCGACGTCGAGCACGCCGTCCGCCGTCAACACGTCGATGTAGCGGCGAAGCGCAGAGTCAAAGCGCGCCGAGCCTCCCGCAGAGGAAAGCGCGAGCACCGCGAAGCGAGCTTCCTGCTGCGCGGCCGTCGAAGCCCGCTTCAGACGCGGCAGGACTTCCTCCAGCGAGGCGTCGGACTCGAGCATGCTCACCTGCGTCGAGATCGCGAACAGGTACTGCGCGAGGCCGTCGTGAATGTCGCGCGCGACCCGTGCCCGCTCGTCGGCGACCGCACGCCCGAACTCGGCGTCTGCAATCGCCCGCCAGACACCTACGAGAAGAAACCCGAACGCGATCAGACGGAGAAAATCGCCCTGGAGGACGAACTCGCTCGAGACGACCGGAGTCAGCAACAGGTGGACATCGGCGAAGAGCGCGAGCGTCGCAGCCAGACAGAGCCAGCTGTCGAGATCGCGGCGGTACCGGCGATAGCGTCGCGCGAATCCGACCACTGCGACGAGCCAGAGACCGGCCAACAGGGCCGCGGCCATCTCGACGGACGAGCCTTCGACGAGGTGGGTTTCGGCATTCGTACCCCATCGCGACATGCTCAGACCAAGCCCCGCGGACGCGAGGAAGACGACGATGCCGACGCCGACCACCAGAAGCGCCGTTCGCCGCCTCGACATGCGCCCATCCGCATAGGGCGCGACGGCGATCAGCGCAGCGCCCAGCAAACGGGCGCCGACGAGAGCCCATGCGGCCCAGGCTGGCAGCGACTCGCCGCCGAGGACGGGTAGGAGCCCGAATACCACCGTTCCCAACGCGATTGCCCAGAAGCCGCCGGCGAGCAGAAGATCGAGCCTTCGCCCGTCGACCATGAAGCGGATGGCGGAGAGCACGGAGACGATCGCTGCCACGACCCCCACCGCCGTATCCACGACGAGCCTGGCCTCGGGAAGCTCGTATGCGGATTGAAGCGACGAGCTGAGCGCGAAGAGCGCGGTCGCCGAGGCGAGCAGCCCGACCAGCATGATCTCCCCCAAGAGCCAGGAGCGGTAGCTCTGCGAGCGCGGGTGGTCCATTACCCCCTTTTCGGCAGCACGACCCGTGCCGATAAGAGAGACGTGACGGAGCGGATCCTGATCGTCGACGACCATCCACTGACCAGGGACGCCCTCGCCGCCCTCCTGGCGCAGCAGGGGTTCGAGGTCGTGGGCGACGCGTCGAACGGCGAAGAGGCGATTCTGGCTGCGCGAAGCGGGCAGCCCGACCTGGTTCTCCTCGACCTGACGATGCCGGGAATGGACGGGCTGACGGCGCTTCCCAAGATCCGCGAGGTCGCGCCCGAGTGCGAGGTGGTCGTGCTGACCGCCTCGGACGCGGAGGAGAACCTCCTCGCGGCCATCCGCGGCGGGGCTGCCGGCTATCTGCTGAAGACGGAGTCGCCCGAGCAGATCGCGACGTTCTTGCGCGGTGTCGTCCGCGGTGAGGCGGCGCTCTCCGGTGGCGTGGCGCGCCGTCTCCTCGATCGTGTCCGCGACGGAGGCCGGCTCCACGGCATCCCCGAGACGATTACGCGGACGCTCTCCGCGCGTGAGGTCGAAGTGCTGCTGCTGCTCGACGAGCACCTGGGAACGGACGAGATCGCCCAGCGCCTGTACATCTCGGAGCACACGGTTCGCTCGCACGTGAAGAGCCTCTTGAAGAAGCTCGGCGTGTCATCGCGGCGTGAGGCGCTCGAGCGACTCGAGACCGCGCGGGGGTAGCGCGAACAGCAGGGTGACAGTCACCAAAAACCGGTGACAGTCACCCCAACCGCCACGGTGCCTGTCACCTTGCGTTGAAGCCTTCGAGCGCTGCCTCGACGAGCCCGGGCAGCGTGCTGAGGTTGTAGCCCCCTTCGAGCACTGCAGCCGTTTTCGGCCCCAGAGCTCTGCATCGTAGAGCTAGCTCGCGAAAGCCCTCGGCCGTCACGCGCATCCCCCCGAGCGGATCCTCCTCGTGTGCGTCGAAGCCGGCGGAGACGAGAACGAGGTCCGGATCGAACGCACGAACTGCGGGCTCGACCACGTCGTGAAACACCTGCGCGTACTCGGCATCACCGGCTCCCGCCGCGAGCGGGGCATTGAACGTGTGCTCGTCGCTCGTCCCTGGCCCGCCGGTGCCCGGGTAGAACGGCCACTGGTGAATCGACACGAAAAGGACGGACGGGTCTTCTCGGAAAATCGCCTCCGTCCCGTTCCCGTGGTGGACGTCGAAGTCGACGATCGCAACACGCTCGGCGCCACGCTCTGTCTGCGCGTGGCGAGCGGCGACGGCGACGCTGTTGAAGATGCAGAAGCCCATCGCGCGCCCCTCGAGCGCATGGTGCCCCGGCGGTCGGACGAGCGCAAAGCCCTCTTGCTGTGCGGCCCGAATCGCGCAACCGGCGGCAAGCGTCGCGGCCTCCCATGTCGTAGGTCCTGCGTAGGTGTCGCCATCGAGCCAGGTTTCCGCGTCGATCGACTCGATCTCCTGCACGTACTCGCCAGAATGGACCAGCTCGATCTCTTCAGGCTTCGCCGGCTCGGCCACGACAAACCCCGGGAAGCCGGCGAGCAGTCGGGCGAGGCGCTCGGGGTTCTCGGCGTGCACATGGCGTCCAGGCGAATGGAGCTGCGTGAGCGACGGATGGCTGATCAGGTCGATGTCGCGGCCTCCTCGAATCTTCCCGCGAGCCCGCTCATCCCCAGCTTTCGCGCATGCTCGGCCGCGGCGCTCCAGTCGGGTTCGACGTCCGGCAGCGGCGGGAGCGGAGCCGCGCGGTCGAGGGTGGCGATCTCCCGGTAGAGGCGAAGCACCTCGGCTTCGGCACCGAAGCGGCCTTCCTCCAGCATCGCCTCCAACGTTCCGTACTGTGCGAGCAGATCGGCGGCCTTCTTCGGGCCGATCCCACGCGCTCCCGGAATGCGATCGGATGGGTCGCCGCGCAGAGCGATGAAATCGAGCACCTGCTCGGGATCGACTCCATACCGTTCGCGAACCTCTGCCGGCCCGATGCGAGCTGCCGCCTCGCCGCGCACCGGCTGCAGGATCGTGGTCTTCGCGCTCGCGAGCTGGAACGCGTCTCGATCGGAGGTTGCGACGAGCAGCACGCCTCCGGCAGCCTCCTCGGTCGCGACCGCGGCGCCGAGGAAGTCGTCGGCCTCGTAGCCCGGCGCCTTCGCGTATGCGAGCCCCGACGAGGCGACGAGAGACGGGAGCAGGCCG
The DNA here is from genome assembly GCA_051002595.1 of Gaiellaceae bacterium. Lineage (GTDB taxonomy): Bacteria > Actinomycetota > Thermoleophilia > Gaiellales > Gaiellaceae > GMQP-bins7. The sequence goes on from JBPCMD010000027.1 coordinate 6,262, forward strand.
AGCTGCTCGAGGAGCTCGGCATCGAACTCGCGCCCCGACTGGTACGCAGCGAGCGCCTCGTGACGATAGGTGGGAACCTCGAGGGTGTCCCACGCGACCAATACCGTCCGCGGCCTCTCAGCCTGCCAGAGCCGCACGAGCATCGTCCCGAACCCGAACAGCATGTTCCCCGGCCCGCCGTCCGAGCGGCGGAGCGTTTTCGGGATCGCGTGGTACGCGCGGTGCGCGAAGGAGTCGCCGTCGATGACGAGGAGCGGCTTCATGCGAGCGATGCCTCGAGCTCGGCAATCGCGCTCCGCAGCCGGTCAGTCGCTATTTGTGCACTGTCGGCAAGAGGTAACGCTCTGAGGTCGTCGAGCTCAACCGCGACGCCGTACCGAACGCGGAGCGGGCCGAGCCGGCCGATGCGGTCGGTCCCCGCAATGCCCGCGGGTACGAGTGGGACACCCGCCTCGAGCGCGATCCGCGCGGCGCCCGTGTGCCAGCGGGCCTCGTACTTCTTGCGCAGGCCTTTCCGTCGGCGCGTCCCTTCGGGGAACATGACGACGGCGTGCCCTTCGCGGCAGAGCGTTACGGCAACCGCAATCGCCTCCTCGTCGCGCTCGCCACGCCTCACAGGAAATGCGCCTCCGGCGGTGATGAGCTTCCCCATGGGGAACCAGAAGAGCTCGGACTTCGCCATGAAGCGCAGGAACCGCCGGGGAAAGAGCGGGATGCCGAGCGGCCACGGGTCGAAGTTCGACGAGTGGTTCGCGGCGAGCACGAATCCTCCCTCTCGCGGGACGTTCTCGGCGCCGGCAGCGCGCAGGCGAAAGACGGTCTTCAGCAGCGGCAGGGTGAGAGCCGCGATAGCGAAGTAGAGCCAGCTGGGACGCGGCGGCTGCGACACGCGCGCCAGTATCGCCGGATTGAAGCATCGCAAGCTGGCGCTAAGGTGCCCGCCGATGGGAAAGCGACTCGTCATCGTGGAGAGCCCGGCGAAAGCGCGGACGATTGCGGGCTATCTCGGCAAGGAGTTCGCGGTGGAGTCGAGCATCGGGCATATCCGAGACCTCCCCGATCGCGCATCGGACGTGCCCGAAGCCCAGCGCAAGCGGTTCGGCGCGCTCGGCGTCGACGTCGACAAGGAGTTCGAGCCCTACTACGTCATCGACGCGAAGAAGAAGAAAGTCGTGACCGAGCTCAAGAAGCATCTGAAGGACGCCGACGAGCTCCTCCTCGCCACCGACGAGGACCGCGAAGGCGAGGCGATCGCCTGGCACCTCGTCCAGGTGCTGAAGCCCAAGGTTCCCGTCCGGCGCATGGTCTTCCACGAGATCACGCGCGAGGCGATCGGACGAGCGCTCGACGACACGCGCCCGATCGACCAGCGGCTCGTCGACGCCCAGGAGACCCGACGCATCCTCGATCGGCTCTACGGCTATGAGGTCTCGCCGGTCCTGTGGAAGAAGGTCACACGCGGGCTCTCGGCTGGTCGTGTCCAGTCGGTCGCCACGCGGCTCGTCGTCCAGCGGGAGCGCGAGCGGGTCGCGTTCGTCTCGGCGGCGTACTGGGACCTCGCGGCGAACTTCGACCCGGGGTCCTTCGACGCTCGCCTGGTGACGGTAGACGGACTGCGCGTCGCCCAAGGCCGCGACTTCGCGCCTGACGCGACGCTCCGCGAGGAGATGCTCGTGCGGCTCGACGAGGAAGGAGCGCGCGGGCTCGCGGAACGTCTCCGGGACGCGGCGTTCAGCGTCAGGACATCCGACGAGAAGCCATACCGGCGCCGGCCGGCGGCGCCTTTTCGCACGGCCACGCTCCAGCAGGAGGCGAGCAGGAAGCTCCGCTTCTCCGCGCAGACCACGATGCGCCTCGCCCAGCGTCTATACGAGGCGGGCCACATCACGTACATGCGAACCGACTCGACAACGCTCTCCGAATCGGCGCTCGCAGCCGCCCGCGCACAGGTGCGCGAGCTCCATGGCCCCGACTACGTGCCCGAGAAGCCGCGTGCCTACGGACGCGCAGTCGCGAACGCCCAGGAGGCCCACGAGGCGATCCGGCCAGCGGGTGACACCTTCCGAACGCCTGACGAGCTGAAACGCGACCTGTCCCGCGACGAGCACGGCCTTTATGACCTCATTTGGAAGCGAACGCTCGCGTCGCAGATGGAGGACGCGCGTGGGCAAACGGTGTCGCTCCGCCTCGGCGCGAGCTCATCGCAGGACGAGGACGTCGAGTTCGCAGCATCCGGCACCGTGCTCACGTTCCGCGGCTTTCTGGCCGCCTACGAGCCTGGTCGGGACGAGCCCTCGGAGGACGACGAGGAGCGCCGCCTCCCTCAGCTCGCCGTCGGACAGGACGTGACGGTTCTCACGCTCGAGCCCGAGGGCCATTCCACGACTCCGCCGCCGCGCTACACGGAGCCGACGCTCGTCAAGGCGCTCGAGGATCGGGGCATCGGGCGTCCCTCGACGTACGCCGCGATCCTGTCGACCATCCTCGATCGCGGATACGTGTTCAAGAAGGGCACAGCGCTCGTTCCGACCTTCCTCGCGTTCGCCGTGGTGAACCTGCTGGAACGCCATTTCGAGCAGCTCGTGGACTTCGACTTCACCGCGCGCATGGAGGACGACCTCGACCGGATCGCAGCCGGCGACGAGGAGCGCGGGGCGTGGCTCAAACGCTTCTACTTCGGGGACGGAGACGACCCGGGCCTCCGGCATCTCGTCACCGAGCATCTCGACGACATCGACGCTCGAGCGGTGAACTCGATCGCCATCCCGCGGAGCGAGGCGGTGATCCGCGTCGGTCGCTACGGGCCCTACCTCGAGCGCGGCGAGGCTCGCGCCAGCCTGCCGGGCGATCTCGCTCCCGACGAGCTGACCGCCGAGAAGGCGGACGAGCTGCTCGCGCAGCCCGACAACCGCCCGCTGGGGAAGGATCCTGAGACCGGACACGAGATCGTCGCCCGCTCAGGGCGCTACGGCCCGTACGTCACCGAGGTCCTCCCCGAGGGCGCGGAGGGAAAACCGAGAACGGCATCGCTCTTCGCCTCGATGTCGCCGGAAAGCGTCTCGCTGGACAACGCGTTGCGTCTGCTCACGCTGCCGCGAGTCGTCGGAGCCGTCGACGGCGAGGACGTGACGGCGCAGAACGGCCGCTACGGGCCATACGTGAAGAGAGGCTCGGAGTCGCGCTCGCTCGAGACCGAAGAGCAGCTCTTCACGGTCACGCTCGAGGAGGCCAACGCCCTTTTCGCCCAGCCGCCGCGCAGGCGTGGCCGAGGCGCCGCCCGCGGGCCGCTGCGGGAGCTGGGCGCCGACAGTGGCACGGGCCGCCAGATTCTGGTCAAAGACGGCCGCTTCGGCCCCTACGTCACCGACGGCGAGACGAACGCCAGCTTGCGGCGCGGGGATACGGTCGAGGGCGTCACGCCGGAGCGGGCCGCCGAGCTGCTTGCGGAGAGACGTGCTGCGCTCGGTTCGAAGTGAACGCCTGAGCTGCGCTTCAGCTCGTTCCGAACGCTAAGAGCGGATAAAGCCGCTCGCGAGGGGTTTGCACCGTCCGTCTGGGAGGTCATGATCTAACTGCCTGGGCAAGATCGACGTCTCAGGTTGTATAGGCCTTCGGGCTCTGAACGCTCCGCCCGCAAACAGCCGAGGTCTCGATTGCGGAATAGTCAGGAAGGGGCCGAGCGTTGGGAGTTTGTAACGCCTCTCGAACAGGTATCACCCCTGGAAACTGGCCCAAAAATCCTCATACAATCAGTGAGTTTGTTGCTATTGCGAGTCGCCGAAAGGACTGAAACACCCACTTGACGCAGAATCAGCTGATCGAATTGCTCGAGTCCGAGCACGTGAAGGCGCTGGTCGAGCGCGCCGAGGAGCACGGTGGCCACCTCACGATCCCCGAGATCGAGGCCTTCGTGCTCGAGCACGACCTCGGTGAGGAAGACTCCGAGCTGCTCCAGCGCGAGCTGGAAGCGCACGGCATCGAGATCGAGCGCCCCGAGGCGGACGAGAAGGAAGCGGAGAAGCCGCAGTACGAGGCAGGCGCCGTTTCCGGTGCGGCCGACAGCCTGCAGCTCTTCCTCGCCGACGTTGGACGCCACAAGCTGCTCACCGCGGCCGAAGAGGTGGCGCTCGCCAAGCGAATCGAGCGCGGCGATCCGGTTGCCAAGCGGAAGATGATCGAGTCGAACCTCCGGCTCGTCGTGTCGATCGCCAAGGGCTATCGGGGCCTCGGCGTGCCGTTCCTGGACCTGATCCAGGAGGGAACGCTCGGCCTGAATCGCGCCGTCGAGAAGTTCGACTGGAGGCGCGGCTTCAAGTTCTCGACGTATGCGACCTGGTGGATCCGCCAGTCGGTGCAGCGCGCGGTGGCGAACCACGCGCGGACGATCCGCGTGCCGGTCCACGTGGTCGAGCGGCAGCAGAAGCTCTCCCGCGCAGCGCGCCGGCTCGAGGTCGAGCTCGGACGCGAGGCGACGAAGGAGGAGCTGGCGGAGGCCACCGGCCTCCCGCTCCAGCACGTCGACGAGGCGCTGGGCGCCGCCCACGCGTCGGTCTCGCTGAACCAGACCGTCGGCGCGGACGACGAGGGCGAGCTCGGAGATCTCTTCGCCGACCGCGAGGCCGCCGACCCGTTCGACGAGGCCGAGGAGTCGCTGCGCCGGCAGAGCATCCGGCGAGCGCTGGACGCGCTTCCGGAGCGAGAGCGACGGATTCTCGAGCTGCGCTTCGGCTTCGAAGGCGAGCCGTGGACGCTCGAGGCGATCGGCCACGAGCTCGACCTGACACGCGAGCGCGTCAGGCAGCTCGAAGGCCAGGCGCTCAAGCGCCTCGAGGCGCTGCGTGACCTCGCAGGCCTCGCGGCATAACGAACCTCGCCCGCCCCGTACAGCTCAGCCGCATTGATCCAAGGCGCTCCCGGGAGCTCGGCCTCACCGGGAGCGCCTAACTTGCATGCCCGCGTCGGGTCTCTTGCGATACTGCCGTCTCAGAAGCCGAATTTTCAGCGAAGGGAGAGACATGGGAAGATTGAAGGTGCCGCTTCTCGCGGGCATCGTGGCTGTTTTCGCGTTCGTAGCGGTCAGTTGCGGTGGCAGCGGCAGTGGCGATGAGAACACGCT
>JBPCMD010000028.1:0-11231 GCA_051002595.1 Gaiellaceae bacterium
TCCATGACCGCACGGACGTCGTCCATCCGGGTCTCGAGCGTGGCGAACTCCCGCGGTCGGTCCGAGAGCCCGGTGCCACGCTTGTCGAGGAGGATGAGCCGAGCGAATGACGAGATTCGAGTAAAGAACTCGACGAAGCGTGGTTGCTGCCAGAAGAGCAAGAGGTTGCCGTAGCTCGGCACCAGGACGACATCGTGAGGACCAGCGCCGACAATCTGGTAGGCAATCGCGACGTCGCCGCTTCGGGCGTAGTGACCGTCCGGCACATCCATGGGCGAAAGTCTCCCATCTAGACTCACGACATGGCTACGACCGCGGTCGAGCGGAAGCTTCTGATCGGAGGCGAGTGGGTCGAGACCGGCGAGTGGAGCGAGGTCAAGTCACCCTACGACGGAGCGCTAGTCGGCCGCGTGCCGAAGGCGGGCGCCGCAGAGGCGCGACAGGCCCTCGATGCGGCTGAAAGCGCAATGCGCGAGCCCCTTCCGGCTCACGAGCGCGCGGCGATCCTCGACCGAGTAGCGGCGCTCCTCGCCGAGCACGCAGACGACGCCGCCCGGACCATCTCCGCCGAAGCTGGCAAGCCGATGAAGGCGGCCCGAGTTGAGGCGTCCCGTGCGGTGTCGACCTTCACGATGGCGGCCGTCGAGCGCGCAAGCTCGCCGGGGACGTCGTCCCGATGGATGCCTCGCCTGCGGGAGCCGGGAAGCTCGCGTTCACGCTGCGGCAGCCGATCGGGATCGTCGGCGCCATCTCCCCGTTCAATTTTCCGCTCAATCTCGTGGCCCACAAGGTCGCACCGGCGCTCGCCGCCGGCTGTGCCGTCGTCCTGAAACCCGCCTCCCAGACTCCGCTTTCGGCGCTCTTCCTCGCAGAGCTCGAGACCGAGGCGGGGCTTCCCGCGGGTTGGCTGAATGTCGTCTGCGGGCCAGCCGCCGAGATCGGAGACGTGCTCGTCGAGGACGAGCCAGTGAAGCTGATCAGCTTCACTGGCTCGGTTCCGATCGGCTGGAAGCTGCGCGAGCGAGCTCCGCGCAAGCGTGTAAATCTCGAGCTCGGCAATGCGACACCTGTGATTGTCGCGGCAGACGCGGATCTCGAGGACGCTGCCACCCGTCTCGCCGCGAACGCGTTCTCCTTCGCCGGCCAGAGCTGCATCTCCGTCCAGCGGATATACATCGAGCAGAGCGCCTACGAGGAGTTCGTCGGGCTCTTCCTTCCTCTCGTCGAGGGGCTCCGCGTGGGAGACCCTGCGGACGAGGAGACCGATGTCGGCCCCCTGATCTCCGGGTCCGACCGTGACCGAATCCTCGACTGGATCGAGGGAGGCCAAGAGCGAGGGTGCCAAGGTGTTGACCGGCGGGGAGCTCGAGGATGAGCTCCTGCTGCCGACCGTGGTCGCCGAGGCTCCTCGGGATGCGAGGGTCTCGCGCGAGGAGGTGATTCGGACCTCTCTGCACCGTGACACCCTTCGACACGCTCGACGAGGCGATCGAGCTCGCCAACTCCACCCGCTTCGGGCTGCAGGCTGGCGTCTTCACCCGCGACGTCAAAGCCGCTCTCCGCGCCGCGCACGAGCTCCAGTTCGGCGGCGTGACCGTGAACGAGGCGCCCACGTTTCGCGCCGACCGGATGCCCTACGGCGGAGTCAAGGACTCGGGGAACACGCGCGAGGGGCCAGCGTACGCGATTCTCGAGATGACCGAGGAGCGGCTCGTCGTCCTCCAGCTCTAGACGGTGAAGCGAGAACGCAGGGATTACGTCTACGAGGCGAGCAATCCCCCCGTGAAAGTCCGATCAAGCATCTAGGCTAGAGCCTGTGCCGAGGCAACGGGAGACCACGAGCGCGCCGGCTCGCGCTGCTCCCACTCCACCCGTCCCGCGAGAGCTTCGGCGGGAGCGCAAGTCGTTGCTCGTGGTGCGCGAGGAGCGCCTGCGGGACCTCGGAGGACTGGCGCTCGAGATGTACAAGCGAGACCGCTTCAACGCGGGCCTTGTCGTCGAGCGCTGTGCGGAGCTCGTCGCCATGGAGGCTCGCGTCCACGAGATCGACGCGCTCCTCGATGGCAGCTCGCGACTGCGCCGAGGATCTGCGACCTGCGTCTGCGGAGCGCCGTTCTTGCTGGGAGCGCGTTTCTGCGCGACCTGTGGCCGACCCATGGCCGAAGCCACAGCCGGGACTGGGCCTGACCGAGGCGCCCGCTGAACGGCTGTCCCCGTTGTGGCGCGCACGCGGTTGCGGGTCAGGAATATTGCCTCGAATGCGGCGTGCGTCTCCCCGGCCCCGGCGCAATCGGCGCGCGCCGAGGGCTTCGTTCGGGTTGGGTCATCCGAGCGACGCTGGCTTTCCTCGTCGCGCTCGCCGGCGCCGCGCTGGCCGTCGCCGCCACGAATGGCGGCAATGACACGGCCGAGCTCGTCACCGCGACAGGCGGCTTCGCGACCCTTCCCGCGTCCACCACACTCCCACCTCCCTCGCAGGGAGCTGCCGCGGGCATCGCGGACTGGCCCGCTGGTGATGACGGCTGGACGATCGCGCTCGCGACGCTTCCACAGACCGGCGGCCGACAGGTTGCCGTGCTGCGGGCGCGGAACGCCGCCAAACGCGGGCTCGCGGTGGGAATCCTGGACTCGTCGCAGTTCGCGAGCCTGCACCCTGGATACTGGCTGGTGTTCGCCGGCTTGTACGGATCCGAGGCCGAGGCGACGAGCGATCTCGCGCGCGCACGCAGATTCGCCCGCACCGCCACCGTGCGCCGGATCGTGCCTTGAACGCGGCCGTTTGTTGTCTAGTGCGACGACTGAAGACCCAGACTTTGTAACACGGTCGGAAAGACGCTACACTCCCCGCTGCGGGGCTTCAGAGCAGTCATTTATCCGCCTACCGAGAGCGATCCTCCGAGAGCTGGAGCGTTCATTTGGAAGACCACATCGCGCAGTTACGCTCCTGTATGTATCAATACTCGCGAGCGATTTACCGCTCGATCAAGTCATTGATCGACCCGTATGCCGATCGAAGCACGCAGCTCGAATACCGGCGCGCGGTGCTCTGCGAGTGCGAGCAGACAATGGAGCGGCTCGCCGAGGATCCTCATTACTTCGCGCAACCCGACCGCACCCTCTTCGCGGACATCAGGCGCTACTTCCCGATCACCGCGCAGGCGCAGGTCGCCTGGGCCGTTCGCGAAGGTGTGGGCGCAGCCACTGCGTTCATCGAGCACCAGATCGAGGCGGGCATGCTCGACGGAGGGGTGTCGCGCTGCCACGCGACGACCCGCAAGGGCAAGGCGTGTCAACGCACGCCGCTTCCGAGCAGGGACTACTGCCCCTCCCATCAGCATCTCGAGCAGCACGCGGCTGCTGCCGCCGCCTGACGCTGTAGACCGAGACCCGCGTAGCTGACTTCGGCCAGCGGGAGTAGCGGGGTGAGTCCAGCAGCCGACTTCACACCCCGAGACTTCTAATCGCGCGATCGGAATCCGCTCGAGCGGATTCCGGTCTGCGAAAAGAAGGGGTTTGCCTCGGGCGACTGGAATCCGCGCGAGCGGATCCGGTCTTGCGCCAACAACGCTAAGCTCGCAGGGCGCATGTCGCACGACGCTGACAAGCTCATCCGCCAGCTTTCGCTCGTCGCCTTCCTCATGGCCGAGCGCCGTCCGCTGACGGCCAGGGACGTCAAATCGAACGTCGAGGGCTACAGCGAGATGTCGGACGAGGCTTTCGCCCGCCGCTTCTACTCGGATCGCGCGGAGCTGACCGCTCTTGGCGTTCCGCTTCAATCCCAGCGCGACGAGTTCACCGGTGAAGAGCTCTACACGCTCCGCTCGGAGCACTACTTCCTCGACCGCCTCGAGCTCGACGACGGGGAGCTCGCAGCGCTCCAGACCGCGCTCTACTACCTCGAGGGCAAGTTCGCATACGCCGAGCCGTTCCGGTTGGCTCTGCAGAACCTCGCGCTCGGCCGCACGGGATTCTCGGAGCCGCCGACCGACACGGCTGAGCGCGTCCGCGTGAGCGCGCCCGACTACTCGCCCGAGCTGGCCGGCCGGTTGTCGAAGCTCGAGTCCGCGATCTCGAAGCAGCGCACGGTCCGCTTCGGCTACTGGAGCCCCAAGCGCTCACGACCCGGAGATCGCGTCATGAACCCGTACGCGCTCCGCTTGGACGACGGAAACTGGTACGTGATCGGCCAGGACCTCGACCGTGCCACTGTGCGAACTTTCAAGGTGTCCCGAATTCGCGGCGACATTCGCTTCGCGACCAGGCGCGAGCGCGACTTCCGCGTTCCTGCGGATTTCAACGTCGAACAACACCGGGTGCCGCGCCCGTGGCAGATCGGAGAGACGGTGGGGACTGCGCAGATCGCGGTCTCCGACGACACCGCCTGGTGGGTGGAGCGCACACTCTCCGACGCTGGCTCGGTCGAGAACGGCGTCTTCGAGACTGCATTCGCGAACGTCGATCTCCTTGCGGGCTGGGTGCTTCGCCAGAACGGCCGCGCGGTCGCCCTCGAGCCCGAGGAGCTCCGAGGCGCGGTCGCCGATGGGCTCACCGCGCTCGTCGAGTCGCACGGAGGCGAGGCGCCCGTGCCGGCCGGGGCGAAGCGCCGTGACCCGAGACATCCGCCTCCCGAGCGCCCTGTGGGGCCGGTTGCGCCCGAGCGCTTCGGTGTCCTCCAGGCGTTGCTCGCTCAACTCCTGGCGGCGTGCGGAGAGGAGCCGGCCGCGGTGCTGGACGCGGCCGAGCTCGCCGGCCGCATCTCCATCCCGCTCGAGGAGCTCCAGGATCATCTCTCGCTCCTCAACCTCGTGAACTTCGGAGGCGGGTGCTACGCGGTGTACGCGATGCATGAGGGCGATGTGGTGAGGGTCGACAAGGAACTGTACGGGGACGTGTTCCGTCGGCCGCCGAAGCTCACCCCCCTCGAGGCGCGCGCGATCCGCCTCGCCATCGAGTACGTCGGCCCGACGATCGCCGCCGACGCCCACACGCAGCTGAAGCGCGTGCGCCGCAAGCTCGAGGAGACATTCGGACGTTTCGACCTCGCTGCGACGCCCGAGCCGCGCGTGGCGCTGGACGAGGAGGCGCTCGTGAAGGTGCTGAGCGAGGCCGCCGAGAAGCGTCGCGTGGTCGAGATCGAGTACCTGAAGGAAGGAAGCGAGAGCCCGTCGATGCGTCAGGTAGAGCCGTACACGATCGAGCGGGAGTTACCGGTCTGGCGCGTGCACACCTGGGATCGGACGGTTGACGCGGCGCGCACTTTTCGGCTCGACCGCATGCGCTCCGCCCGCCTCACGGACGAGCGGTTCGAGCCCCGGGAGGGTTTTGATCCGTCCTATCTCACGAACCCTCGCGTGGCGCGGCTGCACCATTCTCCGCTCATCGCTCGCTGGAAGCTCGAGCGGGGCGCACGTCCGCTTACAGACGGGTCGGCGATCGCGGACGTGCCGTACAAGACCGAGGAGTGGCTCCTCTCGGAAGTGCTGGCCGACCGGGGCGAGACGATCGTGCTCGAGCCTCTACGGCTACGGGATGCTGTGGCAAAGCGGGCTCGTCGCCTCCAGCGCGACACGAGCCGCGTTCCGACGCGCAGCTGATTCTTCACAAGAGTACGACAAAACGTTGCCGAAATCGGCATCGCGGAAGCCTTCGCCCGTTGCCGCGCGCTACGGTTGTCTCAATCGACAACAAGGAGCGTGATGGACGAGATCCGATCCTCTCATTCGAAGATACCCGGGACTGCGGGCGTACTTGCCGGCGCCCTCGCGGGCATCCTGTCAGTCGCCCTCGCTGGCACGGCTCTGGCCCATCGTCTTGTTCAACCGTCAGAACGTCCACTGCTCGAGGCGACGCACCTTCCGCCGCTACTCACCACTCGCGGCGAGGAGATCGCGCTGCGCTACGACGTCTACTGTGCGCTCTCCGAGGCGGAAGCCGACACCCCCTGTAGCGTCGAGGGCGCGGTGTTCGCAAGAGCCGGCGACACCGGAGCCTTCCAGGAGATCGCGATGCGCGCAGAGCGAGGTGCGTCCGACAGCCGCTACGTCGCGCGTCTCCCGGAATCCATCGCAGGCGCTTCGGCCGGGTTCTCCTACTACGCCGTGTTTCGGAGCGAGGGCGCAGGCATCTCGACCACGACGCCGGCGGGAGGCTCGGCAGCTCCTCAACGGAGCCGTCCGCTCGGAAGGAGCATCGATGTGGTGCTCGGAGCACATAGCTTCGGCGGGCAGCGTGAAGCCGATGCGCGCGTCGCGGAAGCTGCCTGGGGAAGCGGCACGGCAGAAGTGGGTCTCGAGCAGGGCAGAAACCTGACGCCAATCGGCGGCTCGGCATTCGACGTCGAGGAGGACGGCGGTGTTGTCGTCCTCGACGAGGCGAACAAGCGTCTCCTTCGCTGGCAGCGGGGGGCGGAAAGACCCGATTCGGTGCCGCTCGAAATCAACGGGACGCTTGCGGACATGTCGATCGACAAGGACGGCACGGTCTTCGTCCTCGAGACGACCGGCGCCCACGGGAAGCCTCTGCTGCGAACGTTCGCTCCTCAGGGAACGAGCAAGGCAACGATCGCAATCGCAGGAAGGCCTTCACAGGTTCGAGTCGGCCCAGACGGCCCGGTCGTGCTGCAGAGCGCCTCGGCCCAGTGGATGCCCGCCGAGCGCGAAGGACAGCCGGTCAGCGTCTCGGGGCAGCTCAGCGCCGGCGAGACTGGGCGCCCGTTCTCCGACGGTCGCGAGATCGTGATCCTGCGCAATGGAGACGAGGTACGTGTCGCGCTCGTCGGAGATACCGGAGTTCGACGCTCCTGGGTTGTGCAGAGCGGGACACCGTTGGCCGAGGTCCAGCTTGCGGAACCGCATGGCACTGGGGTCGTCCTCGTGACGCGCGTCATCAACGACGATCGGGACGAGTTCGTGGTCCTCGTGCTGAGTCGGCGAGGAGTGGTCAACCGCTTCTCACTGGACTCCGCGGACTGGGCGGAGACAGCACCGCTGTCGCGCTTCCGCCTCCAGGGGTCGTCGCTCTATCAGCTCGGCTCGACTCCGGCAGGGCTCTTCGTCGACCGCTTCGATCTGGAGGTGGAGTGATGCTGCATGCGTGGAAGTTCTTCGCGGCGTTCGCGATCGCGTTCGCCTTGGCGGGCGCCGGTACCGCCGGCGCCTACCACACGCAGTTCATCGCCCAGAACTGCAACTACTACCCGCCTACACCGACCTCGTACATGACGCGAGACGGCTCGATCACGGTCGCTCTCTATGCTCGCAACGAGGGCTACCAGTGGGCAGGCGGCTGCTGGAACGACAATGACGTCGACGACTCGCCGGGCGACCCGACGGCGAACGGCGGAACGGGCGGAGAGGGTCCCGACTGCTCGGGCTTCACCTTCAAGGTGTGGCGTGAGTCTGAGGACCAGAACAGCACCGCCTTTCACCAATGGTGGAGGCTTCGATACATCCACGGGCCATACCTGGCTGCGCACTTCAAGGCTGCGCTTGGTGCGCCGAACTACCCCCTGTCCAAATCGGCCGCGATCAAAATGGACGCCTTTGCAAGCGACCACCATATCGGGATGATCTACGTGCCCAATGCCGACGGTACTGACCAGATCATCGAAGCGAAAGGTGAGGCGTACGGCACCAACGTCTGGACGCGCACGTACCGAGGAAGCTCGAGCTACAACGGCGTCCGCCGCCTTGGCTGGAGTCAGCCCTGATGTGAGCGAGGGGCGCCGCGGGCCATTTTCGCGGCGCCCCTTCGGCGTCATTCGCGGGACCGTAGTAGCGCTCGCCTTCGGCGTCGTAGCCGGATGCTCCGACGAGGCGTCGGTCCCCAAACGGCTGATGGACGGGTCTCACGCGGCCGCGCCACCGGTCACGCTCGAAGGCATCCAGGATCACGTCGTGCTGACGAAGGTTCGCGTCGTCTCTACTACCAACCGTGGCAACCAGACACGATCTGCATCGTGCCTCGAACGAGATTGGGACGCGCAGCCGGAGGGTTCCTCCGTCGAGCGGGTCGGCGTCGAGTCCGAAACCGTGACCTTCGAGCAGGCTTCACGGCAAGTGGTGTTTGGTTGCGACAATAGCTTGGGTCGAGGCGAGGGAAATCGTCCCTGGTGCGGCGGCGCCTACGGTCGGCTTTACGGCGGCCGGTTGCGCGATCCGCGCCTCGACATGGTGGGCTGCAGCACCCGGGACGGCGACCCCATGGGCTTCATCTGGGTCGAACCCGGCCGCCGGACTAAGTACCTCGTCGTCGAGCAACCTGGGTACGCCGAGGTGTATGAGACAGCGGGTGGACTGCCAATCCGTATCGCGACGGTGCACGACGTCTTCATCGAGGGATCTCACGCGGTTTTTGAGCTTTCCGAGCATGACAAGACCGGTCAGATGCTTCGCACATATCGCGTCGACGCCCGGGTAGCCGGTTAGCGAATCGGTAGCGCGATCGTAAACGTCGCTCCTGTCGAGGCAACCGACTCGACCGTCAGCGTTCCCCCGTGCGCCTCGGCGATCGCGCGGGCGACGGCGAGTCCCAGCCCCGATCCCGAACGCTTCACGTTCAAGCGGACACCCGGTTCGAAGACCCTCTGCTGCTCGTCGGGGGGAATCCCCGGGCCTCGATCGACCACCGACAGCTGTATCGCGGCTCCAGTGCGCCGAGCGCGGATGAGAACCTCGTCGGAGGATCCGCCGTGCCGCAGCGCGTTCGATACGAGGTTGTCCAGCGCCTGTCGGAGCCGAAGCGGATCGGCGCGGAGCAGAGGCAAGTCGGCGTCGACCTCCGCGCGCACGTTTCCGCCCTCCAGCACGGCCGCCGTCGCGGCTTCCTCGACGAGGTGGCCGACTTCGACTTCCTCCAATCGCACCGATGCGGTCGACGCATCGCTGACCAGGCGTTCGATTCCTCGACATGCGGCAGCAGCGAGCTCGACCAGCGGGCCACGCGCGGAAGCCTCGAGCCGGCGATCCTTGTACGTCTCCGCGATCGCCGCAAGCGCGGCAACAGGGCTCCGAACTTCGTGAACGAGAACCGCGAGACAACGCCGACCCGGCGACCGAGTCATGCGGAGCGCTCGGCGAGCCGCATGAGAGCCCACTCCGCCGCGTCTCGGAGCATCGGATCGTCGCCTTTCGCGTACCGCTCCACCACCGAGACGAGTTCGTGACTTCCGGTATTTCCCGCCGCGAGGAGCGCGTTCCTCCGTAGCCACCGAGGGTCGTTGCGCGGGACATAGAGACGATCGAAATCCCTAACCAGCTCGTCTCCGTCTTGCTCGAGCCATTCTCTGAGCGAAACGGTGGGCGCCGATTCGAGCGGCGGCACCAGGTGCTGGCGCCGCCGCTCGACCCCGCGGTTCCAGGGACAGACGTCCTGACAGATGTCACAGCCGTACACGCTGTCACCAATCTCGGCCTGATACGGCTCCGGGATCGCAGAGGGCGCCTGTGTCCAATAGGACAGGCACTTCGTCGCATCCAGCGTGCCCGGCTCGTCGAGAGCGCCCGTCGGACACGCGTCGACGCAGAGCCGGCAGGATCCACAATCGAGCTCGAGCGGCTCGTTCGGCTCGATCGTCACGTCAGTGACGAGCGTCCCGAGAACCACCCACGACCCGAATCGCCGGGTGATCGCCATCGTGTTCTTCCCATAGAAGGCGACCCCAGCACGAACGGCAGCCTCGCGATCCACATGGTCGTTGGAGTCGACGAGAACGCGGTACGCGCCGCCGAGCCGGCTCCCGAGCTCTTCGAGACCGTCGCGCAGCTCCGCATACGCGTCGCGCCAGGTGTACCGCGACAGTCGGCCCTCGTCAGCACCAGGCTCAGGCCCGGGCTCGTAGTAGCAGAGCGCAGCGGAGACAACGCTTCTCGCCCCCTCCACGAGCGTCTCCGGATTACACGAGATCTCCGGCCGCGCCATCGTAAAGCGCATGTCCGCGAAGAGCCCGCGCGCCTTCCGCTCGCGGATGTGTTTCTCGGTGTCCTCGTACCGCCCGACCGCGGCTGCGCCGAGGACGTCCAAACCAAGGTCCGCGGCCAGTCGAGTCAGCTCGGCGGCAGTCATGAGAGGATTCTGCCTCGTGCAGGCCGTTCGCATTCACGAAGATGGAGGCCCCGAGGTTCTCCGCTACGAGGACGTGCCCGATCCCGAGCCTCGCGCCGGTGAGGTCCTGGTCGAGCTTCGTGCGGCCGGATTGAATCATCTCGACGTTTGGATCAGAAAAGGGCTCCCCTCCGTCCCGAAGCCGCGCATCCTGGGCGCGGACGGGACCGGGGTGGTTGCGGCTCTTGGTGACGGCGTCGAGGGCTTCGCGGTCGGCGATCGCGTCGTCGTGAACCCGGGCATCGTCCACGACGGACGCATCACTGTCATCGGCGAGCATACCGACGGGACCTATTGTGAGCTGAAGGCGATTCCCGCCGCGCAGCTCTATCCCCTCGTCGAGCAGCTCTCGTTCGAGGAGGGCGCCGCGTTCCCTCTCGTATTCGAGACCGCCTACCGGATGCTCGTGACCAAGGCCGCGCTGCAGGAGGACGAGTGGGTGCTGATTTGGGGCATCGGCGGAGGCGTCGCGCTGGCCGCGTTCGAGCTCTGTCGTGCGCTCGGCGCGCGGACGATCGTCACGTCGTCAAGCGCCGACAAGCTCGAACGGGCGCGCAGCCTCGGAGCAGACGTCGCCGTGCACCACTCGGACGAGGACGTGGTCGAAGCCGTCAAGGAGGCAACGAGCGGCGCCGGCGCAGCCGTCGTCGTCGAGACAGTCGGTGAGGCGACATGGGAACGCTCACTGGCCGCGGCAGCGCACGAAGGGCGTGTCGTCGTCTGCGGAGCGACCTCGGGCCACAGTCCACCCGCGCGCCTCTACCGACTGTGGTGGAAGCAGCTCGTCGTCTACGGATCGACGATGGGGACGCCCGCCGATTTCGAGGGCGCCTACGAGCTCATACGCGCGGGGAAGGCCCGAATCCACGTCGACAGCGTCTTCGCGCTCGCGGACGCTGCGAATGCCCACGAGCGGCTCGAATCGGGAGCGCAGTTCGGGAAAGTCGTTCTGGGCATCCCCTACTAGAGTAGAAGCTCAAGTAGCGAAGCACTGCGGCCGCGACCGCGGACGCCTTTAGACAGGATGGAGCCGTAGCCCCGAGGGCCGCGGCGTCCGGTCGCTGGCAGAGAGTGGCCGGCGCCTACGCATCTGTCGTGGGTTGCCGGGAGTGGCCCGGTAGAGCCACATA
>JBPCMD010000029.1:0-9718 GCA_051002595.1 Gaiellaceae bacterium
GCGAGCTCTTCGAGCTCGTCGTCCACGCCTTCGGCGCTCGTCAGGAGCGTCGGTTTGAGACCCTTGGAGATGGTCTCTTTCGTGATCACGCACTTGGTCACGTCCGTGCGAGAGGGGAGCTCGAACATCACATCGAGGAGCGCAAGCTCGATGATCGAGCGCAGCCCGCGCGCGCCCGTCTCTCGCGCCAGCGCGTGGTCGGCGATCTGCCACAGCGCGTCGTCGGTGAAGACGAGCTCGATCGAGTCGTAGCCGAAGAAGCGCTGGTACTGCTTCGTGAGCGCGTTTCGCGGCTCGGTCAGGATCTCGACGAGATCCTCCTTCGTCAGCTGGTGCACGGCGGAGATGACCGGGAGCCGCCCCACGAACTCGGGGATCAAGCCGAAGGACATCAGGTCCTCGGGCATGACCTTTGTCAAGAGCTCGGCGCCCTCCCCGGAGTAGCGCGAGCGAATGTCGGCCCCGAACCCGACCGTATTCTTGCCAATCCGGCGCTCGATGATCTTGTCGAGGCCCGCAAACGCTCCCCCGCAGATGAAGAGGATGTTCGTCGTGTCGATCGAGAGGAACTCCTGGTGCGGATGCTTGCGCCCGCCCTGCGGCGGCACCGAGGCGACCGTCCCCTCGAGGATCTTGAGGAGCGCCTGCTGGACCCCCTCACCCGACACGTCTCGCGTGATCGACGGGTTGTCCGCCTTGCGCGCGATCTTGTCGACCTCGTCGATGTAGATGATCCCGGTCTCCGCCTTCTTGATGTCGAAGTCCGCGGCCTGGATCAGCTTCAAGAGGATGTTCTCGACATCTTCTCCGACGTAGCCGGCTTCGGTCAGAGCCGTCGCGTCCGCGATCGCGAAGGGGACGTTCAGGATGCGCGCGAGAGTCTGCGCGAGGAGCGTCTTGCCGCACCCGGTCGGCCCGAGTAGGAGGATGTTCGACTTCGCGAGCTCGACCTCGGCGTCCTCGAGCCCCATGCGCACGCGCTTGTAGTGGTTGTAGACCGCGACCGCGAGGGTGCGCTTGGACTCCTCTTGCGAGACGACGTAGTCGTTCAGGACGGAGTAGATGTCGAGCGGCTTCGGGAGATTGTCGAGGTCGAGCTGGGCCGGTGTGGTGAGCTCCTCGTCGATGATCTCGTTACAGAGATCGATGCACTCGTCGCAGATGTAGACGCCAGGACCGGCGATCAGCTTCTTGACCTGTCGCTGGCTCTTGCCGCAAAAGCTGCAGAGAAGCTGCTCGTTACCCTCGCTCGCCCTAGCCATCCCGTATCTCCTTTTACTCCCGTTCCGCCTTGGGCGCAAGATCAGAATCCGCGAACGCGGATTCTGAGCGCGCGAAAATCCCTAAAGGCGTCCGCTTCGCGGCCGCTGACGCGAGACCGAAATCGGGCGGCTTCGCGCCCCCAGCCGCCGCTGCTGCTGCTGCAGAGGTCAATGGTGCTCGATGACGCGGTCGATGATCCCGTACTCCTTGGCCTCCTGGGCCGTCATGTAGAAGTCGCGATCCATGTCTTTCGAGACCTTCTCGATCTCCTGGCCGGTGTCCCTCGACATGATCTCCTCCATTAGCCGCTTCAGGCTGATTACCTCCCGCGCCTGGATCTCGATCTCGGTCGGCTGGCCGTGGAACCCTGATGAGCCCTGGTGGATGAGGATCTTCGAGTGCGGCAGCGCGCTCCGCTTTCCCTGCGTCCCGCCGGCGAGAATGGTCGCCCCCATCGACATCGCCATGCCGACGCAGGTCGTCTGCACCTCGCACTTGATGTAGCGCATCGTGTCGTAGATGGCGAGCCCGGCGTAGACGATTCCGCCCGGCGAGTTGATGTACATCGAGATGTCCTTGTCGGGGTCCTCCGACTCCAAGTGGAGGAGCTGCGCGACGACGAGATTCGCTATCTGGTCGTCGATCGGCGTGCCGAGAAAGATGATCCGCTCGTTGAGCAGACGGGAATAGATGTCGAACGAGCGCTCGCCGCGCGAGGTTTGCTCGATGACCATCGGAATCAACGGACTCATTGGTCGCCCTTTTGCCAATGAGTGTGGAGGGGTATGGGGAACCGGGAGGTTCCCCACGCTTTCGAGAAGAAGGGGGCACGTGGGGGGAACATGGTTTCCCCCACGATCGTTTGCTGTAAGCCAACGATGCTCATTCGCTCTCCTTGCTGCCGGGGGTCCACAACTTCGTGTCGCTCTCGGGCTTTTCCTTGTCGGGGGTCCAGAGCTTGTCTCTCGCCTCGGCGAGGTCGGGCGCGATCGGGGTGACGTCCTGGACGAGTCGGTCGAGAGCGGCGCGGAGCCGCAGGTCCTCACGGATCGACTCCTGCTGCCCGTGCGTCCAAACGTCTTCGACGAGCGCTTCGCCTTCCTCCCCCGCTCGCTCGGCCTCCTCTCGCAAATAGGCCCTCACCGCGTCGTCCGAGACCTCGATCCCGGCCCGCTCGGCGAGCGCCTCGAGAGCGAGCTCCCGAGCGATGGAGACCGCGGCCTCGAGCACGAACTGGCGCTGGATCTCCTGCGGGTCGGCGCCGCTCGCGGCGATGTAGGTCTCGACGGAGACGCCGCGACGCTCGAGCGAGCGCACGAACCCGGTGAGCAGATCGGCAGCGCGCGAGGACACGAGCGAAGGCGCGGGCTGCACCTTCGACTCCACCACGAGGGCGTCGACCGCGGCAACGCGGTACGCGGCGTCGATCTCCTCGTCGAGCTGGGCGCGCAGCGTGCTCTCGATGCTTTCCGTGAGCTCGTTCAGCGTGTCGAACTCGCTCGCGGCGCGTGCGAGCTCGTCGTCGAGCGGCGGCAGGATCTTCTCCTGCACCTCGCGGACGGTGACCTCGACCGTCCCGCTCGTTCCGTCGCCGCGCTCGAAGGAGACGTCCTTCGTCTCGCCGGCCGACGCTCCGACTAGCGCCGCCTCCAGCTCGCCGGTGAACTTGCCCGCGCCGAGCTCGACGACCGTGTCGCGCTGCGCCTCTCCGTCGGGGTCGACGAGATCGACGACGAGGGTATCGCCCTCGCGAGCAGGACGGCCGTCCGCCGGAGCGAGCTCGGCGACCGATTCCTGCAGCGTCTCGAGCTCGGCGTCGATGGCCTCCCGCGGCACCTCCGCCTCCACGCGCGGCACCTCTAGCTGCGTCCAGTCGCCGATCTCGGGGAGCGCCTGCACCTCGACGGTCGCGGCGAAGCTCCAGCCGTCGTCGGCCGTTCCCGGAAGCTCGAACTCGTACTCGGGCTCGGCGACGGGGCGCACGCGGTTGCGGGAGGCGGCGCTCGAGAACCAGCCGCCGATGTGGCTGTCCACCGCCTCGCGGTAGATCCGGTCCTTGCCGAGGCGGGAGACGAGAACCTGCTGTGGGATCTTCCCCGAGCGGAAGCCCGGGATCTTCACGCTTCCGGCCAGATCGGACAGCGCATGCTCGACCGCATGCTTGACCTGGTCGGGGGAGACCTCGACGGTCAGGCGGACGCGGTTCTCGCCGAGCTCTTGGACCTGGGTCGACACGGAGCCATTCAACCAGCCTGGGCTAGGGTCACGCGGGATGGAGCGATACGACGTGGTCGTCGTCGGGGTCGGCGGGATGGGAAGCGCGGCGCTCTATCACCTCGCCCGTCGCGGGAAGCGTGTGTTGGGCGTCGAGCGTTTCGACATCCCGAACGAGCTCGGCTCCTCGCACGGGATCACGCGGATCATCCGGCTCGCGTACTTCGAGCACTCCGCCTACGTGCCCCTGGTGCGCCGCGCGTACGAGCTCTGGCGGGAGATCGAGAACGAGGCCGCAGAGCAGCTGCTGCACGTGACGGGCGCGGTCGAGGGTGGACCCAGGATTTTCGAGGGAGCGCTCCGCTCGTGCCGAGATCACGACCTCCCGCACGAGGCGCTCGACGGACTCGAGGTCGGTCGGCGCTTCCCCGGGTACCGGCTTCCGCCCGACCTCCCGCTCGTGTACCAGCCGGACGGCGGCTTTCTCCTTCCCGAGCGCTGCATCGTGGCGCACGCCTCCGGGGCGGCAGCGCACGGGGCGGTCGTCAGGACGAACGAGCGCGTGCTCGAATGGGAGGACAGCCAGAGCGGGGTCCGCGTCCGAACCGACCGCCGCACGGTGGAGGCCGAGAGGCTCGTCCTCACCGCGGGCGCCTATTCGCAGAACGTCGCCCGGCTTCCGCCAGGCTCGGTCACGGCGCAGCGCCAGGTGCTCGCCTGGTTCCAGCCGCTCGAGCCGGAGCTCTTCACTCCCGCTCGCTTTCCCGTTTTCAACGTTGTGCTCGAGGAGGGACACCTCTACGGTTTTCCGGAGTTCGGGGTTCCCGGCTTCAAGGTCGGCTTCTATGACCACGACGGCGAGCGAGGGGCGCCTGACCTCATCTCGCGCACGACCACGCCCGACGACGAAGTCGCGCTCCGTCCGTTTGCCGAGCGTTACTTCCCTGCTGGAGCGGGGCCGACCCTGGCGCTGAGAGCATGCCTGTTCGAGCTCTCTCCCGACGAGCACTTTCTGATCGACCGCCACCCGGAGAGCGAGCACGCCGTTTTCGGCGCCGGCTTCTCCGGACATGGCTTCAAGTTCTGCTCGGTCGTCGGCGAGATCCTGGCCGACCTCGCGCTCGACGGCGAGACGCGGCACGACATCGAGTTCCTCCGGCTCTCGCGCCTCTGAGATCTGGTTTCAAAGCAAACGACTTCACACCCCGAAGATTCCACGTCCCCGGGCTCCACCTAAAGGGGTCTGCTCTTCGCGCGATCGAGAGTCCGCGCTAACGGAATCTCGATCTTGCGCAATGCGGGCGGGAGGACTCGAACCTCCAAGGACCTCACGGCCCAACGGGACCTAAACCCGCCGCGTCTGCCAGTTCCGCCACGCCCGCGCAGGGCCCCCAGTGTAAGTGGGCCGAGTAGGGGCCGGGCATGCCCGCCCCCTACCGAACAGGGCCGTCGCCTAATAGCGGCCGACGAGCAGGCCGACGGTCTCGCGCATCGTCTCGACGACGAGCCCGAGCAGCACCACGATGGTCAGGAGGGCGGCGGCGCCGAGCACCTCGCCGGTCGCCGACAGCACGAGCAACGCGGTGAAGCTGCCGAGGACGAGGAAGGCGGTCGAGAGAGGCCGGCGGGTGTACGTGCCGAGACCGAGCCCGACGAGAAACGCGGCGCCGAACACCACGATTCCAAGTGTCATGCGGCGAGGGTAGGACCTGCGCCGGACGGACTGGACGTGCCCAGCCTGGACAGCCGCGGCTGTGGGCAAATCGGCGCACACTTGTAACCATTGGCCCGGTCAGTTTCGGACGTGTCCGGGGTCAGACCCTGGCTTTAGAAGCCCTGTCGGATCGGGGCCACCTGCAGTCGCGCGCGAGCCGCGAACAGGCGCGCCAAGCGGCCGGGAGCCCACTCTCGTCGACCAACGCTCAAGCAGCGCGGGCCGAACGCCGATTTCTCTCTGGAATGTCCTATCGCGGTTGGATCACGCTCACACGCGCGGCGTCGGTCGCCGGACTGGCGATCTTCGCGCTCGGCATCGTTCTCGCGCCCCCGGGCGGCGACGTCGAGCGCATCCTCGGCACGTGGTTCTACAACGGCCTGATGGTCCTTGCGTGCGTCATCGTCGGCTCGAGGGCGCTGCTCGCCCCGAATGAGCGGCCGGCCTGGATCGCGTTCACCGCGGCTCTCGTCAGCTGGACCTTCGCCGAGATCTGGTTCGCCGCAATGCACCCCGAGTCATACCCCTCGATAGCCGACGTCGGCTACCTCGGTTTCTATCCGCTCATCTATCTCGGCATCGTCGCGCTCGTTCGGTCGCGCGCGCGCTCGCTGAGCGGGACGCTTTGGCTCGACGGCCTGACGGCTTCGCTCGCCGCCGCCGCCCTCGGCGCCGCGGTGCTCGTCGAGCTCGTCCTGGAATCGACCGAAGGGTCGGTCTCAGCCGTTGCGACGAACCTCGCGTACCCGCTCGGAGACCTGCTTCTGCTCTCGGCGGTCTTCGGAGTATTCTCGCTCGCCCGCTGGCAACCGGGGCGGCGGTGGCTCCTACTCGGACTGGGCGTGCTCTCGACGGCGTTCGCCGACTCGATCTACCTGTTCCAAAGCGCCTCGGGGACGTACGTCGAAGGATCCTGGATCGACATCTTCTGGCCGACCGCGCTGCTCTTGGTCGCCGCCTCGGCATGGGCGCCCGATCGAAGCCGTGCCGACATCGAGAGCAAGCCGCTGCTCACGGTTCCGGCCGCGTGCGCCGTCCTGGCAATCGGTGTGCTCGTCTACGACCACTTCCATCGGGTCAATCTGCTCGCCCTCGGCCTGGCGACGGCGACGTTGCTCGCCGTCGTCGTCCGGCTCGCAGCGACCTTCCGCGAGAACCGAAGGCTCTTCGAGCTGACACGCCACGAGTCGGTCACCGATGCGCTCACCGGTCTCGGCAACCGCCGGAAGCTGTTGTCGGATCTCGATCTCCTCCTCGACGGGCCTGGCGGAACCGCCCCGGAGGGTCACCTGCTGATGATCTTCGACCTCGACGGTTTCAAGGGGTACAACGACACCTTCGGCCACCCGGCGGGTGATGCGCTGCTCGCCCGCCTCGGAGCGAAGCTCGCGGCGGCGCCAACAGCCGAAGCGGGCGCATATCGGCTTGGCGGCGACGAGTTCTGCCTGATCGTTCCCGTCCGCCAAGGCGAGGTCGAGCTGATCATCGACCAAGCCCACGCCGCGCTCTCGGAGCGCGGCGTGGGCTTCGAGATCGGCAGCTCCTTCGGCGCCGTGCTCCTGCCCGAAGAGGCCACTGACGCGAGCCAGGCGCTGCATGTGGCCGACGAGCGCCTGTACGCGCAGAAGCACTCGAGGCGCCTGGAGACCGATCGCACGATGGACGCGCTGCTCGAGGCGCTCTCCATGCGTGAGCCCGATCTCCCTCTGCACCTGGACAGCGTCGGATCGCTGGCCGTCGAGACCGGCCTCAAGCTCGGATTACGCCGGGACGAGCTCGACGAGCTCGTGCGCGCCGCCCAGCTCCACGACCTCGGCAAGCTCGCCGTCCCCGACGAGATCCTGCACAAAGCGGCGCCTCTCGACGAGCGCGAGTGGGCCTTCGTGCGTCAGCACCCACTCGTGGGGGAGCGCATTCTCCGCGCCTCTCCCGCGTTCCGAAACATCGCGACGATCGTCCGCTCGACGCACGAGCGCTGGGACGGCGCCGGCTACCCCGACGGGCTCGCCGGAACCGAGATCCCCATCGCCTCGCGCATCGTCTCGGCTTGCGACGCCTATACGGCGATGACCTCCGCGCGCCCCTACCGCGCGGCTCTCAGCATGGAAGACGCGCTCGCCGAGCTCGAGCGTGTCGCCGGAAGCCAGTTCGACCCCGCCGTGGTCTCCGTGCTCGCCGCGCATGTGCGAGAGGAGCTCCGCGCCGAGCAGCCCGCCGAAGACCCATCCGAGCAGCCAGCCGAGAGCCCAGTCGAGAACACCGCATAGCAACCGAGCGCGCTACCGTGCCTGAGTCCGGCCCCGTAGCTCAGTGGATAGAGCGACAGACTTCGAATCTGTGCGCGGAGGTTCGACTCCTCCCGGGGCCATTCAGCCGCGCCAGGCCGACCGGCCGAACACCCGCGTGGTCGCGTAGCCAAGGGCGCGCCGCCACGCTGAGACGCCCTCGGCTCGCATGATCTCGCGGAACATCCGGTCGGCCTCGGCTCTCGTATACGCGCGCGGCGGGCTCACGGCGCCAGCGGGCAGCTTCCCTCCGTGCCGATAGAGAAAGTCGTGCAGCAGAGGCGCGGCGATCGAGAGCTCGAACGGCGCGATGAGCGACCAGAAGATGCGCGGCACCGAGGAGAGATCGAACTCGAACCCCGCCGGCGCGGTGATCGTCGTGTCACGGTCGCGCTGGACATACGCTTGCTCGAGCCGCCAGCGGCCGTCGCCGAGGTATGTCACCGAAGGAGCGGGAAGGCGCGACTCGGCGACGACGACTGGGTCGTGGTCGAGCCTGTAGACCCACTCCTGCATCTGCCCGGATCATGGCGCACCGCAGACAACCCGACACGCGACGTTCTGCCGTGACTACCGTGGGATACGACCTGGGACACGGTCAAAGGACAACAAGGGGGACTCCAGTGACCCGCTCACTGATACTTGCATTGACGATCGCAGCGACGCTCACGGCATCCGCGCTGGGAGCCACCCACGCCTTTCCCGCGCGGATCGATCTCCCGGACGGCTTCCAGCCCGAGGGGATCGCCATTGCCGGCCAGCAGTTCTACGTCGGCTCGATCCCGACGGGTGCCGTCTACTCCGGCAGCCTTCGCACGGGCTCGAACACGGAGCTCGTCCCGCCTCAAACAGGTCGCTCGGCGATCGGGCTGAAGGTCGATCGCGGGCGTCTCTTCGTCGCCGGCGGGAACACCGGCAAGGCCTTCGTCTATGACGCGAGGACAGGCGCGGACATCACCTCGTACCAGCTCTCGAGCGGCGGCAGCTTCATCAACGACGTGGTTGTAACGAAAAGCGCCGCCTGGTTCACCGACTCGCTCAAGCCCGTCCTGTACCGCGTGCCGCTCGGGGCGGGTGGGCGTCCAGGCCCGCAGTCAGCGGTCACGACCGTGCAATTGACGGGCGACTACCAGCATCAGTCGGGGTTCAACCTGATCGGAATCGACGCGACCGCGAACGGCAAGACGCTCGTCGTCGTCCAGTCCAGCACCGGCAGGCTCTTCACCGTCACACCGGCCGGAGTCACGAAGGCGATCGTGCTCGCAGGCGGCGAGAGCGTGCCGAACGGGGACGGGATACTGCTCACCGGCAAGACGCTCTACGTCGTCCAGAACCGGCTCAACGTCGTCGCCAAGATCAGCGTCGCTGCCGATCTGCGCACGGGCCGCGTCCTGCGCCGGATCTCGAACCCTGACTTCGACGTCCCGACGACCGTCGCACGCCACGGGAGCCGCCTGTACCTGGTGAACGCGCGCTTCGACACCACGCCGTCGCCAACAACCGACTACTGGATGACCCAGATCAAGAAGTAGACGCGTAGGGCGAGGCGAGCCTCGCCCTCACGCCTTCTCCCCATACCGCCGTGCAGCTCGGCTCTCGCGCGTCCGCTGACGCCAGCGCTGCTTCGCCTCCCTCCGCAGTCGCGCGCTCGAACGCATCTCGATCGCCCGCAGCTCGCGCTGGAGCTTGCGGTAGCTCTGGTAGCGCGCTGGGTCGAGCGCGCCGCTGGCGAGTGCCTCCTGCACAGCGCAGTCGGGCTCCGTCTCGTGCCCGCAGTCGTTGAAGCGGCACTCGCTCGTCAGGTCGGCGATGTCGGAGAAGGCGCTGTCGACATCGCCCTCCCAGATCTGGAGCTCGCGCAAGCCTGGCGTGTCTACGAGCAACGCGCCGCCCGGCAGAACGAGGAGCTGGCGGTGTCTCGTCGTGTGCCGCCCTCGCCCGTCCTTTCGCAGGTCACCGGTGGGCATCAGTCTGCGCCCCGCGAGGCGGTTGATAAGCGTCGACTTGCCGACGCCTGAGGAGCCGAGGAGGACGAACGTCCGCGCCGGCCGGAGCAGCGCGCGAACCTCGTCGATCCCCTCACCCGTCACGTTCGAGACCGGGAGCACCGGAACTCCGATCGCCACGGCCTCCGCCTCGACGAGCTTCTCGAGGTCGTCGCAGACGTCGAGCTTCGTCAGGACGAGCACCGGATCGGCGCCACTGTCCCAGGCCGCGGTGAGGTAACGCTCGAGCCGCCGCG
>JBPCMD010000030.1:0-13222 GCA_051002595.1 Gaiellaceae bacterium
GGAACAGGGTCGTCCCCCTGCTGCCCGCTCTCCGACGCCGACTCGTCTCCTTCAAGCTGGCGTCACCGAGGGCACGACCCGACGACCTCATCGTCTGCATCGCGTCCGGTGACCCCGTACAGGAACGGAACCTACGTCGTGCATTCGAGGCCGCGAAGACGAAGGCGAAGATCCAGACTGGGAGGAGGAGCGCCTTTCGTGGCACTCGCTCCGACACTCGTGGGCGTCCGTGCTCGCGACCGACCTCGAGGTCCCCGCGACGACGCTTGCACGACTAACAGGACACGCAGACGCCGGGTTCACGCTGCGTGTGTACGCCCGAGACGGCCGGGACGACAACGTGGTGGTCGACGATGTGCTCATGCGCGCGGCGCAGGCGGGAGTGGGGGCGTGAACGAGGACACGTACACGAGGGACGATTTGGACAACGCACGGGATGAGTTCCAGCGCCTGCTCGGCGAGGTCGACGACTCCATCGCGGAGATCGAGGGTTGCGTCGAAGACGTCGAGGAAGCACTCGTCGGAGTGGGCGATGCGATCGACGCCCTCGCTGACGCACGCCGTCACCTGGAGGGGCTGCGGTGGAACGTGGCCGAAGGCTCGTCGATCACAGATGTTCTGCACAAGAAGCTGACCGGACTCGGGTCGCTGGAGGGGGACCTTGCCCGAGTCGTTCGCCTTACGACCGTTCGCAATGATGACAACCCACCCACCCGTTAGTCAGCTTTTTAGTCAGCCTTGCGCGTCGGCTGCTGTCGTCCCGAGTCACTCCGGGCGAGGAGAACACCGCACGGTTGAGCGAAGTGGCGTCCCCTGTCACCCTCAGACGCTCTGCGCCCAGTCCTTGCCATGCAGAAGGTCGTGGGTTCGAGCCCCATCATCCGCTTCTCGAAAAGCCCCGGAAACGGGGCTGTTTGGGTTTCCGCATGGCGACTTCTCATCGCTGCTTCGGCATGCATCGAGAAGCGTTGCGACGAGATTTCTCGCTCTCGCGCTCAGAGGTTGTAGGCAGCCGGGTGTCGAGGCTCGTAGAGCAGGATGTCGTCCGCGCCCGGCACCCGGAGCATGAGCGCGAGACCGAAGCCCATATCCTCGATCGTGCCCGTGAACTCGGCGCCTTTCATCTCGAGCTCGGTCTTCGTGGCCTCGATGTCGTCGCACATCAGCGCGATCGAGTGCTGCCTGGGATGAGAGAAAGACTCGCCTTCGTAAGTCCCGCTCGTCGGATGAACGCCGAGCTCGCTCGGGCCGGTCTTGAAGATGAGCCAACCGGGCGCCGACTCGGCATGCTCGACATACGCCAGGTCGAGAACATCGCGGAGAAACGATCGCGTGGCCTCGGGGTCGTCTGAGTAGATGAGGAGATGGACGGCTGTGAGCATCGGCGAGATCGTATTCGAGCGGGGACCGCATAACCTCTTCCAATACATAGAGATACTAGGTATAGTGTTTTCGTGCGAGACGCGCTGAAGGGCCATGTCGATCTCCTCCTGCTCTCGGCGCTCGACGAGAAGCCCGCACACGGGTACGAGCTCGTCGAGACGCTGCGCGCGAGGAGCGAGGGCGCTTTCGACCTCGCCGAAGGCACGGTCTATCCGTCGCTATACCGCCTCGAGCGTCGCGGTCTCGTCGCCAGCGGGTGGGAAACGGTGAGCGGCCGTCGCCGTCGCGTGTACCGGCTCACGAAGAACGGCCGTGGGAGGCTCCAGGAGGAGCGATCGAAGTGGCATGCGTTCGCGCGGGCGATGGAAGCGGTGGTGACATGACGATCGACGCGTACCTCGCCGAGCTCGAACGCAGCCTTCCGCGCTTCTCGCGCCGCAGGATCCTGGCCGAGGCGCAAGAGCACCTGCGAGACTCGGCAGCAACGCAGCGCGCAGCGGGAGTCTCTCCGCCTGCCGCCGAAGCGGCCGCGGTCGACGACTTCGGACCGGTCGAGATCGTCGCGCGCCGGCTCGCAGCAGAACGCGCGATCCGCGACACCCGCTTCTCGACGCTCGTAGCGCTCGGCGCGGTCGCGTTCTTCGTCTTCCCGCTCTACGTCGTGCCCGAGAACTCGCTCCCGCCGGCTCCGTGGGTGGAGAAGCCGCGTGACATCTTCGTGCTCCAGATGCTCAGTGTCACGATTTGGCTGGCGGCGGGCGCGCTCGCCGCGGTCAGCGCCGCGATCGCGTGGACGCGTTGGTCGCGCCTGGCGGCGCCGGTGCTGGTGACGGCCTCGGCGGCCATCGCCGGGGCGAGCGCCATGGTCGCCGCCATCGGGGTGCGCTGGGTCGAGCTGACACCTGCGACTCCGAACTGGCCGCTCGCTGCAGGACTCGCCCTCGGCTGTCTGCTCGCATGCGTCGCAGCGGCAAGTTGGGCGCTCGCTCACAGACAGCTGCTCGTGCAAGACTGACAGCGTGCGCATGGGTCGCGCCCGGCTCTTCCTGACCGGGAGGACTGCCCCGAGAGGTGGGCCGCTGATCGATACGAAGAGGTCCGCCTGCTAAGTGCTTCCCGCCGTAAATACGGTCGTGCTTCGCCGGCGAGAACCGAGCAGGCCTAGGACGCAGGGAGGGCCAATGTTCCAGAACATTGGCCCGACTGAGGACGACGGCATGCGAAGCGTTCGCAGCCACGCGAAGTGCGGGCGTATTTGCGGCGGGGAGCACTAAGGCGCCGCCGGCTCGTTCTATTGCCGCAGGTCGTACGAGAAGCTTCCAGCCGGCACGTACACGTCGCGCATTGCGTGGGGGGTCGCGAGGATTCCCGCGCATGTCGAGCTGACCGTTCGCTGGTGACCGCGGCCGCGGCTAGCATCGGCAGGTGTCCGTCGCGGAGCAGCAGACCGATGCCGTAGCTCTCAATCAGGCGCAGCGGGAGGCGGTCCAGCACACCGAAGGACCCCTGCTCGTCGTCGCCGGCGCAGGCTCCGGGAAGACGCGCGTCCTCACCCATCGCGTCGCCCACCTCGTCGAGGACCTGAAGGTCAAGCCAAACGAGATCCTGGCGATCACGTTCACGAACAAGGCGGCGGGAGAGATGCGGGAGCGCCTCGAGCGGATGCTCGGCGCCACCGCGCGCGCGATCTGGATCCTCACCTTCCACGCCGCCTGCGGCCGCATGCTCCGCCGCGAGGCCGAGCGACTCGGCTACCGCTCGACGTTCTCGATCTACGACGACCAGGATCAGGTGCGCTTGGTGAAAGCATGCCTCGAGGAGCTCGGAAAGGACCCAAAGCGGTTCTCGCCTCGCGGCATCCATTCGCAGATCTCGCGCGCGAAGAACGAGCTCGTCTCGCCCGAGGAGTACCTGGCTCGCGTCGCCTCGTTCTGGGACCAGACGGTCGCCGAGGTGTACGGGCTCTACCAGCGTCGCCTCCACGCCTCGAACGCCGTCGACTTCGACGACATGCTCATGCTCACCGTGCAGGTGTTCGAGCGCTTTCCGGAGGCGCTCGACCGCTGGCAGAAGTCGTTCCGGTACATCCTCGTCGACGAGTACCAGGACACGAACCACGCGCAGTACCGGTTACTCCAGCTCCTCGGCGCCAAGCACGGCAACGTCTGCGCGGTCGGGGACCAGGACCAGTCGGTGTACGGGTTCAGAGGCGCCGACATCCGGAACATCACGGAGTTCGAGAGCGACTTTCCCGGAACGCACGTGGTCACGCTCGAGCAGAACTATCGCTCGACGAACTCGATCCTGCGAGCAGCTAATGCGGTCATCGAGCAGAACACCGAGCGGAAGCCGAAGCACCTCTTCTCCGACCTCGGCGAGGGCGACCCAGTGCGGGTCGTCGAGCTCGAGGACGAGCACTCGGAGGCCCGCTTCGTCGCCGCCGAGATCGCGGGGCTGATCGACCAGGGGCTCTCCGCGAGCGAGATCGCGGTTTTCTACCGGACGAACGCGCAGTCGCGGGTGCTGGAGGATGTGCTCGTACGCCAGGACGTGCCGTACCAGGTCATCGGCGGGCCGCGCTTCTACGAGCGGGCGGAGATCCGGGATGCAACCGCGTATCTGACCGTGCTCGTCAACCCGAGCGACGCCGGCTCGCTCCTGCGCATCGCCAATCGGCCCCGGCGCGGCATCGGCGACACCTCGCTCGCGCGCGTGGTGACCTACGCCGATACGACCGGCCGCACGCTGTGGGAGGCGCTGGCCGACCCCGAGGCGGCAGGCGTGACCTCGGCCGCCTGCCGCGCGATCCGCGGCTTCCGCTCGACGATGGAGTTGTTGATGGCCCAGGCGCGGGACCTGCCGGTTGACGAGGTCGTGGAGCGCATGCTCGAGAAGACGGGCATTCTCGACTCCTACGAGGCCGAGCGGACGATCGAGGCGCGGGGCCGGATCGAGAACCTGCAGGAGCTCGTGGGCGTCGCCCGCGAATACCGCCAGCAGACGGCCGACGCATCACTCGCGGGGTTTCTCCAGGACATCTCGCTCGTCTCCGACCAGGACACGATTGCCGACGACCGCGGCCTCGTCACGCTCATGACCCTGCACAACGCCAAGGGCCTCGAGTTCAGGGCCGTCTACGCGATCGGGATGGAGGAGGGCATCTTCCCGCACATCCGCGCGATCGAGGAGCAGGGTGTGGAGGAGGAGCGGCGCCTCTGCTACGTCGGGATGACGCGCGCGATGGAGCGGCTGACGATGACGCACACGCTCTCGCGCTCGCTCTGGGGGCGCCGGAGCTACAACCTCGCGTCGCGCTTTCTCGACGAGCTGCCGCGCGAGGTGGAGCGCGAGCGCCTGAAGCCTTCCTCGTGGGCGAGCTACGGATCGCCGGCGAGCGCCGCGCCGCAGGGAGGCAACCCCGGGCTGGCGCTCTCGACGGGCGACTCCGTCCGTCACGCCTCGCTCGGAGAGGGCGTCGTCACCGCGCTCGAGCCGGGTGGCGTTGTCACCATCCGCTTCGCCGAGGACGGCACCGAGAGGCGGCTCATGGTCGAGTACGCGCCGCTCGAGAAGATCGCGTAGCGATGAGCCTCGAGTACCGGAGCCCTTCGGCGGAAGAGCTGGGCACTGCCCTACGGACGACGTACGCCGCGTTCGGCGAGGAGGCGAAGGAGGACGACATCGAGCGGTGGGGCGGGCTCATGCCGCTCGATCGCGTGCTCGCGGCCTGGGACGGCGATCGTCCTCTCGGGGTTACCGCCTCGTGGGCGTTCGATCTCACGATTCCGGGCGGCACGGCGAGGGCGGCTGGAGTCACCTGGGTCGGCGTCCTGCCGAGCCATCGGCGACAGGGCGTGCTTCGCGAGTTGATGCGCCGCCAGCTCGACGACGTCCATGAGCGTGGGGAGCCGCTCGCCATCCTGTGGGCGTCCGAGTCGGTGATCTACGGCCGCTTCGGCTACGGCATGGCTGCTCCTGCGACCGAGCTCGACGCGGAGCGAGGCGCCTTCGCGCTTCGGAACGATCCGGGACCGCGAGGCTCGGTACGTCTCCTGACCGCCGAGCTACCGAGCTCTTCCCCCCGATCTACGAGCGCATCCGTAGCGGGCGTCCGGGGATGCTCAGCCGAGACAAGGAGTGGTGGACGCAGGGGCGCCTCGCCGACCCTGAGCACTGGCGTGAGGGCAGCGGCCCGAAGTTCTACGCGCTGCTCGAGATGGATGGTAAGGCCGTCGGGTACGCGCTCTACCGCATCGCCTCGAAGTGGGAGGGTGGGACGCCGAAGGGAGAGATTCAGATCGTCGAGGCGCTCGCCACCGCCCCGGACGCGACTGCCGAGCTCTGGCGCTTTCTCTTCGGCATCGATCTCGTCGTCAAGGTCAAGTCGGACGCCGTTGACCCTGCGTGGCCGCTCTTCCTGATGGCCGCCGACCCTCGTCGCCTGCACCTCTCGGTTTCGGACGGGCTCTGGCTGCGTCTAGTCGACCTCGAAGCCGCGCTGCGGGTGCGCTCGTTTGCAGCGGGCGATCCGGTCGTCCTCGAGGTCACCGACGAGATGCTTCCGCGAAATGCCGGTAGCTGGGCGGTCGGAGCGGAGATCGGGCGCACCGAGCAGGACCCCGATGTCGCGCTCGACGTCGCCGACTTGGCGTCCGTCTATCTCGGCGCGTTCTCGTTCGAGCGGCTCGCTGCGGCCGGCCGGGCGCGAGAGCTCCGCCCTGGAGGTCTCGCGCGCGCGACCGCGCTCTTCGCCACGCCGCTGCCGCCTTACTGCCCAGAAGGGTTCTGACGCGGTTGTAGAGTCCGCCGAGCCGTCGCCGTAGAGCTCGCGAGGAGGAATGGGAATGGCCTACCGTGTTCGACCGTGCCGCTCGCTGGACGAGCTCGGGCAGGCGGCGGGCGCGATCGGCCACTACTTCGGCTGGGTGCCTACGGGGGAGGAAGTCGAGCGCTTTTCGCAGGCCCTGCCGGTCGAACGCATGCATGCGACCTTCGACGGCAAGGAGATCGTGGGCGGGGCGGGCGTGTTCCCGTTCGAGATGACCGTCCCCGGCGGCCCGGTGCAGTGCGCGGGAGTCACCGTCGTCGGGGTGCTCCCGACGCACCGGCGTCGTGGGCTCCTCTCGCGGATGATGCGCGTTCAGATCGACGACATCCACGAGCGCGGTGAGCCGTTCGCAGCTCTGTGGGCCTCCGAGGCCACGATCTACGGGCGCTTCGGGTACGGGCTCGCCTCTCTGACCAACGAGATCCGGCTTCCTCGCACGTGGGCGACGCTTCGCCCAGGAATCTCCGCCCGCAGCGGCCAGGTCCGGCTGGTCGAGCACGACGAGGCTGCGAAAGCGTTCCCACGCCTGTACGACAGGGTGAGGACGGAGTCGCCCGGTTTCCTCTCGCGATCGAAGGCCTGGTGGGAGAGCCGCAGGCTACGAGACGACCCGTCGAGGCGTCCGCCCGGCGCCGGCCCGCTCAACCGCGCTCTGCTCGAGATCGACGGACGCGCGGCGGGATATGCCCTCTATCGCATCGTCCAATCCGAGGAAGACGGTCACTGGAGGCGCAGGGTTCGTGTCGTCGAGGCGATCGGCCTCGGTCCGTCGGGAACGCGAGAGATCTGGCGGTTCCTGCTCGAGGTCGACTGGACCCACGAGATCGTCGCCGGGCTCCTTCCGGTTGATCACCCGCTCATCCATCTCGTCGCGCGACCCGACCAGCTCGACCTCCGGGCCGACGTCGGGCTCTGGGTGCGCCCGGTCGACGTCGGCGCGACCCTCTCAGCTCGTCGCTACCGGTCGGACAGCCGCATCACGTTCGACGTACGAGACACGTTCTGCCCGTGGAACGAGGGCACGTGGACGCTCGCGGACGGCGTCGCCAAGCGGTCGAACAGGCGTCCCGACTTGCGTCTAGACGTCCAGTCGCTCGGAGCGGCGTACCTCGGAGCCTTCTCATTCGCGCAGCTCTCGCGGGCGGGGCTGGTCGAGGAGGCGTCGCGGGGCGGTCTCGCGCGCGCCGACGCGCTCTTTGCCTCGGACCGCGCTCCCTGGTGCCCGGAGATCTTCTGATCTTGTCCTACTCGTGGGCGCTCGCGACCGTCCGCACTAGCGTCTTTCGGCTTACGGAGTGGTCGCTCCAAAGCTCGACAGTCATCCGCTTGGGCTCGGTCACGCAGAACCACGCCGCCTGTCCTTGCACGCCATCCGCCCAGTACACGATCCGACCGTCGATCACCGCGGCGATGGGGTCACGCGGGCCGGAGCGCGGGCTCGTGGTGTCGTAGCCGTATCCCGAGGCAGCGACCGTCCACTGAAGCTTGCGGCCGCCTCGGCCGAACCGGATGTGCGCCGTCCGCGAAAAGTACGCGCTCCGGTTCTGGACGAACGATCGCGTGAAGATGAACCCAGGCGCCATCGTGGTCGGAAGCGGCACGGGACCGCCGAACGCCGCACGCAACGCCTTCGCCTCGGCGCGCGGAACGAGAGCGCTTCCCCGGACGCGGGACTGGGAAGGCAGCGCCATTGCGCCGGCGACCATCCTCCGCAGTTGGGCGATTCCGACATCGGGGGAAGGGGCTGTCCGCGCGGACGCTGACGGCGAGCAGCGCTCGTCCCCAAGGTCCTTCACCGAGATGCAGATGTGCGCCACTTCGTCTCCGACGTCGTAGACATCTCGTCCCTTGACTTGGTGAGACTCACGGGTGCGCTCGCAGGTCGCACGATCGGCCTTCTCCGCGGGATGGGCGCTCGCGACCTCCCACAGGAGATCCGAGGGTCCCGTTACGAAAGCGGAGTCGCAGGCGGTTGGCCAGGAACCCGCCGCTTCCTCCGTCGATCGCCCAGGAATGAAGCCGAAAGCCAGGTGGGACCCACGACGGCACATGTGCCCACCGAGCACGGTACGTGGCCGCAATTCGCGTCTGTTCGAGGCTCGGGATAGGCGACATGGCTTCGGACGTCGCGTTGCTCGTCGCAAGCAGCGAACAGGAAGCCACGACGAGCCTGCCGCGACGTTGGAAACGCCTTCACCGAGTCGCGAGATATAACGAGCGCGTCCTCCCTCTTACCGTATTTACAGCTTCTACTGGCTGTACATACCGCGATGAAGTAACATCTCTTTCATGCCGAAGACGACGATCGACATCCCCGATAGCCTCCTGGCTGAAGCGAAGGAGCTGGCCGCGCGCGAGGGAACGACGCTTCGCGCGTTGGTGGAGTCCGGGCTGCGCGCCGTAATCGACCGTCGCCGCCGTGGCGGCCAGTTTCGGCTTAGGGATGCGAGTGTGAGCGGTCGAGGTCTGCAGCCGGAGTTTCGTGACGCAGGATGGGAGAGCTTTCGTGACGCGGCCTACGAAGACCGCGGCGCATGATCGCCGTCGACACGAACCTCCTCGTCTACAGCCACCGACGCGACAGCGAGAACCACGACTCTGCGACAGCGGCTCTTTGCTCGCTCGCTCAGGGAACCGTCCCGTGGAGCATCCCGTGGCCATGTGTCCACGAGTTCCTGGCGATCGTCACGCATCCGCGGATCTTCGATCCGCCCAGTGTCCTCGCGGAGGCACTGGCGCAGATCGACGCGTGGCTCGAGAGCCCCACCTTGTCACTGCTTGCCGAGCGCTTCGACCACTGGCAGCACCTGCGCGCGCTGCTCGAGGCTGGGAGCATCCGCGGCCCACGAGTTCATGACGCTCGTGTCGCTGCACTCTGCCTCGCGCAAGGAGTGACCGAGCTCTGGATGGCGGATCGCGACTTCAGTCGGTTTCCGCGGCTCCGAACCCGCAATCCCCTCGTCGCGTGACGACGCGCGTGCGTCCCTCCTTCGAGGGAATCTGCTCGGAGAACGCGC
This sequence comes from Gaiellaceae bacterium, assembly GCA_051002595.1. Lineage (GTDB taxonomy): Bacteria > Actinomycetota > Thermoleophilia > Gaiellales > Gaiellaceae > GMQP-bins7. Next base: position 9,229 of record JBPCMD010000030.1, read on the forward strand.
AAGTTCTGACCTTTCCGCGGATCCAACATCTGCCGGACAAGGTGCGGCGGCTATCAGTCTGGCGGCTGGCTACAGCCGCCGCCCTCCGGCTTCCACACGTCGAGATAACCCTGTCGGGTTGCTACAACCCGACACGTCCTCGCCGAGGAGGCGGCTAGGAATACCGCACCTCGAGATCGAGGGTGCCCGGCTGGGGCGGGAGTGCCAGCGTCTCGCCGTCCTCGAGGACGCGGCCGTAGGGCAGCCCGTCGCGCAGCACCTCGGAGATGCGCTTCCCGCCCGGCAGGCGAAGTCGGAGGCGGAGCGCGGCGAGTGGCGCACGCTCCGGAACGTCGATCGACACCTGCGCCGAGTCCACGCCTGCTTCGATCGCGAACGAGACACGGCCGAAGCTCGACGCCATCCCCCGCACCTCGATCCGCTTCCCTGGATCGAGCCACGGGCGGGGTGTCGCGTGGGCCAGCTCGAGCCCGCGGGGCGCTCCCGTCCGGTCAGTCGTCTCGTGCACGAGCATCAGTCGCAGCGTCTCCAGGAACGAGGCGTTGCTCGCTCCGTTCGGTGGCAGATAGGTCGAGCGGTAGTGGTCGCCACTGAGCGGGGCGACCGAGACGCTCTCGCCGGAGACGAACGTCCCGGGCGTCATCTCGGCGGCGAGCTGCCCGTAGAGGCTGAGGACGAGCTGGCCGGGCTGATCGTTGTCGGCAAGGAAGCGCGCCATGTTCAGCCCGTACACGGGGCTGAAGCCCGACCCCGCCGAGGGGCTTCGCGCGGGCGCAAGTCCGTAGAGGCTGTACGCGCCGGCGCGGACGCGTCCCAGGAGCCGCGAGCCACTGCGGTCCAGGTAAGCGAGGAGTCCCTTCGCCTGAGCGCCGTGCGGCTGGAAGAAACCCGATGCAAGCGCATACGGCATGACCAAGTTCCAGTAGCTGCCGTTGCGGGAGGCGGTCAGCGATCTGTACGGGCGCTCGCCGTCGAGCAGCGCGACCGGGACGAAGAGCGCGCCCGACTGCCGCCGCGCCGACCGTCGGACCGCGCCACGCAGTCCTCCTTCGAGGCGGCGCGCCAGCTTGCGACATGTCGCTGCCAGCTTCGTGTAGCCCGTCTCCTGCCACAGCTGCCCCATCGACCGCAGGCCTTGCCAGGCAACTGCTTGTGAATGCAGGCCGTAGACGGACGCCGACACGTCCGAGGAGTAGCGCTCGCGGTTGAGCAACCGCTTCCGGCTCGCGCCGATCTGGCGTCCGAGCCGGTTGACATAGGTGCGGAGAACCGGCGTAGCGCGAACGATCTCAGCGCGGTCTCCCGAGACGCGCGTGTAGTGAGCGAACCCGACCAGCCGTGCGCCCATCCGCCAGTTCGTGCTGCGGCGAATCGTCCTTGCCTTCGGGAGCGCAGGCCGCTTGCGAAGCGATGTGCGCAGGATGGCGCGGCTGACTCCCAGGTGGCCGTAGCTCGCCAGGACTCGCGCGACGTCGACGCCCTCGGGGGTCGAGAGCTGCTCGTAGCGGTTGCCGACGCTATACCGCCAAGTGAGGGCGAGGTTCTGGATGAGCAGGTTGCGCTGCGCGTCGACCACGCGCTGTTCGGGCACGTCGATCACCCCGCCGTGGGCGAGCCGGCGCTCCCAATAGCGCCGCACGGAGTCGCGAGCCTCCTGGTAGCGAAGGTCGTCGAGCGTCAGGTCCTCGCTGCTCCTTGGAGTGTGCAGCCAGGCGATATAGACCGTTCTGATCTCACCGCGACGGACGCCGTACTTGATCGACGGGCGGCCATACGAGCCTCCCGGGGCGAAGAAGAGAAACGTGCGCCCGTCCCGCACGAGGCGCTGTCCGCTCCTCGCGAGCCCCTCGGCCGACGGCGTGAAGCGCAGGCGGACGAGACCGGCTCGCGATCGCCTCGCGTCGGCTGTGAGGCTGACAAAGCTGACGAGCGACCTCGTCTCGGGGATCCGCACCGCGAACGACTCCTGCTGGTAGCGCACGCCGTGGCGGTCGACGTAGCGGGTCTGCAGGATCGGGAGGTGGCCCTCGGAGAGGGTCGGTCCGCGAAGGCGCGGCAGGCACGACCCGTAGCGCTCGCCACCGCGAGCTCCGACGGCGACCGTCAGGTGTCTGCCGTGAGAGCGCCTCGAGATGATCTGACTTCCGTCGGCCACGTGGAGCGCGACTGACGTGGCGCCTCTTAGGTTGGGAGGCTGCGAGAAGTGGGTGTAGTGGACGCCGGAATCGGTCAGGAGCCGCCCGTTCTTCGCGCGGGCGAGCAGGAGCGGCGTGAGGAAACGTTGTGCCTGCTCGTACGTCGGGCCGTCGGGCGCCGCCAGGAGCGTCTCGCCCCAGGAGTCCCGGCGCGAGCGCAGCGCACGGCCCACCCGCTTCACGTAGCGGGAGCTCAGACGGGCGCGCGGACAGTCGTGTGCGGTCGTCGCCGTGCCGACGGAGCGCGGCGCGGCGCTCGCCCTCGGCTCGCGGAGAGATATCTCGACCGCCGCCGCGGCTGCGACGACCACGGTGAGCAGGCTGAGGAGAGGTCTCGTCATCGCGGGAGGTGGCGGCGACATCTTGACCGGCGCAGCGGCAGCGTTCAAGCAACGAAAGCCGCGTGCGCCGAGCGGCTAGAATCGTTCGACCCGGGGCGGTTAGCTCAGTTGGGAGAGCACCAGCTCGACAAGCTGGGGGTCACTGGTTCGAGCCCAGTACCGCCCATGGCTTAAACAAGCCGTTTCAGTGGAGTCAGAGGCCCCGCGAGGGGCCTCATTTTGTGCCTGGGTCAGATTTGGGTCAGATTTGGATCTGCGGAGGGCTACGCCACTCATCAAGCTCTCGTCGCTCGGCTACCTCGAGGGCTACTACTACAAGCCGCGCGTCGACTGGGAGCTGCTCGAGCACCACGCCAACGGCATTGTTGCGCTGTCGGGCTGCCTGTCGGGCCGGGTCTCCCGTGCGCTGTCGGAGGGGAGGGGCGGAGACGCGCGCGCCGACCTCGACTGCCTCGCGCAGATCTTCGGTCGCGACTCAACGTACGTCGAGATCCAGAACGCCGGGCTTGCCGAGCAGGCGCAGGTGAACCCCGAGCTGATCGCGCTCGCCGGCGAGACGGAGCTCCGCTCCCGCGTGCCGGCCGCCTATCTGCCGACCGAGCGATCGGCGATGGCGCGAGATGTCCTCGGTCCGCAAACTTGGGCTGAGCTGACAGAGGCAGGCGTCTTCGCTCTCTGGCTGGTAGAGGAGGCGGAGGAAGTCACCGCCGTGCTCGTCCCTCGGCCCGAGATGAGCGTCGTTGAGGGTCGCCTGCACGCAGACGACCATCCCGCGGTTCGGTGGCCCTCCGGCCTCGGCTACTGGTTCTGGGACGGCGTGTGGATACCTCAGCATCTCGCCGAGCGTCGCGATGCGCTGCACGCCGGCGACGTGATAGCTGAACGAAACGCCGAACGTCGGCGGGTGCTTGCGAGCCGCGTCGGCTGGGAACGATTGATGCTGGAGGGTGGCGGGCGCGTCATCCAGGAGGACGCCTACGGCCGGCTCTGGCTGATGCGACACGAGGACGATGAGCCCTTCGTCGCGGTCGAGGTCGTGAACGCAACCGAGGAGCCGGACGGAACACGGCGTCGCTACTTCCTCCGCGTGCCGCCGAGCACGCGGACGGCGCGGCGCGCGGTTGCCTGGACCTTCGGACTGGCGGAGACGGCCTACTCTCCGGAGGTGGAGTCGTGATCGAGCACGTTGGAGAAATGGTCTCGATGCGCTGACGCGGGTCGGCAACGGGTCAGCGCACTACGGGAACTGACGATGATCGACCGCCATTACGGACACCTTGCTCGCGACGGCCGCCAGCACGCGGTCGCCCTTCTCGACGCCCTCGCCGCCGACGGCCGCGCGTGGACGTTCGGTGGACGTCGCAACCGGCATCGGAAACCCGCTCAGTTACAGCATCGAATTCGTGACCCTCGACGGCGTCTAACAGGGGCCGGGCGGCCCGACCGAGGGCCCCAGCG
>JBPCMD010000031.1:0-30137 GCA_051002595.1 Gaiellaceae bacterium
CACGCGTTGCCTTCGCCCGATCGCGTCGGTCGTCTTTACAGTGCCTGTTCCTGTAAGCGTCGAGAGTTCGCGCCAATCTGTCCACCGTTAGGCTGTCTCGCATGGCCGAGCCGACCCGAGACGACATCGACGCTCTCGTCGGTCCGGCGACCCCGCACTTCGCCTACCAACTGCGCGCCCGCGTTCGCGAGCTGATCGAGGATCTCCCGGCCGAGCACCCGATCCGTCGCTACGGCGAGGAGAGGATGGAGCTGCTCGACCGCCTCGGTTACTCGTCGTCACTCGCGGCCGACACCGCGCCGGAACCGCGCAGCCGAATCGGCTGGGAGACGGTTCCCTCCTCTGCGCCCGTGTCGGATCCGCAACTTCCGAGCCCATGAGCTTCGACGGGGCTTCCGTCCTCGTGACGGGAGGGTCGCGTGGGATCGGGAAGGCGATCGCCCTCCGCTTCGCGTCGCTCGGAGCGAGCCGCGTCGCGATCGGCTACATGCGCGGAGACCGAGCTGCGGAGGAGACGGCGTCGGAGCTCACCGAGCTCGGCGCCGAGCCGATCCTCGTTCGTGGGAACGTCGCCTCGCAGCGAGTCGCCGACGAGGTCGGCGCGCTCGGCCCGCTCGATGTGCTCGTCCACGCTGCAGCGACCGGAGTCATCCGCCCTGCGCTCGAGACCGAGGACAAGCACTGGGACTGGACGCTCTCCGCGAACGCGCGCGCGCTCCTTTCGCTCACCCGAGCCGCCGCGCCCTCGATGCCCGTAGGCTCATCGATCCTTGGGATCTCGAGCCTCGGCTCCTCCCGCGTGCTGGACAACTACACGCTGGTGGGGGCTTCGAAGGCGGCGCTCGAAGCTCTCGTCCGCTACCTCGCGGTCGAGCTCGCCCCGCGCGGGATCCGCGTCAACGCGGTCTCCGCAGGTGTGGTGGAGACCGGCGCCCTGGAGCACTTCCCGAACAAGGAGGCGATGCTCGAGATGGGAAGGCGCAACCCGGCGGGCCGAATCGTCTCGCCCGAGGACGTCGCCGCGTGCGTCACCTTTCTCTGCTCGGCGGAGGCAGAGATGATCCGTGGTCAGACGCTGGTCGTGGACGGCGGCTGGTCGCTGCTCGCATCGGTCTGCAGTCCATCCCTGTAGGGCCGCGCATCCCCAGCCCCTACGACCACGTGAGACGGCGAACACGTCTACGACCGCATGAAACCCTGGCGAGCGGCCGACACGAGCGCCACTGCCTCGGGAAAGAGCACGCGCATCGCGTCTCGCAGTGCAAGCGCTTGCGCATCCGTCGGGCCCTCGGCCTGAATCTGTGAGAGCGCCGCCGCGGTCAGCTCCACCGCGGTGTTCAAGGTCAGCGTCGCATACTGCTCGCGCTGGGCGTCCTGAACCGACTCCGCCTGCTTCTCGGCGAACTCACGCAGCGCCCCGAGGAGCTCCTCGGGATCGCCGCCGAACGGAAAGAAGCCGCCGCCTTCCATCGCCGCATTGTAGGGGCGACCCTTGGGTCGCCCGCGGGCGAGGCGAGCTCGCCCTACGACAACGTCACTCTGTAGCCTGCCTCGATCTCGCGCTGGAGCTCCGACACCGCACCCTGGGAGGACTTCATCGCAGCGGTGAACGGGGACGCGGCAGTGGGATCGAGCTCTTGCTCGAGGCGCCGCGTCGCCGTGCCGATCTCGTCGAGACGACTCGGCGTCGCGAGCTGCGGCGACGCTGCGAGAACTTTTCGGAGCTCGCGAGCCGCCTCTATCGCGGCATCGATCCCCTGCGGCGCCTCGGCGTCCCGCAGTTGTTCGAGCCCCGCGACGAGCGCGTCCAAGTCTCCTCCACCCGCAGCATCGGTCGCGACCTCACACAGCGCGGCGATCGACACCGCCTCCCGGAGCTCAACCCTGCTCTCGACGGCGTTCCCGTCGGCCCGGACGGCCAGCCAGCTACGCCGACCGTCGGCGTCGTCGAACGCGCACAGGTAGACGCGCGCACCGCCCAACGCCTCGGTTGCGATGACCCCGGAAACAGCATCCCCTGCCGCGACGTGCGCGCTCGCCAGACCGGCAACTCGCTCGATGTCGTCGGCGAGGCTCACGTCGCCAGAATACGCCGGGTGTCGTCACGAACCGCCCACGCCCGCGAGCTCTTCGCACCCCTCGGCCCCTCGTACGACCGCGTCGGCGCCGTGCTCTCTTTCGGCCAGGATCCGCGCTGGCGGCGCTTCCTCGCATCTCGTCTTCCCGCCGACTATGGGCATGTCCTCGATGTCGCAACAGGAACCGGCCTGGTCGCCGCCGAGCTCCTGCGCCGCGGCTTCCGCGTAACCGGGCTCGACCAGAGCGAGGAGATGCTCGCGGTCGCGCGCCACAGGCTTGAGATAGACGTGGAGCTGGTCCAGGCGTCCGCAGAGTCCATCCCCTTCCCCGACGCGACCTTCGACCATGTCACCTTCACATATCTGCTCCGCTACGTGGACGACCCCGGAGCGACGCTCGCGGAGCTGGCGCGCGTCGTCCGGCCAGGCGGCACGGTCGCGTCCCTCGAGTTCGGCGTCCCACGGGGACTGGCCCAGCCGTTGTGGGATCTCTACGTCGGAATCGGCCTGCCTGTCGCCGGCCGAGTGCTGCGAAACGGCTGGGCCGAGGTCGGCGGCTTCCTGGGTGGCTCGATCAGGGATTTCTGGTCCCGTTACCCGGTCGAGCGCCAGCTCGAGCTCTGGCGTGAGGCCGGACTGCGGGAGCTGAAGGTGCGCCACCTGAGCCTCGGCGGCGGAGTCGTCATCTGGGGCACGAAGGCTTGAGACCCTCCTGGTACGCCCTCGACCGGGGTGGCTGGCGCGACTACGTCACTCTGCTGCATCCGCCCTACACCGCGTGGCATCTGTCGTATGTCGTCATCGGCGGCTGCCTCGCGCCCGCGATCGCGTGGGGACGGCTGGGGGCCGCGGTCGCCGCATTCGCGCTCGCGGTAGGCATCGGCGCGCACGCTCTGGACGAGCTCCGCGGCCGGCCCCTCCAAACGACGATCCCTGACCCCGTCCTCGTCGCGCTCGCCGCAGTCTCGGTTGCCGCCGCCTGTGCCATCGGGGTTGTCGGAGCGCTGACCTTCCGTCCCTGGCTCGCCCTACTCGTGCCTCTGGGGCTGTTTCTCGTCGTTTTCTACAACCTCGAGCTGGCAGACGGCCGCTTTCACTCGGATCTCTGGTTCGGGCTCGCCTGGGGAGGCTTTCCGGTGCTGTGTGGATACGCGGCGGTCGCAGGCGAGATCGGGATCGAAGCTGTGCTCGCGGCGGCATTCGCGGTGCTGCTCTCTCTCGCGCAACGAGCGCTCTCGAACCGCGTCCGGTTCGTCCGCCGGCGCGTCGTCGCCGTGCACGGCGAGCTCGAGCTTCACGACGGCACGCGAGAGACCCTCGACGAAGCGCGGCTCATCGCCGCCGAAGAGCTCGGCCTCCGCCTGCTCGCCGAGGCCACGTTCGTTCTTGCGGCGACTCTGGTCGTCTTTCGGCTCTAGAGACTTGATGTGAAATTCACGGCGGGCCGGATGACGGCCACGACACTGCGCCGATCGCCACCCTCCCTCGCCGTCCAGGCTTATCAGCCTGCACGACGAGTGAGTGCGTCGCTCGGCTTGGTCGTGACCGCCCCCGGCTGCGCGCCAATTTCACATCAAGCCTCTAGCTATCTCATCCGCTTCCACGCCCGGAACTCGCTCGGAGTGCGGCCGGTCAGCTTCTTGAAGCGGGCGGCGAAGTAGAACTGATTCTCGAAGCCTGCTTGACGTGCGATCTCGCTCACAGGCAGCAGGGTGACCTCGAGGAGCTGCTTCGCCCTCCCTAGCCGTTGCTGCTCCGCGTAGTCGCGGGGGGTCACTCCCGTCTCCTGGCTAAAGAGATGGGCGAGGCGCGACGGGGAGAGATGAACCGCGCGCGCGAGCTCGCCGACGGAGACGCGACGGTGGAGGTTGTGGGAGAGGTACTCGAGCGCCGCGACCACCCGCGCGTCGAGGCGACGACGCGCAGGGTTCTGGACATCCCACCACAGAAGCGCGGTCTCGAAGGCGTTGAGCGCGAGCCGTTGTGCGTGAGGCAGCCCAGAGACCGCCAGCCGGTCGGCCTCGAGGAGACAGGCTTCTATTCGTTCCAGAAGCGCTGTCTCCGGAGCCGGCATGTGCAGAACGCCAGGAGCGAGCTCGGCCCAGCGAACCAGGTCGAGCCAGTCTGGCGACGGCACGAAGTGAGCCCAAACGACCTCCCAAGAAGCGCTCGACGCGTCGCCGCCGAAGTCCTGCGGCGCGCCCGGTTGATAGAGGACGGTGTCTCCCGGACCGAGGAGTCGCTCCCGGTCGGGCAAGCCGATCAGGACAGTGCCCGACAGCGTGTGCATGAGCAGCCAGTCGTCCGTCCCGAGCGGCCGCCAGCACCGATCCTGTTGTCGACGCTCGTGGCCGGTGAGGATGCGGTCGTAGCGCGGCGGTGGCGGGGTCGGTGTGCGCACAGCAGAATCGTGTATGAACGGAGCACGTTCGTCGATGGCCGAGCGGTGGTTCCGGCGGCACTCTGCCAGGTGGCGCCAATGAGCTCCATACCTCCCCTTGCCGGGATCTCCAGCCACGCCGAGGCAACGCGCGCCGAGCGCACGGTCGACGAGACCGTGACCGTATTGCGGCGGTTCGCCCGCATCGAGCGCCGCACGCTGCTCGTGCTCGCCGCGCACCTGAGCGCGACGCCGGAGTGGGAGGTCAAGTGCGCCCTCGCTCTCCACCTCTGGCAGGACGCCGAGCACTGTGGGTGGCTGCGGGAACGCGTGCCGGAGATGCGGAAGCCGCCGCACTACCTCGACCGACCGGACGATCCCGCGCTGGAGACCTTCTTCGAGGAGCTTGTTCGCTCTCGCACGACGCGGGAGTTGCTGACCGGTGTCTACCGCGTTCTCAAGCCCAGCCTGATGGAGGCTCTCGAGGCGCACTGTCGCCTCGCCAATCCGCTCGCGGATCACCCCACCCTTCGGCTACTCCGCTTCCTGGTCCTCGAGGAGCGCGAGCAAGTCGAATGGGGCGAAGCGGCTCTCGCGGCGTTCGGGGGAGCGGACGAGGAGTGGGAGCGTCATCTGAACGCGTACCTGCGTGCAGCGGGCGGAGCCAGTGGCGATGGCGATCGCGCGAGAGAACTACCCTCGCCTCGTGCAGCGGAGCCCCTCGAGCTCGTCCGCGTGCCTCGCCGCGACGAGCGTTTCACGCGGCTCTGGGACTCGCGCGGACGGATCCCTTACGACGAGCGGCCGCCGGAAGAGATCAACTGGCGCATGCTCTACGTCCGCCTGACCGAGATGCACGCGGTGGAGCTCGTCGCGCTGACGTTGTACGAATGGCCGGACGCGCCCTTCGACATCCATCGCGATCTCGCGCGTCATCTCTGGGACGAGGCGCGGCACTCGATGTTCGGCGAGGCGTGGTTCGAGACGCACGGAATCGACTGGCAAACGGTGCCGCACGACCTCAGCTTCGCGGCCTATCCCAGTACCCAGCTCGAGCCACACGAGCGCTACGCGCTGCTCTATGCCGCCGAGCACACGGCGATGCGAAAGGACGGCAAGCGCGCTCAGGCCGAGGCCGCGGCAGCGTCGGGCGACGCGCTGGCAGCGCTCTACCTGGACTTCGACTGGGCCGACGAGGTGCTTCACGTCCACCTCGGGCGGCGCGTGCTGCTCGAGCACGTCTACGAGTCGACGAAGGAGCTCGACGAGGCTGCGGACCGGATCTGGGAAGTCTTCGACAGGACTCCCGAGGCGGACCGTGCGCTACCGCGATCCGACTGGTGGGACGAGTTCTACGCTGGCGTTCGGAATCACGCGATTGTCTCGGAGCCAGATGATTGATCGGGAATTGACCGGCCCGCCGTGAATTCCCGATCCATCATGACCCGTGAATCAGCGTCTGCTGGCCTAGCCGGTAGCGGCGAGGCGTGACGCCGAAGCGCGCGTTGAAGAGCCGGTAGAAGTGGCTGAGATTGCCGATTCCGCAGTCGCCGGCGATGCGAGCGATAGGAAGGTCGGTCATTCTCAGTTCCCGAGCGGCCCGGGTCAGTCGAAGCTCGTTGATCAGCGCGGTCGCGGTGCCGCTGGTCGAGTTTCGGATGACGCGATTGACGTGCTCGCGACTGCGGCCGGCGAGCGCGGCGAGGCCAGGAACCCCACGCGCTAGCGCGTCCGGATCGTCGGCGAAGCGCAGGAGCGCGTCGCCGAGCCAGGGTGGAAACGCGCTGGCGACAGGTGGCTCGACGAGATCGTGGAGCAGCTCGAGCAGGAAACGCTCGAGCGCCAGGCGAGTCGACGGGCCCGCAGCCAGGAGGCCGGCGAGCTCCATGAGGCGCGCCAGCCGGACTCGATCGAGTCGATACATGGTCGGAAGCCCGCCGCTCGCCCAGGCCCAGTCGTCTCCGTCGAAGTAGCGCTGCTCGAGGAAGCCGAGCGTCTCAGCAGGCAAGGCGATGTTGACTTGGGTGAACGGCTCGCCGCCGACCGGTCGGAACGTGTGGACATCGTCTGCCCGGACGAACACGACATCGCCTTTCGCAAGTAACCGGCGCTTGCCGTTCACCAAGTGAGTGAGGCGGCCCCGCTCGATCCAGAAGACCTCGGGGAAGTCGTGGGTGTGGAGCGTTCCGCGGAAGGAGGCAGACCCGGCCCTGCGTCCGACATGGAACGCCTGTCCGGGCGATACGTAGCTACGAAGCCAGAGCTTGACGGGCTCGATGTCACTCAAAGACAAGAAAAAGCTCCTCATAAGGAAGAAATAACCTTCGGGAACAATATACGGTCGCCCAATCTGTCAAACAAAGAGGGAGAAACTGATGTCAGCGACCGCAGTCGATGTCCGCCGCCGGTACGAGGAGGAGGGCTACGTGATCTTCCGGGACGTGCTCGATAGCGAGCTGATCGCGGAAGCGGACGCTCATGTCGACTGGCTCATCGAGAGACATCCGGAGCTTCGGCCGGAGCAGCTCGGGCACAGGCTCGCACGCGAGGATCCGTTCTGGATACGCCTCGTGTCAGACGACCGGCTCGTCGACATCGCCGAGCGGTTCATCGGCCCGCATATCGCTCTCTTCGCCACCCATTACATCTGCAAGCCGCCGAAGACGGGCCAGCAGGTGCGCTGGCACCAGGACGGCGCCTTTTGGCCGCTCGAGCCGATGGAGGTCATCACGCTCTGGCTCGCGGTCACCGAGTCCGATCCCGGGAACGGCTGCCTGCGGGTGATCCCGCAGACGCACACCATGGAGCTCGAAGGGATGAGAGAGGCCGAGGACGGCAGCGTGCTCGGAAGCGAGATCGACGCGCAGGTGGACGAGGGGCAGGCGGTCGATTTGACGCTCGCGCCGGGAGATGTCTCCGTCCACCATCCCAGCATCGTCCACAGCTCGAACGCGAACACGTCCGACCGCTGGCGGCGCGCGCTGACCATCCGCTACATCCCGACCTCCACCAGGATCACGAAACCGGACGCGGCGTCGGCGTTCCTGTTTCGCGGGAGTGCGGTCGAAGGCATCAACGCGTACCTCGAGGCCCCTCGATTCCGCGATGAGGCGCACATGCCGTTCTCGGAATCCGGCTCCTGGCGGTAAGCGAGCTGCTCGCCGTGGCGGCTCGCAGTCAGTCGGGGAAGTCCGGCAGCGCCGGCAGCGCCGGGACCGGATGCTAGAGAGTCGCGGTGTCGTAACGCCGCCGGTCGCGTTGGCGGACGTACGTATCGCTGGGGTTTCGCTCGTACCCCTTCCAAGCGTACGGATCGTCCCCGACGACCGGGACGACATTCCGCCGGTCGAGCTCGGCGAAGTTCGGGTCGTCCGGCTTCGCCCGAGGCTGCCACGGCAGGAGCGACCATGCGTTCATGTAGTGGGTCACCAGCGTGCGCCGGTAGACCTCGCTGCGATTCCTCTTGGAGCGGTGCAGCAGGTAGCCGTTGAAGAAGAGCACCGAGCCGGCTTCGAGCTCGACGGCCACCTCCTCGGAGTCGTCGAAGCCGTAGCTCTCCTGGGCTGCGTCGAACTCCTCCGGTCGGCCGTGATCGCGCAGCGGAAAGAGATAACCGCTCCGGTGCGAGCCGGGCAGCACCCAGAGGCATCCGTTCTCGACCGTCGCGTCGTCGATCGCGATCCACGCTCCGAGCAACGAGCGGTCGCGCGTCGGGATGAAGACCTCGTCCTGATGCCATGCCTGCCCAGGGAAGCCGGGTGGCTTCACGAACGCCATCGTCTGCATCGCCTTGACGCGGCCATCCCAATGCGGCAGATGAGCGCCCGCGATTCGCGCCAGCACCTCGCAGACAGCGGGATGCTTCATGTAGCCCTCGAGCACTGGGCTCACCAGGTGGGGGTGATGAACGGCAAGCGTCTCGCGCAGGATCTCCTCGTCGGAGACCTCCGTCTGCCCGTCGGACTCCGAGGACGCCTGAGCGCCGCGAGCGACCTGCGCGATTTCGCGCTTGACTTCGTCGACCTCCGCGCCTCGAAGCAGTTTCGGGGCGACGACAAAGCCTTCGTCGACGTATGCGCGAGCCTGCGCATCGTCGAGAGCGATGGTCTCGGTCATGCCCGCAGAGTAAACATGTCGGCCGTCGTATGAGTGCCTGAAATTCGCATAGAGTTCGCAGCTATTCGCAGATTGATGCCCTTTGTTCGAAACTAGCATGCCTGAAAGTCTCCAACTCGCATACGCCTGGGGCGGAACCGCGACGTACGAGCCGGGCGCCACCTTCGGTCCGCGGGTGCTCGAGGACTTCGAGCTCGTCTGGATTCTCGCTGGGCACGCGCGCTACATCGTCGACGGGCGCGAGCTCGACGCTCCACCGGGTACGGTCCTCCTCGGCCGACCCGGGTTCCGCGAGGCGTACCGCTGGGACTCGGAGCGCGTGACCCGGCACGCCTTCGTGCACTTCGCGGTGCACGAGCTTCCGGACGACTGGTCGCCGATCGCCACTTGGCCGATATCGCGGCTGATGGCGCCGGGGGATGCGGTGCGGCCGCTGTTTCGCCGTGTGCTCGATGAATGGTGTGACGGAACGCGCCGCCGAGCACGCCCCACCCGGGCTGTCGCTCGAATCGTTGAGGCTTTGCTCGACAGCTTCCTCTCGCCTGCGCCGACGACCGAGCTGGAGGTGCGCCCAGCGGCGGTGAGCCGGGTGCTCGACTGGCTCAGCCGCTCGCTCGACAACGAGCCCGCGCGACCCGTCTCCCTCCCCGAGCTAGCCGCCGCGGGCGCCGTCACCCCGAAGCATCTCTGCCGTCTGTTCGCGGCGTCGGTCGGCCGATCGCCGATGGAGACGGTGCGCCTGATGCGGCTGGAGCGAGCGCTCGTTCTAATCGCGCGCTCGAACTTGAGCATCCAGGAGGTCGGGAGACTTTCCGGGTTCTCCAGTCCGAACCACTTCTCGCGCTGCTTCCGATCCGTCTACGGCAGCCCTCCTTTGGCTGTCCGCCGCGCGCTGCTCGCGGGTCAGGTCCCCCCGTCGACCCCGCTCACGCTTCCGCGCTAGCTCGTTTCGAACCAGCCGGCGGGTGAGTTCGGAGACGACGTAGTCTCGAGCGGTGACGAGCTGCGGCGAGCCCAGCGCACGCCGTTTCCGAGCACGCGCTTGATCTCGGGCTGATGGTAGACGGGAAAGGTCTCGTGGCCCGGGCTGAAATAGAAGATGCGGCCCTTTCCACGCGTCCAGCAGCAGCCGCTCCGGAAGACCTCGCCGCCTGCGAAGGAGCTGATGAAGACGAGCTCGTCCGGTGGAGGGATGTCGAAGTACTCGCCGTACATCTCGTGCTCGGGAATGACGATCGCGGCCGGCAGGCCCTCGGCGATTGGATGCGACGGCGCGACCGTCCAGACGACCTCACGCTCTGCGTCGTTTCGCCAGCGCAGGCTGCAACGTGTCCCCATCAGGCGAAGAAAGGGCTTCGAGAGGTGGCTCGAGTGCAGGACGAGGAGCCCCATACCGTCCAACACGTGCTGCGCGACTCGCTCCGTGACGGCGTCGCTCACATCCTCGTGGGCCCGATGGCCCCACCACGCTAGGACGTCGGTCTTCTCCAGCACCTCGCTCGAGAGCCCATGCTCGGGAGCAGCGAGGGTGGTGGTGCGAACGAGCGCCGCCTCCCCGAGCTCGGTGCGAACCGCAGCCCCGATCGCCTCGTGGATCCCGTCCGGGTATATGTGCTCGGCCTCGGGCTTCTCGTGTTCGAGCCCCTCACCCCACACGGTCAACCTGATGGTCACGAGACGCTTGACGCTTCGCGGCTCTCGACCGGCGTCAGCAGCTCCTCCAAACGGCGACGCACGGCCGGAACGTGCTCGAGCGGCATGTGCTCGGCGATCAAGTCGAGATCCGGCCGGCGTGCGCGCAGGAACTCGAGGTAGGGACGCTGCGAGAAAGCGCCCGTGCCGAACTCGGGCGTTGCCACGTGAGCGCCTTCCGGGGAGACGTCCTTGAGATGGGCGAGCACGAAGCGAGGCTCGAAGCGAGCGAGCAGCTCGCTCGTCGCGCGCTCCTGAACGGGCATGAGGCCTCTTGAGAAGTAGTTGTAGGGGTCGCAAACGACCTGGAGATGCTGCGTCGGGAAGCGATCGAGCAGGCCGGTCAGCTGGCCCTGTGTCTTCAGAACGTTGCCGACGAACGTCTCGACGGCGAGGATCACGCCCTGTTCCTCTGCGACGGGCAGCAGCGTCTCGAGCGCGTCGTACAGAAACCTCCACGCCTCCTCCATCGAATTCTTGGGCGTGTCGCTCCAGTCGCCGTCAGGGCTCAGCGTCCCCGTCTCGGTGGCAACGACGAAGGCGCCGAATGCCGGAGCGATCTCGAGGCAGCGGCGAAGGTGCTCGATGTTCTTGCGCCGGATCGCCGGGGCGCTAGCGACGAGATTGCGGTAGCCGCCGAGAGCGGGGACGCCGATGCCTCGCTCTTCCAGAAGCGCTCGTCCGGCCTCGGCCCGGCCGGCATCCTCCAGACAGCCGTCGAGGAGCGGGCCCATGAGCAGTACGGACTCGAGGCCGAGCCCAGCGAACGCCTCCACCAGCCGCTCCCACTCGCCCTCGCCGAACTCGGTGGAAAACGCGCCGAGGCGCGGCCAGGTAGGCGCCCCGTCGAGCCCGGAGAACACCGAGTGCGCGAAGCTCAGGTCACGCGAGACGAGCGGCGGCGGCGCCGGGGGTGTCTCGAGCGTGAGCCAGCCGTCGTAGCCGATCTCGGAGAGGGCGAGCGCGCTCTCGGCGAAGTCGACGCGCCCGGTGCCGGGTCGACAGTCTCCGGTCCGGACACGCGTGTCCTTGACATGAACGCGCATGATGAGCTCACTCAGCGCGCGAATCTCGGTCGGGCCATCCAGACCCTTGTGGGCGAGCGGGTTGGCGAGATCGAAGTAGCAGCCGAACGCGTCCGAGCCCACTCGAGCTGCGATCGAACCGATGCGCTTGGCGGGCAGCGACCCTTCGAAACAGAGGCTTACTCCCTGCTCGGCAGCTTCGGGGCAGAGCCCCCGGAATGCAGCCACTGCCCGAGCGTCGTCGGCGTCGCTTACGAGCTCCGATCGCATGAAGAACGGGATGAGGATCACGTCAGTGCCGAGCTCTCGCGCCCAGACGATCGCTTTCTGGACATCGGCCTGTGCCCGGCTCGCTGCCTCGGGACTCGCATCGGCGATCCCACCGACCTCGTTGTGCTCGCCGAGCACGAGCGCGGGAATCTCGAGCCCCGCGGCCTCCTTCGCCCGGCGCAGGCGTTCGAGCCGTCCGCCCGCTGACGAGCCAGCGAGGTCGTCTCTGCTCACGACCACCTCGACCCCAGCGAATCCTGCGCGCTTCGCGCGGGCGAACGCCTCCTCGTCGTCGCGACCCCCGATCACGACGTCCATGACCGCGGCCATCACGAGTCGGCTCCGGAAAGAGCCTGCTCGCGCTCGAGCGCGACGGGGCGACCGTCGTTCTCCGCCGACAGGCAGGCGGCGAGGGTTAGCTCGAGCGAGAGCAGGTTGTGGCGAGCCGAGTTGTACGGCTCACGCTTCTCCACGATGGCGGACATGAGCTCGGCCATCGCTCCCGCAAAACCGTTGGTGTGCCAGGAGCCGTCGAGCTGAAAACGCGTGGTCCTGCCGTCGCGCTCGAGCTCGAGAAACTCCTCACCGGGCGTAGGCCCAGAGCCGAGAACAGCTCCGCGAATCGTCCCCTCGGAGCCGTGGATCCAGAACAGCTTGCGGGGTCTCGACGTCTCCGCGCAGCCGACGCCGCGGATCAGCGCGCTCGAGCCGTCCTCGTAGTCGATCGTCGCCCAGGCGCCCCACGGCGCCTTGCTCTCGGGCGGCTGGTTCGGCGTTCGGTACTCGCGCGCTCGGACCGCAGTGACCGTCTTCCCTTCGAGCCAGCAGCGGGTGATGTCGAACCAGTGGACCGAGTAGTCGTAGAGCACGAGATGCTCGATCTCGTCGAAGACGGTGCCCATCGTGAAGCCGTAGTTGTGGTGGTAGAGGTGCGTGACCGCGACCACGTCGCCGATCGCGCCCTGCTCGATGAGCAGCGTCGCCGCACGCCACGGAGGAGCCCAACGCCCGTTCTGATTCACCGCGACCAAGAGCCCTAGGCGCTCGCCCTCTTCGATGAGCTCCCGTGCGGTCTCGAGATCGTGCGCGAAGGGCTTCTGCGCGAGCACGTGCTTGCCCGCTGCCAGCGCCTGCCGGACGAGCGCCGGTCGTACGTCGGGGTGCGTCGCGACGTCCACGACCTCGATCTCCGGATGGCTCAGGAGCTCCTCGAGGTCCCGGAAGAGCGTCTCGACCCCGAACTGCTCGCGCACCCCAGCGGTCGCCTCCGCCTGCACGTCGTAGACGCCGACCACGCGCTGCCCGTAGCGCCTGTAGCCGGGGAGATGGGCGGTCCTGACCACTTCACCGCACCCGACGATGCCGATACCCGGTCGATAGCCCTCCGGGAACGAAGGTCGGTAGTCGAGCTCAGTCTCGAGGCTGCTGTGAACTGGGACTCTCCCCGAAATCGACCATGATTTGTCACTCATCTATAGCAAAGCTCGCGACGAGCCTCCGGGGTACTTGCGGGAACGCGGGTCGTCGGCAGACGATTCGAGTTCGCGGCTAGACGGGAGCGACGGCGGGAAGCGCCTCGGTCGCGTCCGCGATCTCGCGGGCGACCTCGACGATGTCGCGATTGGTGTTGTAGATGCGGAGCTGACGATCGGCGCTCGAGCCGCGGGAGAGAATGTCTCGCACGCCTTCGAGCTCGCGTTCGCAGCCGAGCTCGCGCGCGTGCGGGGCGACTACCGCGAGCGTGCGCCGGACAAGGCGCGCCACCGGGATGCGGTTGCGCCGACCCGACCCGAGATCCATCACGGGCGCCTCCAGCCCGTATCTTGCGGCCAGCCATTTGTTCTCGGTCGTGAGGATCCGGTGGTACGACGGGATCTCGTCGCCCGCGTCGTACTGCTCGGAGAGATGCTTCACGAGTGACTGGCAGTACGCGGCGATGGCGACGGCATCCTCGACTCGCGTGGCCGCGTCACAGATCCGGATCTCCACAGTGCCAAGACGTGGATGGAGCCGGATGTCCCACCAGATGCTCGTGTAGTCAGCGATGCAGCCCGACTTCTCGAGCTGACCGACCACCTCGGCGTAGTCGGCGTAGTCGCGAAAGCGCGGCGGCGGGCCCGAGCGCGGAAATGCGGAAAACACCATCTGCCGGCTCGACGCGAGACCCGTGGGCTCCCCACGCCAGAAGGGCGAGCTCGCGGAGAGCGCCAAGAGCGGCCCGAGCTGGGGGAGAAGCCCGTTGACGACCTTGATCGCCTTCTCGGGATCGTCGACGGCCACGTGCACATGCATCCCGAAGATGAGCTCGCGCCGGGCGATGTACTGCATCTGGTCGATCAGCGCCCGGTAGCGATCCTTCGCCGTGATCCGCTGGCGCTCGAAGAGGCTGAACGGATGCGTGCCCGCCGAGCCGACGCGCAGGCCCTTGCTGTGCGCGACCTCGGTGACGTAGCGGCGGAGCTTCAAGAGCTCGCGACTCACGTCCCCGACAGTCCGGCACACGGGCGTCGCGATCTCGATCACCGACTGCATGAGCTCGGGGTTGATCCGGTCCTCGAGCTCGTGCCCGCTGACCGCGTCCAGCATCGTCTCGATGTGCTGCACGAGATCGAGCGACTCCCCGTCCAGGAGCTGGTACTCCTCCTCGACGCCGAGGGTGTAGGGGTCGCTCCTGCCGAAAGCGTGGTCGAGAACGCTGCCCTCGTGAACCGCGCCCTTGCCGGTGATCGACGGCGGAAATGCCTGCTTCCCGGTCACGTTAGGAGCGCGTCCGCGTCGATCTCGACCTTCCAGGCGGGGTCGAGGAGCGCAGTGACGACGGTCGTGTTCGCGGGCCGGATGTCGCCGAAGACCTCGCCGTGGGCGCGGCCGACGCCTTCGAAGTGGACAGGATCGATCACATACACGCGCGTGCGAACGACGTTCTCGAACGCCGCGCCCGCCTCCTCGAGCGCCTGGCCGATGATCTCCAGGCACAGGCGCGCCTGCTCATAGGCGTCTTCGGGCGGGGCCGAGCCGTCCGCCGGAATCGGAGCCGTGCCTGCCACGTAGATGTGCTTGCCGATGACGACGGCGCGCGAGAAGCCGACGAGGGGCTCGTAGGGAGAGTGTCCCGAGATCAGGCGTCGCTCCATGCGGCATCTAGTATCGCGCCGCGTGCAGGCGCTTCGCCAGATCGAGAGCTGGCCGGTCTCGTTCGCCGCCGCGGGAGTGGTGACCGGCGACGGCCGGGTCGAGACCCGCGGCGATGTGCATCGCCCCGTGCGGCTGGCCTCCGTGTCGAAGCCCGTGGGCGCTTTGGCCGTCGTCATCGCAGCGGAGGAGGGCGTCGTCGATCTGGACGAGGCGGCGGGTCCGCTCGGGTCGACCGTGCGGCACCTGCTCGCGCATGCCTCAGGTCTCCCGTTCGAAGGGCGCGAGCCGATTGCGCCGCCGGGCCGCCGGCGGATCTATTCGAACGAGGGTTTCCTGGTGCTCGCGGAGCACCTCGCCAGCCAGGCGGAGATGCCGTTTGCGGAGTATGTCCGCGCCGCGATCTGCGCGCCGCTCGAGATCGGCCTCGACCCGGACGGGGACCCTGGCTCGGGGATGTACGCGTCGCTCGACGACGTGCTGGCGATCGCGGGCGAGCTCCTGGCTCCGAGGCTCGTGGCGCAAGAGACGCTCGACGAGATGACGGCTGTCCAGTTTCCCGCGCTCCCGGGCGTGCTCCCGGACCTCGGACGCTTCGACCCGCTCGACTGGGGCCTCGGCGTTCAGCTCAACACGAGTCCGCCGACGTGGATGGGGACGAGGACGTCAGCGCGCGCTTTCGGCCATTTCGGCGGGTCGGGAACCTTCATCTGGGTCGACCCCGAAGCGCAGGTCGCGTGCGCCGTGTTGACCGACCGCGAGTTCGACGAGTGGGCGAAGGAAGCCTGGCCGGCGCTCTCCGACGCCGTGCTCGAGGAGCTCAACGCCGAGACGACAGGCAGGGGTCAGGCTTAAGCCTGACCCCGTTCTTGGGTCTTCGAGGTCGAGCAAACCTCAAACCGGGGTCGGACTGAAGTCAGACCCCTACTCACCGCGATCGTCGGCGAACAACGGCCGCAGCAGCTCGTCGAACGCCGCCTGGTCGCAGCTTGCGACCACACAGGGAGTCATCGCGGTCACCGTCGCCGTCCGCGGAACGTTCATCACCAGCGCCACCTCGCCGAAGAACTCGCCTGCCCGCAGGATGCGCCGCTCGCCGAGCGACCGCTGCGAGACACCAGCGACCCCCGCCAGCAGCACGTAGAAGCGATCGCCGGGATCCCCTTCCCGGACGAGCACGGTTCCAGGCTCGATGTCCTCGCGCTGCATCCGGTCCGCCAGCTTCGTGAGAATCTCCCCGGAGAGCGCCCCGAACAACCCGACCCGTGCGAGCTCAGTGACCGATGCCGGGACGTGCCGCGGAGACACGGAAGTACCGTATCGACATGGCTGCCCACACGGGCTGGCGGCAATGTCCGCGCTGCGCGTCCAAGCTGGTGGTGAACGATCGTCGCGTCCAGTGCGCGATCTGCGGGTTCGAGCACTACGCTCACTCGGCGCCCGCGGTGTCGGCACTCGTCGTCGACGACGCGGGCCGCATGCTCCTCGCGCGTCGCGCCCACGACCCGGATGCGGGTCTCTGGGATGTGCTCGGCGGCTTTCTCGAAGAGGGCGAGCATCCGCTCGACGGCCTCCGGCGCGAACTCCTCGAGGAGACGGGGGCCGAGCCGGGAGAGTTCCTCGGCGCCTACCTGGACACGTACGGAGACGGACCGGAGGCGACGAGCGTCCTCAATCTCGTTTGGGAAGCTCGAATCGTGTCGGGCGAGGCGGTCCCGGCCGACGACGTGGCGGAGATTCGCTGGTTTCCGCGCGACGCGCCACCTCCATCCGAGAAGTGCGCGTTCCGGTGGGTCACAAGGCTCCTGACCTCCCACCTCTAGGAAAAGAAATACCGAAGGGCCGGAATACCGACCCTTCGGTTAGGGGAGGGGAGGGGGAAGCCTCGAACGTCCTGCAAATACCTTCCTACCAGGATACGCCTCCGGACGGAAGTCCTGCGGAGGATCCTACGCAGCCAAGCCGAGTGTGCGCTCGAGAGCCGCTTTCGGCTGGGCGCCGACGGCAGACGCGGCGGGCGCGCCGTCTCGGAACAGGATCATCGTCGGGATCGACATCACCCCGTAGCGCTGCGAGAGCTCTTGCTCCTCGTCGATGTTCACCTTCACGAGCTTGAGCTCGTCTTGCCGCTCCTCGACGATCTTGTCGAGCACGGGAGCGACCGCGTGGCACGGTCCGCACCACTCCGCCCAGAAATCGACGAGCACTGGGGTCTCGCTCTTCAGGACCTCCTGCTCGAACGTCGCCTCTGTCACTACTGTTGCCATTGAGTCTCTCGATCCTTTCTCTGTCGTGTCAGGAATGCTTAATAGCCAACGCGCAGAGCCCCGAAACCCTTCCACTGATTCTCCTGCTGGCCGCCTCTTACACTGGACTCGGTGGCGCCCATCTTCTCATCCTTCCCGGACAAGCCCGACCATAATCTTCTCGAGCTCGAGATCCTCGATCTCTGGGAGCGCGAGCGGACGTTCGAGAAGCTCCGCGAGCTGAACCGGGGAGGTCCGCGCTTCAGCTTCGTCGACGGGCCGGTGACCGCCAACAAGACCCTCGCGGTGCATACGGCTTGGGGGCGCACGCTCAAGGATGTCTTCCAGCGCTACAAAGCGTTACGCGGCTTCGATCAGCGCTACCAGAATGGCTTCGACTGCCAGGGGCTCTGGATCGAGGTCGGCGTCGAGCGCGACCTCGGCCTCAATTCCAAGCAGGACATCGAGGCGTACGGGCTTGCGGAATTCGCGCGGAAGTGCCGCGAGAAGGTCGTCTGGTCGGCAGGCGAGCTGACCCGTGGCTGTATTCGGCTCGGTCAGTGGATGGACTGGGGGAATGACTACTACACCTTCTCCGACACGAATATCGAGTACATCTGGCGCTTCCTGAAGCTGATGCACGAGCGAGAGCTGCTGTATCTCGGCCATCGCTCGACGGAATGGTGCCTCCGCTGCGGCACCTCGATCTCCCAGCACGAGCTCTCGCAAGGCGGCGTGTACCAGGACAAATTGGATCCCTCTCTCTTCGTGCGACTTCCGCTCCGCGATCGAGCCGGTGAATCCCTCGTCGTCTGGACGACGACTCCCTGGACGCTTCCTGCGAACGTCGCCGCGGCGGTGAAGCCGGACGCCGAGTACGGGCTGCGCGAGAACGGGGAGTGGGTCGCGGTCGCGCGCTACCCGAACGATCGCTTCGCGCAGCGGGTTCCAGGAGCCGATCTCGTCGGGCTCGGCTATCGCGGTCCCTTCGACGATCTCGCTCCCGCGGCCGACGTGGAGCACCGTGTCATCCCTTGGGATGAGGTCTCGCTCGAGGAAGGCACCGGCATCGTCCACATCGCGCCCGGCGCCGGCCAGGAGGATTTCGAGCTCGGACGCGTTCACGGCCTTCCCGTCTTGGTGCCGGTGGACGAGTCGGGTCGGTTCTACGACTCGTATGGCTGGCTCCATGGCCTCTCGACGACCGAGGCGGCGGATCAGATCGTCGGCCGGCTTGCCGAGACCGGATTTCTGCTCGAGGCGGGCGTCTACTCGCACCGGTATCCGCACTGCTGGCGCTGCGACACCCCGCTGATCTGGCGCGTCACCGACGACTGGCTGATCGCCGTTGCCGAGCTTCGTCCCAAGCTCCTCGAAGCGAACGAGACCGTCGAGTGGACGCCTGCCTACATGGGCAAGCGCATGGACGACTGGCTTCGCAACATGGGCGACTGGAACATCTCGCGCCGGCGCTACTTCGGGCTGCCGTTGCCTTTCTATCCGTGCGAGTGCGGGCGCCTCAACGTCATCGGGTCGAAGCGCGAGCTCACTGAGCGCGCGGTCTCCGGCCTGGAGCAGCTCGAAGAGCTCCACCGCCCGTGGATCGACGAGGTCGTCATCACCTGCGAGGCCTGCGGGGAGGAGGTGCGCAGAATCCCCGAGGTCGGCGACGTCTGGCTCGACGCCGGAATCGTCCCCTTCTCGACGCTCGGCTGGGAAAATCCGACCTGGGTCGAGAACGGCTACGCCACCGGCGCCTCCAAGGAGATCTCGGGCGCCGATCTTCCCGACCACGCCTACTGGGAGCAGTGGTTCCCGGCCGACTGGGTCTCGGAGATGCGTGAGCAGATCCGGCTCTGGTTCTACTCGCAGCTCTTCATGTCCGTCGCGCTGGTGGGGAGGGCGCCGTTTCAGAAGGTGCTCGGCTACGAGAAGATGCTCGACGAGCAAGGCCGTGAGATGCACGGCTCCTGGGGGAACATGATCGGGGCGGAGGATGCCTTCACGCGCATGGGCGCGGACGTCATTCGCTGGCAGTGCGCCGCTCAGCCTCCGAATCAGAGCCTCCTTTTCGGATTTGGCCCGGCGCACGAGATCAAACGGCGTCTGTTGACGCTTTGGAACTCCGCCAGGTTCCTCGTCGACTACGCGAACATCGGAGGTTGGAAGCCAGATCTCGACGATCTCGCCACCGGGCCGCCCGCGAGCGAGCTCGACCCGCTCGATCGCTGGCTCGTCGCTCGCACTGACGCGCTCGCGCAGGAGGCCACGGCTGCCTACGAGAGTTGGCGAAGCCCCGACGTCGTCCGTGCGTTCGACGCGTTCGTGGAGGACCTGTCCAACTGGTACATCCGGCGCTCCAGACGCCGCTTCTGGGACGGAGACGAGCTGGCTTTCAGGACGCTCTGGTACGCGCTCGTCCAGGGAGTCAGGGTCGTCTCGCCGGTGATGCCGTTCCTCAGCGACCACCTTTGGCGCTCGCTGACCGCTCCCTGTGAGGCTGCGCCCGAATCGGTCTTCCTCGCCGGCTGGCCGGAGGTTCCTGAGCCGAACGCGGCGCTCCTCGCCGAGGTCGCCGAGCTCCGCCGCGTGGTCGAGCTCGGGCGACAGGCTCGCTCGGGCGCCGGCATCGGCCTGCGTCAGCCGCTGCGCGTTCTGGTGGTAGAAGGAGCGCGGCTTGCCGAGAGCCATGCGGGTGAGCTTCGCGAGGAGCTCCGCGTCAAGGAGGTCGTGTTCGGCGCGGTCGAGGCGAGCGAGCTCCGCGTCAAGCCGAACCTGCGCCTGCTCGGGCCGAAGCTTGGCGCCGAGCTCGTCACGGTGCGGACGGCGCTCGAGGCGGGCGACTTCGTGGAGCTGGCCGACGGCGGGTTTCAGGCGGCTGGTCACGACTTGAGCGCGGACGAAGTGCTCGTCGAGCGGCGCGGCATGGAGGGGTGGTCGGTCGCGGCCTCGGACGGCGTCACGGTCGCGCTCGACTCGAGGCTGGACGAGGAGCTCGTGCGCGAGGGCCGTGTCTACGACCTCATCCACCGGATCAACTCGATGCGGAAGGAGGCGGGACTGGAGCTCACAGATCGCATCGAGCTCACGCTCCCGGAGTCCGGTCGCGACCTCCTCGAGCACCAAGACTGGATCGCGCGCGAAACACTCGCCGTCTCCGTCGGTTGTGGCCCCGAGCTCGCGATCGCTAAAACGTAGGGGGAGGCTCGCCTCGCCCTCGTGTTCCCCCCCAGGGCATCTGTTCGGGCGTATTCTCCGACCATGGCGCACTGTCGCGCGTGCGGGAGCGAGACGAACGACGAGTTCCGCTTCTGCCCGTGGTGCGCGTCCCCTCAGCGGCGCAAGCTGGTCGAGTTCTTGCGCGGCGTCGACACTGACTCTGTGCGAGCCCTTCGGGTCTCCCGCTACCTACCCGAGAAGCTCGTTCGCTTCAGCGTCTGGGACGAGACCGGCACGGTCCGCGCCGCGGTCTCTCTCGACGACGACGAGGCGGCAAGGCTCGCAGAGTTCGTGGCCGCACCCGCGAGAAGGCGGAGCCTCATGGACGACCTGCGATCGATCGTTCGCCGCTAGGTCAGTCGCCCGCGAGATAGAACGCCCAGCTTCCATCGGGCGCGATTCCTGCCCGCCAGCCCAGATACCCGGTGCCAGGGACGAAGAGCGTGTCCAGCGGCCCGAGCGGTTGCAGCAGCTCGCGCTCGTGAGCGGTGATCTCGTCGGGTTCGGCGATGTCGTACGCGAACGGCCAGACATAAATGCCGCGCGAGAGCGTGTATGGCAGCTGTAGCACCTCGGCCAGGTCCGCCAATGGGCGCTCGACCGATGTGCGCTCGAGCTCCTGCCAGAACGCGATCGGACCGCCCTCGACCGGGCTCCCGAACGTGTACTCGAATCCCGTCGCAGGAACGAGCGGCCGCAGCTCCTCGTAGTCGCCCGTCTCGGCAGCCGCTAGCAGCTCGGCACGGGTCTCTTCGACCGCAGCCGGGAGACCGGCCACAGCAGGCTCCGACGTCGTCGTGGTGGTCGCAGTCGTGGTCGTCGTCTCGGTGACGGTGACCGTCTCTTCGGTCTCTCGTGCGACGAACCAGCCTGCAGCGCCGCCCCCGGCAACCAGGATCAGCGCGCCGATGAGAAGCAACGCGCGAAGCATCAGCCTTGGGCGGCGAGCTCGAGCTCGCGCCGCAGCTCGACCGGAAGACGGAAGGTCACGTCCTCGTCGACGAGCCTGTAGGGCTGGATGTCTTCGACTCCCTGCGCTCTGAACCAGTCACACACCCGGTTCACGAGCTTCTCCGGCGCCGACGCCCCAGAGGTGATCCCGACCGTCTCGACGTCGTCGAGCCACGCCGAGTCGATCTCGCTCTCGTCGTCGATCAGGTGCGCCGGAGTCCCCGAGGCGCGCGCGGTCTCGACGAGGCGGTTCGAGTTCGAGGAGTTCGCGGAGCCGATCACGAGCAGGAGGTCGATCTCGGCCAGCATCTCCTTGACCGCCCACTGGCGGTTGGAGGTCGCGTAGCAGATGTCCTCCTTGTGCGGCGCGCGAATATCCGGGAAGCGTCGCCGCAGGACCTTGATGATCTCGCCTGTCTCGTCGACCGAAAGCGTCGTCTGCGTGACGTATGCGGGCTTCGCGCCGGGAGGGAGGTCGAGAGCCTCCGCCTCGGCCACGGTCTGCACGAGCACGGTGGCGTCGGGCGCTTCCCCCGTGGTGCCGACGACCTCCTCGTGCCCGGCGTGGCCGATCAGGACGATGGTGTATCCCTCGGCCGCGTAACGGCGGGCTTGCACGTGCACCTTTGTCACAAGCGGGCAAGTCGCATCGATCACGTTGTGCTCCAGCCGCGACGAGTTCTCGTGCACGGTCGGCGCGACGCCATGCGCGGAGAAGACGACCGTCGCGCCCTCGGGCGCCTCGGTCTCCTCCTCGACGAAGATCGCTCCGCGCGCCTCGAGATCGCGCACGACGTGGATGTTGTGGACGATCTGCTTGCGGACGTAGACAGGAGCGCCGTAGTGCTCGAGCGCCTGCTCGACCGTCTCGACCGCGCGCTCGACCCCTGCGCAGTAACCGCGCGGCGACGCAAGGAGAACACGCTTCACCATCCGTTCCAGGGTACCGGGGCCGACCTTGTAACAGTCTGTTACTTGGATCCTCAGCGCGCTGTTTGGGCGAGGAGGATGCCCGTAAGCACGACACCGCCGCCGATGAGCTGCGGCGTCGCGAGCGTCTCGTCGAGCCAGGCCCAGGCGACGAGCGTCGCGACGACCGGCTCCAAGGTCATGGTGATCCCGACGCGGGTCGCCTCGAGATGCCGAAGCGCCGCAATCGAGAGCCCGAAAGGCGCGATCGTGCCGAGCACGATCGTCCAGAGCGCGAACGACCAGACGGGCGCCGAAAGGTGCTCGAGGTTGCCCTGCAAGGAAGTCTGCTCGGCGAGATCGCCGATCGGAAACATCCACCACGGGTTCACCACGGTCCAGAGGAGCGACGCGAAGAAGAGCGCAAAGCAGAGGACGCCGAGCGGCTCGCGGCTCTCGACCGCGCGCTCGCCCGCGAGCAGATAGGTGGCGAGCGAGATCGCCGCCCCGACGCAGGCGACCACGCCGAGAGTGTCGAGCGTCCAGCCGAGCCAGAACTCGGAGACGAGCGCCAGCCCGACGAGCGTGAGCGCGAGCGCGGCCCATACCCTCGGCCGCACCTCGGCGTGCCACACGAGCCGCGCCCAGAGAGCGACGAGCACCACGCCCGAGAACTGAATGAGGAGAGCGATGCCGATCGGAAGTCGCTCGATGGCGACGAAGTACAGCCACTGGACGAGGGCGAAGCTGAAGATGCCGTAGAAGGCCAAGAACGGCAAATCGCGCATGGAGATCCGGAGCTTGTCCCGTGCGAGGACGACGAGTCCGAGGGCGAGACCGAAAAACGCTCCGGTCGTTCGAAGCTGCGTGTAGTCGACCGCCGTCAGCTCGGTCCCGGTGAGAGCGATCTTCGAGACGGGCCCGTTGACCGCGAAGAGCACCGCTCCGACGAGCGCCATCGAGTATCCGAGGCCCGCGCGCCGGTCGTACTGGGTTGCGCCGGGAAAGGGAAGCGGTGCTTCGAGCATGGGCCGGCAGGCTAGATGCTCGATCGGGAGCCGGCGCGCGGCTGGACGGTTCCACAAGCAGGCGCCGCGCTTACCCTCGTCAGCGTGGCAAGCGGGGCGCCGAAGGTGATCGGAGCGCTCGGGGCGCCGTGTCTGGCAGCCGTGTCTATCCCGATCCAACATCTCCGCGCCCTAGACTGTGGGCATCGGGGTGTAGCTCAGCCTGGTAGAGCGCTGCGTTTGGGACGCAGAGGTCGCGGGTTCAGATCCCGCCGCCCCGACTTGTGAGACGCGGTCTCATCCCCGTGGCCATTGTCGCTTTCGCGACTGCCGCCATGGCTCTCGCACTCGGCGAGCACTCGCTGGCCGGGAGCGAGCAAAGTAACAGTCTGTTACAAGGCGACCGTAGTGCGTTCCGAGGGACGATTGCGCGCATCGATGCAACTCAGGCAGAGCGGATGACGGGTGCCTCCTGGCGGTCCGGCTGCCCGGTTTCGCTGCGGGATCTCCGCGTGCTGTCGGTCTCGCATTGGGGATTCGACCGAAAGGCACGCGCGGGTCGCCTGATCGTGCACGAGGACGTCGCCCGACCCGTTCTCGGCGCGTTTCGTGAGCTCTACGCGGAGCGATTCCCGATTCGGAAGATCGTGCCCGTCGACGCGTACGGCGCCAGCGACTTCCGCTCGATCGAGGCGGACAACACGTCGGCTTTCAACTGTCGTTTCGTCGAAGGGACGCGGCGCTGGTCAGAGCATGCGTACGGGCGCGCGCTCGACATCAACCCGATCGAGAATCCCTACGTCTCGGGTGGACGAACGTCACATCGCGCCAGCGCTCCTTACATCGACCGCGGGCGCCGTCGGCCCGGGATGGCGCACGAGGGCGGGGCCCTCGTGCGCGCGTTCGACGCGATCGGTTGGGGGTGGGGCGGCCGCTGGACGTCGATCAGGGACTACCAGCACTTCTCGGCGAGCGGAAACTAGAAACCACTAGGGCCGTCGCTCGTCCTCGCGCGTCGCGGTTAGCGGCTCGTCAGCTCGTGCAGTCTCGAACCGCGGACCCGGAGTCGGTCCCCCCCCGCAGGCAGATGAACGCCCAGATCGCGGCGCCCAGAACTCCGCCCGCGAGCGGGCCGACGATGTAGATCCAGACGTCGCTCCACTCCTGGTTGTAGAGAACGGGATCGAGCGAGCGGGCGGGGTTGAACGATCCGCCCGATGCTGGGCCGACCACGGTGGCTGCCGTGAAGATGAACAACCCGATCAAGAATGGCGCCATGACGCCGTTCCAGGCCGCCCGCTCATCGGTGGCGACGGTGAGGATGACCATGACGAAGAGCGCAGTGGTGATTATCTCGAGCACCAGCGCCGCCCAGCTGTCGATCCCGCTTCCGGGCAACGTGTGCAGCGAGTCGGTCACATCCGACGAGTAGACGATCGCCATCACGAGCACGGCTCCGAACCCGCCGACCAGCTGGGCGATCCAGTACGGGACGACGTCGCGAGTAGGGAATCGTCCGGCGACGGCCGCCCCAAGGGTGACGGCCGGGTTGAAGTGACCGCCCGAGAGGTGCCCGAAGGCCGTGATCGCCAGCACGAGGCCGAACCCGAAGCCCGCGGCAACGCCGAGCGGCGTGATCACGTCCGCGCCGATGTCGACGACGACTGCGACACCACTGAAGCCGAGGAAGAAGAAGAGGAACGTTCCGAGCGCCTCCGCGCCGAGGCGCACGCTGAGCGGCTGATCCATGTCACACCTCCGTGGCGGTTTGGACAGCGATTCGCCCCAGCATAGGTCTCTTCCGATCTCGAGCTCGCCGGCAACCCTTCATCCGAGCCACTCCGGCCGCTCGAAGCCCGCGTACTCCTGGATCGAGCCGTAGATGCTCTGGATCACCCGCGTTGAGTGGACGCAGACACAAACCGTTCCGTACGGCAACCGATTCTGGCGTTTCTTCTTGCTGTGCTTGGAATACACGTTGACCGTCGACTTCCTGAGACAGCTCGATGGCAAGCTCAACGTGTCGAGCCAGAATCGCTCGATCTCACGCTGGCGCTCCAGATGATCGGCGAACAGGTTGCAGTCAATGCGGAACGCATCCCCCGGGACGTCGTAGTACGCGCGGAGAAACTCGCCGAAGAGCGCCACCATCGCCGGATCCGAATTGACGAGCCGAACTGCATTTCGGCCTTTGGAGCCTTCCGCCCAATAGAGCATGCACCCAGCTGCATGCATCGGATCGCCGCGCCGTGCCAACAATCGACCCTCGTCCTGAAATGCCTTGCGGCGGGCACGGAAGTGAGCGCTGCCCGCTCGGATGCGTGCGACGCGAGCGTGTTCGCGCAGTGCCTGCCGCTGCTTCTCCTCGATCGCAACGTCTCGCACCCACACGCTGACCGAGCTCTGCGACGCCCCTACGATCCTGGCGATCTCCTTGATGGACCGGCCTTCGATGGCTCGGAGCTCGCATGCTCGAATCTTTGCCGCCGTTCTCATATCCGGCAACAGTCTAGCCGCGTGATCGGACGAGAAGCGGGCGACCGGGCTCGAACCGGTGACATCTACCTTGGAAGGGTAGCGCTCTACCAACTGAGCTACGCCCGCGTACGACTAGCGTAGCGCCGTGGACCCGTACAGGTGGTCGTGGAATCCAGAGGCCCTCCTCCTCGTCCCCCTCATGACCGCCGGCTACCTCCTCGCCCTCCGCCGCTTCCCCGCGGCCGGTTGGCGGATCGCCTGCTTCGCCATCGCGATGGCGCTCCTCCTCGTCGTCACCATCACCCCGCTCGAGACGATCGCGATGAACTATCTGCTCGTGATCCACCTCCTCCAGAACGTCGTCCTCGCCGAGTGGGCGCCCTTGCTTGTCGTTCTCGGCCTCCCGCCGGCCCTTGCCGCGACCCTCGCCCGCCCCAGCGCCGTCCGCGCGCTCACCCACCCCGGGGTCGCGCTCCCCCTCTGGCTCGCCAACTACATGCTCTGGCACCTGCCGTGGCTCTACGACACCGCGCTCGAGAACCCGCACACGCTTCTCCACCTCGAGCACGCGCTCTACTTCGTCACCGGGGTCGCGATGTGGTGGAGCGTCGTCCAGGACGAGCCCCATCGGCTCGGCGCGGGGCTTCGAGCCGGTGTCGTCTTCGCCGCGTTCATCCTCGGGAGCCCGATCGGGCTCGTCCTCGCCCTCGTCCCCGACGCGGTCTACGACTTCTACGTCGATGCGCCCCAACGGTTATGGGGACTGACCGCGCTCGAGGATCAGCAGCTCGCCGGGATCCTGATGGCGCTCGAGCAGGCGTCGGTCTTCTTCGCGGTTTTCGCCATCCTCTTTCTCCGCTTCCTCACCGAAGAGGAACGTCGCGAGGACCTCGATCACGGCGAGACTGCCTAGACTCGCGCGATGCGCCGAGCCGCAATCGTTGCCGCGCTCGCTGTCCTCGCCGTTGCCGTCGTCAGCGCGAACGCCGCGACACCTGCATTTCGCTACGGCATCGCGGCGGGCGAGGTGACGTTGACCTCGGCGACGCTCTGGACGAAGGCATCTTCCACGGGACGCGTTCAACTCGAGCTCAGCCTCGGCTCGCGAGTCGTAGCGACCCGAACCGCACGACCCTCCAGAGCAAGCGACCTCACGGTGCAGATCCGGATGAAAGGCTTGCTCCCGGGAACGCGCTACACGTATCGCTTCCGTCAGGCTTCCGCGGTCAGCGCGACGGGGGCGTTCGAGACCGCGCCGCGCGCGAGCGCGGCCGCAAACGTGGGCTTCGCGATCTCCGGAGACGCCGACGCGACCCCGACGCAGAGCGGCGCCCTCGCGTTCAACCGCTTCCAGGTCTATGCGCGCATGGCCCGCGAGCGAAACGACTTCAACATCAATCTCGGCGACACGATCTACTCAGACAGCGGGGTCGGCGGGGCTCCGGCCGCCCGTACGACAGAGGAGAAGTGGGCGAAGTACAAGCTGGGCCTCGCGCTTCCCGCGCTTTTGACTCTCCGCGCGTCCACTGGCCTCTACAGCCACTGGGATGATCACGAGTTCGTCAATGACTTCACGCGCGCCGAGCACGGGTCGGCGATCTATACCGCAGGGGTCAAGGCGTTCCGCGACTACGCGCCCGCCACCTATAGCTCGACGCTCGGCCTCTATCGCAGCGTGCGTTGGGGAAAGCACCTAGAGCTTTTCTTCCTCGACGAACGCTCTTTCCGCAGCGCGAAGGTCGCGAGCGTTTGCGGCAGCGACCTCGCCCCCACAGCACCACAGCCGGTGCGCGACGCCTTCGCGAGCCTGGCGCCTGGCCTCAAGACCCCCGTGCCGCCGGCGTGTCTCGCCGCGATCAACGACCCCGCACGAACCATGCTCGGCGCCCGCCAGTACGCGGCGTTCACCAGCGCGATCAGGGCCTCGACCGCGACCTGGAAGGTGATCGTGAACGAGGTTCCGATCCAGCAGTACTACGCGCTTCCTTACGACCGCTGGGAGGGCTACGCGGCCGAGCGCGAGCGCCTCCTCCGCTTCCTGCAGGCTAACGTGAAGAACGTCGTGTTCCTCACGACCGACACGCACGCGAACCTGATCAACGAGGTGAGGTTCCGCACGCTCGGCGCCGTACCCGAGGGCACCGGCATGTGGGAGGTCGTCACTGGCCCGGTCGCGACGAACACGTTTGGGAGGGAGATCGACCGCGTCCTCGGCCAGCCGGGAGGCGGCACCGCGATCGCGTCGCTCTTCTTCAAGCCGCCTCCTCCGAGCGGGCTCGGGATGCGCTGCGCCGCGATCGACGTCTACAG
Source organism: Gaiellaceae bacterium (assembly GCA_051002595.1). GTDB lineage: Bacteria > Actinomycetota > Thermoleophilia > Gaiellales > Gaiellaceae > GMQP-bins7. Next base: position 27,814 of record JBPCMD010000031.1, read on the forward strand.
CTACGCGCAGGTGACTGTCACCGCGCGGACGCTCACGGTCGCGCCTCGCGACGCCAAGGGAAACCCCGTGCGCGAAGCCACCGGAGTCGCCTGCGCACCGCTCATCGTCACCGCGCGATAGGCCGGGGCAAGCCCAGGCCCCTACTCCCACACGGCCTGCGCGCCGACTACCCTGCTCGGAGGCGCCCGTAGCTCAGTGGACAGAGCGGCGGACTTCTAATCCGCGGGTCGCAGGTTCGAATCCTGCCGGGCGCATGAAACTGCCTGCAAATCGTGGCATTTCTGCGACACGCTCGCAGCCTGTGCGGTGGAGCCGCACGCCCTGAGCGCACTTCTTATCCGAGATAGCTCGGTTTTCTTATCTGGATCGGAGGTTGTCGTCTGAAGAAGTCGTCAGTTCGATCGCCTTGCTGGACGACCACGCCGAAACGGACGGTGCTCGATGCCCCATGCCTCAACGGCGTCCGCGTCCCAGACAGGGCCGGTCGCGAGGCGTGCAATGGGCTCAGGGAAGTCGTCCCGCCGTGTGTATCGACTAGCCGACCGCTTTGCGACGCCGAGAACGTCCGCCACTTCGGCTAGACCGGCGAGGCGTGGAGGCGTCCCCATTCGGCGCAAGCCTAGGGCCGTTGCCGGAGGTCTTAGCGGCGATAGTTATAATGGCGCGACTGTGGCCATTTTAGAACGAGATCAGGCCGAAGGTCAGATGCTTCTCAATAGCTTCGACGCATATCTGCGCCGACGTGGTCGCGCCGCTTCAACGCGCCGGGCGGGCGCTGATCGGGAGGGGCAAGCTGAGCCCGACCGAGCGCTCAGGACAGGAGGGGAGCGGCGTCTCGGGCGGGAGCTGCGCGTCCGGCCAGCTATCGAGAGAAGGATAGGTGCAGACACGTATTCATCATGGGTTAGTCACGCAACGTGAGTGTCGAGCACACAGGCGAGGTAGTGTGCGCGCTGGCCGTCTTCGCCGGGTCGCAGCCAACGAGTGTGAAGCGCGTGCTCGAAAACCCGCTGCTACAGCGGGATTGCCAGTGCGAGCGGACACACTCGTGTGGAGCGCGACACGCACCCTCATCCCAGCACCCGGAGTGGCTCAATCTCACGATTCCGCCAAGTCTCGGCCGACTTTGTGGCGCGTGATGCTGTAGTAGGCAGCCGCGTCCAGCAGTGAGTGCATCCGGGCTCGTGATCGCGTAGCTGCCGCGCTCTGAACCCGCTCCCACAGCCAGGTTTCGAGCAGTACGAGCTGGCCTCTGTTAGCTACTCAGACAACGAATGGTCTCCCGGTAGAGTGACTTTTCGCGGTCAAGCGACGAGGAAGCGACCTGGACCTCGGGCACCACGAGAAAGGCCCAGTCCGCGGCAGTGCCGGCCGTCCAAGCCAGCTCGATCCGGCGAATCGCCCGGTTCGCGAGAACCTCACGCACCGCAGCCACCGCAGACGACGCGCCGCGTCCTTTCATCGCGGGGATCATCTCAATGCGCGAGCTGCGCGTCATCCCCGCGTTTGTGCCGAGTGCGGTTCCGGGTTTCCGGCTTGCCCATACGGGTACTCGTGACCTGATACCCGTACCGAAGGAGGTTCTCGTGAACCAGGACACCCAGGACAAGATCCACGACAAGCTCGCCGACTACGTCGAAGACGCGCACGCGCTCGAGGAAGGCGTCGTCGACAACCTCGGCTCGATGATCCGCACGATCGACGACCCCAAGCTCAAGGAGCTCTTGCAGGGCCAACGGCAGCGAAGCCGGGAGCATGTCGAGCGGTTGAAGCGGAGGCTCGAGCAGCTCGATCGCGGCACGCCCGTCCGCAAGCGGATCGAGGGGTTGGCGCTCGCGCTCATGAAGGGCGTCAGCGACGTTCTCCGGACAGACGCTCCGGGCAAGGTCGGGCGCGACGCCTACCTGCTCGCACAGACGCAGGTCGTCGCGTACGAGCTTCTGCAGCGGCTCGCGGTCAGCGCGGGCGATTCGGAGACCGCCGAGCTCGCCCGGCAGAACCTCGCCGAGGACAAGTCGTCGGCGGACGAGATCGCCGAGCACTGGGACGACTTCTTCCGGCTGACGGAGTCCGAGTGGACCGACGAGGCCGCTGCTCATTCGGAGGAGTCGACGTCAGAGATGCCGACCGTCTGAGCTACACCGGTCGGCGGAGGAAACGGCGTAGGGGACGGGCAACCGTCCCCTACGCATTGCTACTGAGATCTAGCGAGTCGTGGTGTCGGCGACGTCGTCCTTGTCGTCGTCCCCGTCGATCCGATCGACGAGATCCTCGCCCTTGTCCTTCGCGCCTTCCCATGCGTCGTCGGCCTTGTCCTTGAGCT
>JBPCMD010000032.1:0-38673 GCA_051002595.1 Gaiellaceae bacterium
AAACATGGTTTCCCCCGCGTACGCAAGCCGCAGGCGCGCGTTCATGCCGGCGCCCGGGTCTCGGCGAGCGCCTCCCGCACGGCTTCCCGTCCGAGGATGCCTGCAGCCCGTGCCTCGGGCGCGACGATGACGCGGTGCGAGAGCACGACGACAGCGACCTCCTGGACGTCCTCCGGCAGGACGTAGTCGCGTCTGGCCGCGACTGCCCGTGCCTTCGCCATGCGAAGCAGAGCGATCCCGGCTCGCGGGCTCGCTCCCAGCCCCAGCTTGGAGTTGGCTCGAGTGTGGGCCAGCAGCCCCACCACGTAGCGGTTGACGCTTTCTTCGACGTATACGGCGCGCGCCGCCTCGATCGCCATGCGAACGTCGGTCCTGCGCACGACCGGCCGGAGATGGTCGAGCGGAGGATCGGTCGTCTGCTCGGCGAGCATCCGCGCCTCTTCGGCGAGCGGCGGGTACCCGAGCGAGAGCATCGCCGTGAAACGGTCGAGCTGAGCCTCGGGCAACGGATACGTCCCCTCGTACTCGATCGGGTTCTGCGTCGCGACAACGAGGAACGGAAGCTCGAGCGGATACGTCTCGCCGTCGATCGTCACCTGACACTCCTGCATGGCCTCGAGGAGCGACGACTGCGTCTTCGGCGAAGCGCGGTTGATCTCGTCCACGAGCAACACGTTCGTGAACACCGGCCCCGGCCGGAACTCGAACTCATTCGTCCTCTGATTGAAGACGTTCACCCCGGTGACGTCTGTCGGGAGCAGATCCGGCGTGAACTGAAGCCGCGAGAAGTCGAGGTCGAGCGAGCGCGCGAGAGACTTCGCCAGCACGGTCTTCCCGACTCCGGGAAAGTCCTCGATCAGCAGATGGCCTTCGGCCAGAAGACCGAGAACGCACAGCTCGAGCGTCTCGCGTGGGGCGCGCACCGCCAGCTCGAGGTTCGCGACGACGCGCCGGACCACGTCCGCCGCGACAGCGGACGACACCGCCTCGCGCACCGGAGCCGGGTCGTTCATCGTTTCGAGAGTAGCCGCTCCACCTCGTCCAGCACTGCCGCGGCGACCTCGCGCTTAGGCGCTTTCCGCACGTGGTTGTCCCCGGCCTCGGAGAGGACGACGACCTCGTTCTCGAGAGCGTCGAAGCCGATGTCGCTCCGGCTGACATCGTTGAAGACGAAGAGATCGGCGTTCTTCGCCAGGCGTTTCGCCCGCGCTCGCTCGAGCCCGTCGGCCGCGCCGTCAGCGGCGAATCCCACGAGAATCTGACCGGGCGAGCGCGCCGCGCCGAGAGCAGCGAGCACGTCCGGCGTCGGCTGGAGCGCGACTGTCCATGACGCGCCGTCCTTCGGACGTTTGTCGCCGAGCGCCGAGGACGATCGGTAGTCGGCGATCGCCGCGGCCATGACGATGACGTCAGCATCCGCGCGGGCCAGGGCTTCCCGCTCGAGATCCGCGGCGGTCGGCGTCTCGACCACTTTCACTCCCGCGGGCGGCGACACCGCGATATTCGCGGCGAGAAGCGTGACCTCGGCGCCGCGCGAGCGCGCCTCCTCGGCGAGCGCGACGCCCATGCGACCCGACGAGCGGTTCCCGAGGAAGCGAACCATGTCGAGCGGCTCGCGGGTGCCTCCGGCCGAGATGACGACGCTTCGACCCTCGAGCGAGCCCGGCGGCGGCGGCTCGCCGAGCAGCTCGGCGATCCTGGCGGCGATCTCCTCGGGCTCGATCATCCTCCCCGTGCCGATCTCACCCTCGCCAAGCTCGCCCTCTGCCGGCCCGATGATCTCCACGCCTCGGTTGCGCAGGAGAGCGGCATTCTCCTGCGTCGCAGCGTGCTCCCACATACGAACGTTCATCGCCGGCGCCACAAGCACGGGACCCGCGTGCGCGAGCGCTGCCTCGGTCAGGAGGTCATCCGCGAGGCCGTGCGCGAGCCGGGCGAGCGTGTTCGCCGTCAGCGGAGCGACGACGAGCAGGTCGGCTCGCTCGAGATGCGGATAGGGATCGTCGCTTCGTGTCTTGCGAGCGAGCGCGAAGAAGGTCTCAGCCCGGACGAATCGCTCCGCCGCCTCGGTGACGAGCGGAAGCACATCGTGGCCGGAGCGAACGAGCAGTCGCGTCAGCGTGCAGGCCTTGTAGGCCGCGATCCCCCCGGTGACGCCGAGCAGGATGCGTGCCAATGCGCTCTCCGGTGGGGAGCTAGGCGGAGGGAGTCTGGTACGTGATCTTCCCGCCCGCGATCTCTTCCATCGCCATCGTCAGGTAGTTCTTGGAGCGGGATTCGATCAGTGGCGGCGGCGCCTCGTCGAAGCCGATGCCCTCGCCGAGCTGGTGGTGGTAGTTGTTGATCTGTCGAGCGCGCTTTGCCGCGACGATGACGAGCGCGTACCGGGAGTCATTGGTCCTGACGAGCAGGGAATCGAGTCGGGGGTGGATCATGGGCGGCTCATGGTACCTGCGAATGCCAGCTCGCACCCCACGATGGCTCCGACGGCCGACGTCGCGCGCTCGACGTCGTCGTTTCGCACCATGTACCGGAAGAGATGCGCCTGCTCGAGCTGGTTGCGTGCGAGGGCGATTCGCCCGCCGATCTCGCCCGTGCTCTCTGTCGCCCGCTCGCGCAGACGTCGCTCGAGCTCAGGGACGTCCGCGGCGATGAAGATCGTCACGCTTCCCGGAACCTGATCCTGCACCCTGAGAGCGCCCTCCAGCTCGAGCTCGAGCACGCAGGTCTTTCCGTCATCGGCGATTCGCTCCATCTCAGAACGAAGCGTCCCGTACCGGCGTCCCGACACGTATCGCACCCACTCCAGGAACTCGCCCGCCTCCACTCCGCGCGTGAACTCCTCGTCCGAAAGGAACCGGTACTCGCGTCCGTCGAGCTCTCCTGGGCGTTGCGGCCTGGTCGTCGCCGATACAGCCACCTCGATGCCGCCGACGCGGTCGAGGAGGCCTTTGATCAGCGTGCCCTTGCCTGCGCCCGACGGCCCGGTTATGACAAAAATGGGCCGGGCTGACGGCACTTACTCAAACCCCGCGGCTTGAACGCTGTCTGCTTCACACCCCGGAGCATTGGGTCTTTGGGCACCCCATGAAGGGGTCTTCCCGCGCGACCGGAAACCGCGCCAGCGGTTTCCGGTCTTGCGCACAGTCACGACCGGTGGTTGAAGAGGTCGACGAGCTCGGTTCGCTGGCGCTCCGAGAGACCGCCGACAGTCTTGGACTGGCTGATGCGACAGTGATTCAAGAGTCGCGCCGCTTTCACGCGGCCGAACTTCGGGACCGCCATGAGCATGTCGAAGACCTTCGCCGTGGAGACGAACTCGGGCGGATCGAGGAGAATCGAGTCGATCTGCGCTTGCCCAGCCTTCAGGTCCCGCTTGAGCTGCGCGCGGCGGACTCGGACGTCATTCGCTCGCTGGAGCGCCTCCATCCGTTGATCCAGAGAGCGGGCAGGCGCCTGCGCGTGCGTCTTCGACGTGACCATGAGCCGGACGAGTCTACCAAGCTCGGAGCGCCGGTCAAGCTGCAATGTTTACCCACATTTGCAGGACTTTTTATGTTCTCTAACCTGCGTACGATCGTGACGTGGGGGCCGATCCGGGCACCGGTCGGCCGATCTCTCCCGCTGAGCCGTACCCTCGCGCGCGCCCCTCTTCCTCAAGCTCGACCCGAATCCGGACGGGTGCGAAGGGGTCGCGGAAGAGCACGGTGCCGAGCGCCACAGCGCTCGCTCCGGCCGCTACGAACTCGAGCACGTCCCGTCCCAACGTGATTCCTCCGATGCCCACGATGGGAAGCTCGACTGCCGTCGCGCAGGCATGCACGCAGGCGAGCGCGATCGGTCGAAGCGCAGGCCCGGACGCTCCTCCCGGCCCGAGCGCAAGCCGCGGTCGAAGGGTTTCGCGGTCGAGCGCGAGGCCCCGGAGCGTGTTCACGAGCGAGAGCCCGTCCGCCCCCACGTGCGCGATCGAGCGCGCCAGCTCGGCGATGTCGGGGGTCGCGGGAGAGAGTTTCGCGTAGAGCTGCTTGCTCGTGGCGCCTCGGGATGCCCGCATGAGCTCGACGACCGTCTCCGCCGCCTCCTCGACGTTGGGGCAGGACAGATTCAGCTCGATGACGTCGACACCATCGAGCTCGTCCAGACGTTCGCAACAGGTCCTGTAATCGGACGCCGAGAACCCGCCCACGGACACCCAGAGCGGCACTCCCACGACTCGAAGGCGGGGCAGGACGCTCGTCGCGAACACCTCGAGGCCGGGGTTCTGGAGCCCGATCGAGTTCAGCATCCACCCGTCGACCTCCGCGATCCGGGGCGGCGGGTTGCCCTCCCGCGGGAGCGGCGTGACGGTCTTCGTGACGAACGCATCGAGCATGGTCGCGACCTCCGGCGCCGTGAGCGCGTCGAGGCAACCGCTCGCGTTCAGGAGCGGAACGCTCATCGCCCTGTGGACAACTCGGCGCACATTTGGCACACCTTCCACTGTCCCGTGCGGACACGTCCAGGGTCAGACCCTTGCTTTTTTCGCCACGAGCTCAGAGAACCGGGCCCTCCACGCAGAGGCGAACGTAGTGGCCGTCGACCTGAACGACGCAGCCGTAACAGGCGCCGTAGCCGCAGGCCATCGGCGCCTCCCACGCGAGCTGCGCGGCGGGGGCGAGCTGCCGCACGACCTCGAGCATCGGCTCGGGGCCGCACGCAAGGACGTCTCCCGGATCGCCGGGCAGGAGCTCGGTCACGAGTCGCGGCTCGACGACCACCTCGGCGCCGGGAAGAAGTCGCGCTGCCTCGGCATGGCGCTCGCTGCGAAAACCGAGAATCGCGGGCGGCCCGCCGAGCACTTCCGAGAGATACGGCATCGGCGCGATGCCGATCCCGCCGCCCACGAGCAGCGGGCGCCGGACGTCGAGGTCGAAGCCGTTGCCGAGCGGGCCCAGGACGTGGATCGCCTCCCGAGGACGAAGCGCCGCCAAGGCGCGGGTGCCGGGTCCGATCGGCTCCAGGAGAAACGCCAGCTCCCCCGGAGGAGCGAGGCAGAGGCTCATCGGTCGCGGGAGCAGCTGCCCGGGCGCCTCGAGCATGAAGAACTGTCCTGGCACGCCCGGCCCCAACTCGCCGCACTCGAGCCGGAGCAGCACATAGGGCCCGATCCACTCCGTCCCGCGGACGCTCAACCTCTCACGGCAGATCCTCCGCTCGCCAAGTAACAGACTGTTACAAGGCAGGTCAGACCCCGCTTCCGATCCGCTCCTGCAACGAGAGCGCCGACTCGGCTCGCGCGTTCGCAATCGCATGCACGGCTGCTGCCGCGCCGGAGATCGTCGTCACGCACGGAACTCGGGCGACCAGCGCCGCCTCGCGGATCAGATAGCCGTCCTCCCTCGCCCCGCTGCCCTGTGGCGTGTTGATCACGAGATCGCAGCGTCCGCGGCGGACGAGGTCGACCACCGTCGACTCGTCGGGTAGCGCGTCCGCGACTTTCGCGATCTCCTCGATCTCGAGCCCGGCAGCCCGCAATGTCCTCGCCGTGCCCTCGGTCGCGACCAGCTCGAAGCCGAGGCCGGCGAGCGCCGCGGCGACCGCCACCGCGGCGGGCTTGTCCTCGTCTCGCACGGAGAGGAAGGCGGTCCCGGAGGTCGGAAGCGGCCGCCCCGCCGCCCGTTCTGCTTTTGCCAGCGCTGTCGGAAGATCTGCGGCGCTCGCCATCACCTCGCCGGTCGAGCGCATCTCGGGTCCGAGCACCGGATCGGCGCCCGGGAAGCGGGCGAACGGCAACACGGCCGCCTTCACGCTCACCTGCGTGGGCCGGGGCGTCGTCAGCGCGAGATCGGGGAGCTTCTCCCCCGCGGCCAGCCGACACGCGGCGGCCACCAGGTTCAGGCCGATCGCCTTGGAGGCGAACGGAACCGTGCGCGACGCTCGTGGATTCGCCTCCAGCACGTAGACCGAGCCGTCCGCGATCGCGAGCTGGACGTTCAGGAGCCCGACGACTCCGAGCGCAGGACCGAGCCGCTTGACGACGTGCTCCACCTCGAGCGCCGCGGCCAGCGTCAGCGACGGCGCCGGGAGCACACAGGCGGAGTCGCCGGAGTGGACCCCCGCCTCCTCGACATGCTGCATCACAGCCGCGATGAACACCGTCTCGCCGTCACAGAGGGCGTCCACATCTAGCTCGATCGCATGCTCGACGAAGCGGTCGAGAAGTACGCCATTCTGCGCAAGACCGGAACCCGCTGATACGCGCGTTCCGGTCGCGCCAACGAGCTCTGGACCGTGGACCGCCGCCATCGCCTCCTCCAACTGCTCGTCGTCGTAGCAGATCCGCATCGCCCGTCCGCCGAGCACATAGGACGGGCGGACGAGCACTGGATACCCGATCTCCAGCGCGGCTGCATATGCCTCCTCGGCGCTCGCGACAATCGCCCAGGGCGGGCAGCGCACGCCCAGCTCCTCGACCAGCGATCCAAAGCGCGCGCGGTCCTCGGCCAGGTCGATCGCGGCGTGCGGGGTACCGAGGATGCGATAGCCCCCGTCCTCGATCGAGCGGGCGAGCCTGAGCGGCGTCTGGCCGCCGAATTGGGTGACGACGCCCACCGGCTGCTCGCGATCGCAGACCGCGAGCACCTCCTCCGGCGAGAGCGGCTCGAAGTAGAGCCGGTCGGAGGTGTCGTAGTCGGTGGAGACCGTCTCCGGATTGCAGTTGACCATGACGGCCTCGTATCCGAGCTCGCGAAAGGTCTGCGCCGCGTGCACACAGCAGTAGTCGAACTCGATCCCCTGCCCGATGCGGTTCGGTCCCGAGCCGAGGATGACGACGCGTGGCTTGTCGCCAGCGGGCAGCGTCTCGTCGGCCTCGCCCCAGGTGGAGTAGAAGTAGTTCGAGCCGGCCTCGACCTCGCCCGCGCAGGAGTCGACGCGCCGGAACGCCGGCAGCACGCCCTCTTGGCGCCGGCGGCGGCGAACCTCCGCGCCGCTCAGGCCGAGCGCGTCTCCGATCGAGTCGTCTCCCCAGCCGGCGCGCTTGGCCCGCAGGAGATCACCGCTCGCGAGCTCTGTCATCGCCCGCTCGATCTCCCCGCGAAACCAGGGATGGAGCCCTTCGGGCAGGTCGTCCAGGGTCGCCCACGGACTCGGCGCGCCCAGGTCGAGCTCACGCGATCCGAAGGCCTTCAGGAACGCCTCGGTAAAGGTGCGACCGATGCCCATCGCCTCCCCGACCGACTTCATCTGCGTCCCGAGCGTCTGGTCGGCACCCGGGAACTTCTCGAACGCGAAGCGCGGGAACTTGACGACGACGTAGTCGAGCGTGGGCTCGAAGCTCGCGGGGGTCGTCTTCGTCAGGTCGTTCGGGATCTCGTCCAGCGTGTAGCCGACCGCGAGCTTGGCGGCGACCTTCGCGATCGGATAGCCCGTCGCCTTGGAGGCGAGCGCGGACGAGCGCGAGACGCGCGGGTTCATCTCGATCACGCGAAGCTCGCCGTTTTCGCGTTGCCGCGCAAACTGGATGTTGGAGCCACCGGTCTCCACGCCGACGGCGCGAATCACCGCGGCTGCCGCGTCGCGCAGCTCCTGGTAGGCCTCGTCGGAGAGCGTCATCTGCGGCGCTACCGTGACCGAGTCGCCGGTGTGCACGCCCATCGGGTCAAGGTTCTCGATCGAGCAGACGACGACGACGTTGTCCGAGCGGTCGCGGATCACCTCGAGCTCGAACTCGTCCCAACCGCGGACCGACTCCTCGACCAGCACCTGGCCGATCGGGGACTCGGCGATCCCTCGCTCCACCTGTCGCGCGAGCGCCGCCGGGTCGTCGGCGAAGCCTCCCCCGTGGCCGCCCAGCGTGAACGCCGGGCGAACCACCGCCGGTAGGGACACATCCTCGAGCTCGTCGAGCGAGGTCACGATGCGGGAGGTGGGAACCTCGAGCCCACAGCTCATGACCGCAGCTCGGAACTCCTCGCGGTCCTCCGCGCGCCTGATCACCTCCACGGGCGCCCCGATCAGCTCGACGCCGAGCTCCTCCAGCACCCCGGCTTCTGCGAGCTCGATTGCGAGATTGAGCGCTGTCTGTCCACCGAGTGTCGGCAAGAGCGCGTCCGGACGCTCTCGCTCGAGCACCGAGGCGACGCTCTCGAGATCGAGGGGCTCGATGTAGGTGCGGTCGGCGAAGCCCGGGTCGGTCATGATCGTCGCCGGATTCGAGTTGACGACGATCGTGCGGTACCCGTCCTCGCGCAGCACTTTCAACGCCTGGCAGCCCGCGTAGTCGAACTCGCAGGCCTGGCCGATGACGATCGGGCCGGACCCGATCACGCACACGCTCTCGATGTCGCGTCGCGCAGGCATCAGATCACCAGGGCCGAAGCTTCTCGACCCACCGCTCGAGAATCGGCCAGGCGTCGTGGGGACCTGGCCCCGCCTCGGGATGGAACTGCACCGAGCGCGCCTGGAGCTCTGGGAAGTCGAAGCCCTCGACCGTCCCATCGTAGAGCGAGACGTGTGTCGCCTGGTCGGCGTCTGGCGACCGAACCGCGAAGCCGTGGTTCTGGCTCGTCACGAGCACGCGGCCGGTCCGCTGCTCGAGAACGGGGTGGTTGGCGCCGCGATGGCCGAAGGGGAGCTTGAACGTCTCGTGTCCGGTTGCAAGCCCGAGCAGCTGATGGCCGAGGCAGATGCCGAGCACCGGAACCGTGCTGAGGAGCCCGCGCACCGCATCGGTCTCCGCGCGTAGCGGTTCGGGGTCGCCGGGGCCGTTCGAGAGCACGACGCCGTCGAACTCCTCGAGCTCGTCGGGTTGCGCCGTGTGAGGAAAGACGGTCACTGCCGCGCCGCTCGCAACAAGCCTGCGCAGGATCGAGCGCTTCGACCCGTAGTCGATGACGGCGACTCGGGGTGAGCCGGACTCGGCGAAGACATGCCGCTCGCGGGTCGAGACCTGGGCGACCAGCGCCTGCCCCTCCATGAGCGGTTGCCCTCGAACGGCCTCCAGCGCCTCGGCGACGGAGAAATCCTCCTCGCTCGCGACCGCGACTGCCCGCATCGCGCCGCTGCCCCGCAAGCAGAGCACGAGCGCACGCGTGTCGATCTCCACGAGCGCCACCAGGCCATATCGAGTCAGCCACTCCGCCCACGCCTGTCCGCCGAGCTGTCGCATGAGGACGGCTTTGGCGTGCGGACGATCGGACTCGTTTCGCTCGTCGGCGACGCCGTAGTTGCCGACCATCGGGGCTGTGAAGCAGACGAGTTGCTCCGCGTAGCTCGGGTCGGTCACCGTCTCCTGGTAGCCGGTCATCGCCGTCGTGAAGACCGCCTCCCCGAAGGCGGCGCCGTCCGCGCCGACGGAGCGGCCGCGGAAGACGGTCCCGTCCTCGAGCAGGAGGTAGCCCGTCGTCATGCGACGAACACCTCGCGCCCGTCCGCGATCGTGCGCACGACCCTCCCGCGCAGCGTCTTGCCGAGGAGCCACGAGTTCGCCGAGAGGGAACGGAACCCGTCCTCGCTCACCTCCCACTCTGCGTCGAGATCGAGCGCGACGAGATTCGCGCGCGCGCCCACCTCGACCACAGGCTCGGGGATGCCGAAGGCCCGTGCGGGCCCGGCCGACATGCGCTCGAGGAGGACCTCCAGCGTGAGCTCGCCAGGCGGGACGAGGTACGTGTGCAGCGCGGCGAACGCTGTCTCCAAGCCGATGACGCCGAACGGCGCGTCTTCGAAGGGCACATCCTTCTCGTGTCGCGCATGCGGAGCATGATCGGTTGCGATCGCGGTGATCACGCCGTCGCGGAGCGCCTCGATGAGCCCCCTGCGATCGTTTTCCGAACGCAGTGGCGGATTCATCTTGAGGTTCGGGTCGAGCGAGCGCACCGCCTCGTCCGTTAGGCAGAGGTGGTGCGGCGTGACCTCTGCGGTCGCGCCAACGCCCTCGTGTCGCGCCCTTCGCAACGCGTCGGCCGACTCCCGCGCCGAGAGGTGCATGAGGTGCAAAGGGCGCTCTTCCGCTGCCGCGAGCGCGAGATCGCGCTCGACCATGAGGCTCTCGGCAGTCGAGGGATACGGGCCGAGGCCGATCTCGGCCGAGACCCGGCCCTCGTGCGCGTGGCCGCCGCGGGAGAGCGTTGGCTCCTCGCAGTGAAGCGCGAGCGGACGCCCGGAAAGCTCGCTGTACTGGAGCGCGCGGCGCATGAGGCCCGCGGACGCGACCGGCCTGCCGTCGTCGGTGAACGCGGCCGCGCCGGCCGAGGCGAGCTCCGCCATCCCGCTCAGCTCCTCCCCACTCTGGCCTTTGCTGATCGCCGCCATGAAACCGATCGGCACTACGGCTTCCGCGCGCGCGCGCTGGATCAGCGCGCCGAGGACGGCCGCCGAGTCGATAACCGGCTCCGTGTTCGGCATCGCGAGGATCGCGCAGTACCCGCCGGCCGCCGCCGCCTCGGAGCCCGAGCGGAGGGTCTCCTCGTCCTCGCGACCGGGTGTGCGGAGGTGGACATGGGGATCGACGAAGGCGGGCGCGATCACGAGGCGGCTCGCTCCCGTCGGCTCGATTCCGCTGACGACCCCGTCCGTGACGGTGATGCGAAGACACTCGTCGATGCCCTGCGCCGGAGCGAGCACGCGGCCTTCCAAAGTCATGGAGTCGCTGTGACCGTTGCGAGAGAAGAGCACCTACGCGACCTCCGCCACGGCCCGCTCCGCCACAGGCGCGACCGTCAAGACGTCGTAGAGGATGGCCATCCGAACAACGAGTCCCGCCCGCACCTGCTCGCTGACGAGCGCGGATTCCGAGTCAGCGACCCGCGCGTCAATCTCGACCCCGCGATTCATCGGGCCGGGGTGCATGACGACCTGACCCTGGCGCACGCGCTCGGGAGTGATCCCATACAGCGCCGTGTACTCGCGGAGCGAGGGGATGAACGCCTCGCCGAGCGCCATGCGCTCCTGCTGCATGCGCAGCACGTAGACGACGTCCGCTAGAGCGATGGCGCCGATGTCGTTCGAGACCGAGCACCCGAGCGCCTCCAGGTCGCGCGGGACGAGAGTCGGAGGCCCGACCAGCGTCGAGCTCGCTCCGACCAGCTCGAGTGCCTGGACGAGCGAGCGGGCGACGCGCGAGTGCAGCGCGTCACCGACGATCGCGACGTGCAGCCCTTCGAGTCGCCCGAGCGCCTCCCTCATCGCGTAGAGATCGAGCAGCGCCTGCGTCGGGTGCTGGTGCATCCCGTCCCCGGCGTTGACGACACTCGCGTCCGTGCAAGAGGCGACGAGCTTCGCCGCGCCGATCGCCGGATGCCGGATGACGATGACGTCGGGGTCGTAGGCCGCGAGCGTCGAAGCCGTGTCTCTCAGCGACTCGCCTTTGTCCACCGAGGATCCCGCGGCGCGAATCACCATCGTGTCGGCAGAGAGCCGCTTCGCCGCAAGCTCGAAGCTCGCGAGCGTCCGCGTCGAAGACTCGTAGAACAGATTGACGACAGCGCGTCCCCGCAGCGTCGGGAGCTTCTTCACCTCGCGATCGAGCGACGACGCCATCCGTCGCGCTGTCTCGAGGACGCGCTCGACGTCCTCACGAGTCAGATCTCGCACCGAGAGCAGATGCCGGGCCGGTGAGGCCGGCGGTCGCAACTCAGCCATGCTAATGCTCCATCCCGGAAGTAGCTCGCGACCTGGACGGCTGCAAAGCGGCGCCCGGCCGCGTCCTCAGTCGGGCCAACATGCCTTCATATTGGCCCTCCCTGCGTCCTTGCCGGACTTGCTTTTCGCGCGCCAGGATCATCGAGCGACTTCCAGGACGGAGCACTAGCCATCCTCGCTCTCGCGGACGAGGAGGACGCGGTCGACCTCGTCGATCTCGATCAGCTCGACCTGGATGCGCTCGCTGCGCGCGGTGGGCAGGTTCTTGCCGACGTAATCCGGCCGGATCGGAAGCTCCCGATGCCCTCGATCGACGAGCACTGCGAGCTGAACGCGCGCCGGCCGGCCGTAGTCGAGAAGCGCGTCGATCGCAGCCCGGATCGTGCGCCCCGTATAGAGGACGTCGTCGACGAGAACCACCGTCATCCCCTCCAGCGAGAAGGGAATGCTCGTAGCGCGTACAACCGGCTCGCGACTCGGCGTTCTGCCGCCCTCTCGCACGTGCACATCATCTCGGTGGAAGGTGATGTCGAGGACGCCGAGGGGAAGCTCCGCGCCACTCCGCTCCGCGACGAGCCGCTTCAGCCGGGAAGCGAGCGGCACCCCACGCGTCTGGATCCCGACGAGCGCGAGCTTGTCGAGCGACGCCTCGCCGGGGCGGGCGGCGCCCTCGATCAGCTCATGGGCGATGCGGGAGAGCGCTTTCGAGATCGCCCCTTCGTCGAGCAGAGCGCTCGCGGTGGCGCGATCCGGGACGTGCGTCGTCATCGTTCTCCTTTCCGGCCTCACTGGACCGGCTTAAAGGGGTCGCGGTAGTGTAGCCGCCCTGGCTGACGGGGCTGATCAGACTGGTGCGAACGGACTCGACGCCCGGCGCGCCGCCTTCGCCCTCGGGGCGATCGTGCTCCTCTCCGCGGCCGTCCGGTTCGCCGTCGCGCGTACGTTCGACGTGCCCTGGATCGCCCCGGACGAGATGATCTACGGACTCGTCGGCCAGTCGCTCTGGGAGTCGGGCACGCTGACAGTCCGGGACGCGGCCGTTCCCTACTACAGCCTGCTGACGCCTGCGCTCGTCGGGCTGCCGCTCACGCTGGGTGACGTCGCTCGCGGGGTGGCGATCGCCCAGGCGCTGCAGGCCCTGGCGATGTCCCTCGTCGCCGTGCCCGTCTACCTCTGGGGAGCGCGCCTCGTCGGCACGCGCTGGGCGCTCGCCGCAGCCGTGCTCGCCATCCTGCCGCCCGCGCTCTGGTACGGCGGCCTGCTCATGACCGAGGCGCTGTTCTACCCGCTGGTCGTGGCGGCACTTCTCGCGCTCGCCCGTACGCTCGAGCAGCCGACGCTCGAGCGCCAGGGTCTGTTCCTGCTGTTGGTGAGCGTCGCCGCCGCCGTGCGCCTGCAGGCGCTCCTCCTGCTCCCGGTGCTGCTGGTCGCTGTCGGCCTAGACGCCTGGTTCGGGCGCTCGGCCAGGATCGTGCAGCGGGTTGCGCCGCTCCTCGTCCTCGTCGGCCTGTCGACGGCGGGCCTGCTGGTCCTGTACGCCTCCGGACGTAGCGACCTGCTCGGCGCCTATGGCGAGCTAGCCCAGACGACGCCCGCTTCCACGGGGGTTCTCGCGCAGCTCACCTGGCACAGCGGCGCCGTCGTGGTGATGACAATGGGGCTTCCGCTGCTCGCGACGGCAACGCTCGCCATCCTGGCTGGGGCGCACGGCGAGCAGAATCCCTCTGTTCGCGCCTTTCTGGCCGTGACGACTGCCTACGTCGTCCTCCTCGTGGGTCAGGTCTCGGCCTTCGCTGTCGACTATCTCGATCACGTCAGCGAGCGCTACGTGGTGACCGCGCTACCGCCCCTCCTGCTCGGCCTCTGCCTGTGGATCGCCCGCGGGGGCCCTCGTCCCCTGGCGGTCGTTATGCCCTTGGCCTTCGCGGCGATCGCTGCTCTCGTCGCGTTGCCGAGGTCGCGCGTGGGGAGCGTGTTCGGCGCTCACGACGCGCTGACCCTCCTCGCGCTCGGCGAGCTCGTCAACCAAGGCGATCTCGTCTTCCGCGGAGGGCTGCTCGCGCTCGGGTTGGCCCTGGCCGCCGCGTTCGTTCTGCTTCCGCGAAGGATGCTCGCGGCCAGTGCCATGGTCGTTGCGCTCGGCTTCGTCGCCGCCTCGGTGCACGCAGCCCGCGAGATCGATCGCCTCTCAGGCCTGGAGCGCGCCCACGACTTCGGCGCCGGGGACCGACGTTGGGTCGACCGAGCAGACGTCGCTCCGGTTCTCCACCTCGACACGGGGGAGCAGCCCTCGACCTCAGTAGCTCGCGTCACGTTCTGGAACCACTCGATCCGGAGACTCCTCCGGCTCGAGGGCGTTCCCGCTCAGGCCCTGCCGCAGAAAGCCGTCTCGATCAGCACGGGTGGCGCGCTCGTCGACCCCTCTAGGCGCGAGGTCAGCGCGCCTTATGCAGTGCTGCCGGCGACGATCGCGCTCGACGGCGAGCGCCTCGGATCGTCCCCGCCGACCGACATCGCCCCGGGCTCTGGCCTGTGGCGCGTGGACGAGCCGCTGCGCCTGGTCTCGCGCACCGAGGGCTTCTCCCCCATCGGCGACTTCGGCCGGGCCAAGATCGTCGTCTACCCGTGCGGCCCAGGCGCGCTCGAGCTCGACCTGCTCGGGAAGGACGGGCTCCCGATCCGTGTCATCGTGAACGGGTTCCCGTGGCAGACGGTCGAGCTCGAGTCGGGCGGCATGTGGACGGGCGCCGTGCCGTCGTTGCGGCCCGCCGGCCAGCTGATCCCGTGCCTGTTCGAGCTCGAGAGCGAAGGCCTCGTCGGGTCGACACGGGTCGAATGGGCGCCACAGGCTCCTGGCTAGCGATCTGCCTCCGTGGAGGCCACCGTAGCTCTGCTGGCGCGAGCGCCTGAGCGGATCAGCTCCGGCTGTCCTCGCTCCGGAAAAGGGATCTCGACGACGTCGAAGTCCCGGGGCACGATCGTGTCGGGAAAGAGCTCGCGCGCCTCCTCGACGACCTGGTGCCCGAAGTACCGCGCGGAGAGATGCGTCAGGGCGAGCAGCTTCACTCCCGCCTCGCGCGCGACGAGCGCCGCCTCGCCCGCGGTCGAGTGGAGCGTCTCGCGCGCTCGGGCGCGCTCGTCGGCGAGGAAGGTCGCCTCGTGGACGAGCACGTCCGCGCCGGCCGCAGCGTCGACGACTGACGCGGCGGGCGCCGTATCGCCGGTCAGCACGACCTTTCGGCCGGCACGCGGCGGCCCCAGAACCGCTTCCGGAGTCACCTCCCTCCCATCGGTGAGCGTCACGGATTCCCCGCGCTGCAGAAGACCTCGCGAGGGGCCGTCGGGGACACCGAGCCGGTCGGCGGTGTCGACGTCGAAACGACCTGGACGCGCGGTTTCGACCAGCGCGTATCCCACCGCTGAGACTCCGTGGTCGACGGCGAACGTCTCGAGCAGGTACCCGTCACGATCGAGCCGAGCTCCCGGCTCGAGCTCGACCGTCTCCAAGGGGTACGAGAGCCTGCCGAAGATACGCCCGAGCGCCCTCAGAAGGTCGCGCAGCCCGCGCGGGCCATAGATGGTCAGTGGCAGCTCGCGTCCCCGCAGCGAATACGTCTTGAGCATCCCCGGAAGACCGAGGTAGTGGTCGGCGTGGAAGTGCGTCAGAAAGATCTCCTCCAACTCGGCTAGCCCGACATCGCAGCGCAGGAGCTGACGCTGCGTGCCCTCGGCGCAGTCGAAGAGAAGCCGGTCGCCTCCTCGCCGGACGAGCGTCGCGGCTAGGGCACGCTGGGGGGTGGGAGTGGAGCCGGACGTCCCGAGGAAGACCACGTCGAGATCCACGGCGGCCGATTCTACGCGCTCAAATACGCGGTTTCACCTGCCGATAGTGACGAGATGGCGTCTCGCGCGTATCGCTCGGCGGGCTTGGTCAGATCCCTGACCCTGCTCTGGACCTTCGTGCTCGCCTCCGCGGCCATTCTGGCCGTCGGCGCATTCGTCCTCTCATCGGCGCTTGCCAACAGCTTCCGGGAGCAAGTGCTGGCTGACAGCGTCCGTGACGTCGCGCTGTATTCGGACTCCGTGCTGGCACCTACGCTCGTCAGGGGAAAACGAGTCGCCGTGAACCGTCGAGTGAGGCAAAGGCTCGCGCGGTTGGTCGCGTCGTCGGACGAGCTCATGAGGCTGACCGTCTGGTCGAAGCGCGGCAGGCACGTGCTCTCCATCCCAGCCGGGCGAAGGCCGGTGCGCTCCCCTGACGTCATGGCGACGATTCGCCGCGGGAACGCTCGAGCCGCGGTCGGAGAGATCCAGGTGAGACGCGGCGGAAAGCAATGGTCGCAACGCGCGGTCGTGGTGTGGGCTCCGTTGGCGTCGAGAAAAGGTCGTCCTGCCGGCGCAGCGCAGGTGTTCCTCGAGCCGACTGCCCTCGACGCGAGCACGGCGAGCGCGACCCGCACCGTTTGGGTCGTCGTCGGTCTCGTGTTCGCGATCCTCTGGCTGGCGCTCGTCCTCCT
The DNA here is from genome assembly GCA_051002595.1 of Gaiellaceae bacterium. GTDB lineage: Bacteria > Actinomycetota > Thermoleophilia > Gaiellales > Gaiellaceae > GMQP-bins7. The sequence continues at coordinate 16,140 of JBPCMD010000032.1, forward strand.
GGTGCGGGGCGCGGCAGCCAGGCTCTCGCGACAGAACGACGTCCTCATGGGTCGCTCTCGGGACATGAGCGAGTCCGCGCTACGTCTCGAGGAGAACCTCCTCGAGACGATCGAGACGCTGAATGCGGCGGTCGAGGCGCGCGATCCCTACACCGCAGGCCACTCGCAACGAGTTCGCCGAGTCTCGCTCGCGATCGGCCGCGAGCTCTCTCTGTCCGCGAAGCAGCTGGGAACGCTCGGCACCGCGGCCCTGTTCCACGACGTCGGCAAGATCGGCATCCCGGACTCGATCCTCACCAAGGCCGGCCCCCTCGAGCCGAACGAGGCCGTGATCATGCGCGAGCACGTCACCCGCGGCGCCGTGATCGTCTCCAAGGTCTCATGGTTCCAGGACGTCGTTCCGGCGATTCGCCACCACCACGAGCGTTGGGACGGGCTCGGGTACCCGGACGGGCAGCACGGAACCGACATCCCGCTCGAAGCGGCGATCATCGGCCTCGCCGACGCGTGGGACGCGATGACGACCGACCGACCGTACGCGCACGGCCTCACGCTCAACGAGGCGATGCTCCAGATCCGCTCGGGCCGCGAGAAGCAGTTCAGCCCCGCCGTCGTGGACGCGTTCTGGCGGGTGGCCAAGCGTCATCCGTCGGACGTCCTCCCGCCCGAGGCGCCGGCCGCTCTGGTCGTGGCCGTGTAGGCGACGGCTTGCCACGCCCTCGTGCGTCGAAGGCGCACGGAGGGCGAGCTCGCCCCTACGCTCGATCTGGGAACGCGAGATCGGTGTAGACCATCTCGCCCTTGAATTTCCGGGCGGCCGGATCCCAAGGAAAGAAGATCGCATTTCGCCACTCGAGCCGCTCGCCACTCGGCTCGTTGTCGAGCCACCGCGCTTCGTGCGTCGCCGTCACGCGAGCCTCCTCGCAGACCCCCTGTGGCCCGATGACGATGTACTCGAGGTCGAAGTGGATGTCCGGGAACGCGGTCAGAAGCTCGGTGTAGAAGCGGGCTGCGCCTTCGTGGCCTTCCCAGCGAGCGCCGGTGGCGCCCAGCACCTCATACACGCAGTCCTCGGTCAGGGTCGAGATCAGTCCCGGCAGGTCGCGGTTGTCCTCCGCGATCGAGTGCGTCTTCCAGAGCTCCCGGATCTCGGTGTGCTCGTCCTGGTCGACCGGCCGCCGGAGCAGCTCGAGGATACGTTCGCTGGCCATGCGTCTCCTTCTCGAGCGGGATGGTTGGCCGCCCGTTCATAGCAGGAGTGACTACGGAAGCGCGAGCCGCTGGCCGGGAACGATGGTCGCTCCCTGCAGGCCATTCCTGCGCTGGAGCTCCCACACGCCCTCGCGCGGGTCACCGGCAAACTTCGCATCCGCGATCGACCACAGCGTATCTCCCGCCCGGACGGTGTGATAACGCGGCGGCGGGCCTGCGCCGGTGTCACGAGCAGACACGGCCCAGAGAAGCACCGCGACAAAGAGAACGACGATCGTCCTGACGAACATGTGTTCGTAGTATGACGAACATACGTTCGTTTGTCAAGAAGCTAGCGGGTGAGAGGAATCTTGTGCTCGGCGAGCGTTACGCGTCTGGGATTCGACACCGCGGCCAGCTTGATGCTGACCTTCGCCCGAAAGTCCTCACCGGCCGAGATCGGGAGCGTCAGACTGAGGCGGGCAGGCCCAACGGTCATCGCTCGGCAGCTCGGACCAGACGCGCGAAACCGGCGGAACGCGGCGCCTCCGATCCCGCGCACGGCGAGGTCGGAGGCACACGCGGTCGCGCGCGCCTCCTCGCCGGCGGCGAGCAGGGCGGTGACTCTGCCGAGACGATCGACTCGAAGCTCCGCGACCGCTCCCACGACATCGTCGGTCGGAATCCAAGGTCGAGGCGCGCCAACGCAGCCCGTCGCCGTGTCGGCGATCGCCGCCCGGACGGCGTCCACTGCCGGGCGCGGCGTGCCGTCGGCGCGTTGGAGCGCGGCCTGGAACCCGGTGCGCAGCCCGTCGTCCCGGAAGCCGAAGAAGCTCACCTCGTCGACGTCCGGCTCGCAGGCCGAGCGGCGGATCAGATCGCCGTAGATCGCCGCCTGCGTGATCTCGTCGGTCACGGGCACGTTCTCCTTGCCTTGGTATCCCACCCGGCGCGAGGTGTCGACCTGCCAGCCGACCTCGTCGAGGTGCAGCCGGAGCCCGTTGATCGTCGTCGGCTGAGCGGTGCCGTTGAACGCATCCCACAGCGCCAGCTTGATGCGATCGAGGTTCACAAAGCCCGCGTTCGGCCAGCCGTAGCCGCGGTCGAGAGGATCGGTCGCGCGGTTCGGGTAGGGGTGGAAGCTGAACGAGTCCATCAGCGGTCGCGTCCTCCCACTCGCGCGGTACCAGGCACCGAGAGCTCGAAGAAACCGCACGGGCGAGGTCGAGATGTTGCTCTTCGCCTTCGGCTTGTCGTTCCCCCGCGGAGAGAGCCCGACTCCGACCACTTCAAGCGCCGGATCGATCCCCTTCAGCGCGTCGTAGGCCGCCGCGAGGTAGCGGCCAAACGCGGGGCCGGAGGTGTTCGCCCCCGCTCGCGTGAACTGCGGCCTCCAGAAGGCGGGCTGGTTCGGCTCGTTCCCGATGACGAACTGCCTCACCTCGGGATACGCCTGCGCGACAGCCGAGACGTACGAGGCGAAGAGCGACGGTGTCGCGAGGCCGGCCTCGATCTCTCTGGGCGGGTAGGGGTACACGGCGAGCACGACACGAAGCCCTGCGTCGAGCGCGTTCGGAATCGCGCGATCCAGGAGCTGTTTGTCCTGGATCACCAGCGCCTCGCTCGGCTTGAAGCGGACGCCGATCACGGTCTGCCGGAGGCCGACGGCAGCCATTTGCCGGTACATCGTCAGGCCGCCGTCCGCGGCGAACTTCGCCGAGTCGTCGTTCGCGCCCACATCCGCGGCAGGCGCAGCGGACGCTCCGGCCAGAAGCGCCACAGTGAGAGCCGTTGCCGCAGCGAGGAGTCGCATTCGAGTGTTGTCCTCGGGCTCCCCACGGCCCGGGCTGTCGAAGCCTACCTAGAGTCGAGCCACAATCGCGTCAAGGAGAGAGGCCGCGCTGAACCGCACCGGATCGTCTGCCGGGAGGCCGGTTTCCGCGGCCGCCTCCGCGATCGCCACCCGTGCCTCGTCTTCGCTCCCGAGGTCTGCGGTGTTCAGAGCCACGCAAACGATCTCCGCAGGACGCCGCGGAAGCGCGATTCGCTTGTGCAGCGCCACGAGCTCCCGCAAGGGTGGAATGGGATGGCCCGGACAGCCCTCGATCTCGGTCGAGCCCGCGCGATGACAGAGGGCGAATGCGTGCGGAGCGGCGCCATGCATCAGCCCGAGCGTCACGCCGGAGTACAGAGGATGCACGAGCGAGCCCTGGCCCTCGACGAAGAGGAGCTTTCCCCCGCGCTCCGCTCCTTCGACGACGAGCTGCTCCGCCGCGCCTGCGAGGAAGTCGGCGACAACGGCGTCGACGGCGATCCCCCAGCCTGCGATCGCGATACCGGTCTGGCCCGTGGGGACGAACACCGACTCGAGCCCGCGACGCCTGGCCTCGAGGTCGAGCTCGACGGCGACCGTCTTCTTCCCGATGGCGCAGTCCGAGCCGACCGTGAGAACGATCTTCGCGTCCACCTGGAGATTGGCGCCCGTCGGCACGCTCAAACCCTCTGGCGGTCGCCGCAGATCTCGGAGCGTCACCCGGTGCTCGCGGGCGAGCGCGATCAGCTCCGCGTCCTCGGAGATGAACTCGTGCAGCCCGCTCTCGACATCGAGGCCGTTGGTAATCGCGCTCTTCAGAAGCTCACGCCAGGCCGGAGGAAAGCGCCCGCCCTGCGTGGCGACTCCGACGACTGCGACCGTGGGCTCGAACGGCAGCGCATCTTCGACCGTGCCGACGATCGGGATCCCGTCGTGCGTCTCCCCCGCCCGCGCGGAATCGAGGATCGCCACCACGGGGTCCGGCCCGTAGCGGATGATCCCACGCATCGTCTTGCCGTAGTGGGCGTCGTGCGAGAAGCCCTCGCCGAGGATCAGGAGCCGGCGCTCGCGCCTCACGAGGCGAGCGTAACGGTTCGCTCGCGGAGGCCGGACCGAAGCGAGGGGCCGGCATTACCGACCCCTCGCGAGACTCAAACGTCCGCTGAGATTAGAGCTGATTCAGCGGAATCGCGATCCCGGTCACCTGATTCCTCGAAGAGAAGCTCCCGAGCGACTTGGCGCGACCGGTGAACAGCGTGATCGCGTAGAAGCCGGACTTGGCCACCGACGGTCAGCGACGCGAAGGCGTCGAGGTCGACGGTCGTCCGTTGCGAATCGTGCTGTAGATGTCGAACCCGATGATCGAGTTGGTATCGACCCCCAGCTTGCCGGTGGCGGCGAGCTGGCCCGAGTTGGCGGGCGACGGGATCGCAACCTGATCCAACGTCGAATCGACGTCGTAGAGGGTCGTCGCCGTATTCGGGTCACTGTCGTTGTTCGTGTAGCCCGCTCCGGTGACGCCGGTGGCGGGCGTCGTCGCCGGCGGATAGGTCAGCGTGCCGTCCACTGTGGTGGCCCGGCGGCGAAGCTGAAGCGCAGGTTCTGCCCCGTGTCGCTGATGATGCGCAGCGCGTCCGCGGCTGGGTTGACGTCCACGCCGAACGATGCGCCGGCGAGGGCCACGCTCAGCTGTCCCACCTTGGTCGCGGCAGCTGTGTCGTCGTTGATCGTGTACACACTGCCGGCGTTGCCGACTCCGTAGAGAGCGCCGCCGCTGGGCCGGTAGTCGATGCCGACGAGCCTCGTGTCGCCCATCAGGCCGGTGAGAGCGCCGATCGTGCGGGCGTCCTCCGGCTCGTCCGTCTCGAAGCAGATCAAGCGCGCATCGGCGGTAAGGCCGATCACGTCGAGCTGCGCGACACGGTCACCACGGCGATCGTCGGAACCGCCGCGATCGCCGCCGCGACGCGCGTCGCCGCAACCGTCGTCGCCGCGTTGCGCGCTGCCGAGCGGCGCCGCAACCAAGAGCGCGGCAGCCATCGCCAGCACTCCGCCAGCATTACCCATGCCCTCATCTGGTTACCCCCTTGGATCTGTGTCGAGAGGTCGCCAGCCATGGCCGTGCCTCCCCTGTCAGCTGGGGTTTCGTAGCTCGGAAGCGAAAGGGTTCATCGCGTGGAGCTAGCCTGCGGGCGTCGAGCGGAGAACATCGTTTCCGCTCGCGGCGGGATCGCCGTCACCCGGCTCGGCCGAGACGATCAGTATCGGGTACAGCGCCGGGTCGACCGCCGCCGTCAGCGTGACTTCGGTGCGGCCGTTCTCGTCGGGATGGACGTGCCCGCGGAGATCCGCCTCGGAGCAGACGCGCTGTCCTCTGGAGCGGCGAACCAGAGCTCGTAGAACTCGCCTTTCGGCAGGATCGGAAGCTGGTCGGTCCGGAAGTCGATCTCCCGGCCGATCCCGAGCTTGACGACATCGGCCACCGCCGTCACGTCGCCGGCAGCGGAGGCGAGCGTCGCACGAAGCTCGAGCTCTCCGGCCGGCCCATCGTCACCCCCGAGCTGGATCCCGAGGAGGAGCACGGCGGTCGCGGCGGCAACTGCGACAGCGCCTCCGAGTCCCCGGCCCCGCCAGGATCGCCAGGACTTCCGCGGCTGCGTCCCGACGCGCTCACGGTCGCCCTCGCCTTCGGAGCTCGACTTCGCCCTCGTGCGTCGGCGTTGTGTGCTCGGATCCGAGGCGATCGACGTCGACCAGCGCGGCATGCGGACGCGACGAGCGCCTGCGCCGGAGATCGATCGCCACCCGCCGGGCGATGGTGTAGATGAAGGTCGTCCCCGATCCGAGCTCGCGATCGAAGCGAGGCGCCGAGCGCCAGAGCCGGAGGAAGGTCTCCTGGACGAGTTCCTCCGCAAGCCCACGATCGCCGAGGAGACGGATTCCGAGCCCGTACAACCGTGACGAGTACAGGTCGTAGAGCGCGCCCATCGGCTCATCGAGGTCTCCCGTTGCGACTCGCTCGATCAGAACAGTCTCCTCTTTCATCTCGCTTTCGCCGTCACGTTGCGACGCGCGGGTCATCGTCCTGACGTCCGCGCGCTCTTCTTCGTCCATGAGCTCCGGTTACCCGCACCCGAGCCTTGGCAACCGGTTAGTTGCAAGATCGACAAACGTTTGGCACTTGGGAGTTCGGAGCGGGGACGCGGAAGGTTCAACCGCTGGGAACTTGCCTCGCCGAGCCAGGCGGAGACTCAGGCGAGCGAGCCCTCCCCGGGAGCCGGGTGGCGGACGCCCAGGCCGGGTGCAGTCGACGGGACCTGGACGCCGTCCACGAGCTCGACACCGGGCCACGGGTCGTCGCGCAGGAGAAGATTCCCGTCGAGATCGACGTGGTCGCAGAGAGGCGCGACGCAGCAGCCGGCGGCGATCCCGAGGCCGGACTCGAGCATGCAGCCGAGCATCACGCCGAGCCGGAGCGCTCGCGCCGCGTGCGCCATGCGCAGCCCCTCGCGGATCCCGCCGGACTTCGCGAGCTTGATGTTGATGCCGTGCGCGATCCGGGCGCAGCCCTCGACGTCGGCAAGCACGTGGCAGTCCTCGTCCACGTAGATCGGGATCGGCGAGCGCTCCCGTAGCTCGGCGCCTCCCTCGTCGCCTGCCTCGAGCGGCTGCTCGCAGTACTCGACACCGAGCTCGGCAAGCTGCGGGAGCGAGTCGAGCGCCTCCTCGAGCGACCACCACTCGTTCACGTCGACCTGGAGCGGGAGGTCGGTGACCCCGCGCACGGCGCGCACGCGCTCGACATCGAGGCCGTCGCCACCTCCGAGCTTGAGCTTCAACCGCCGGAACGTGGTGGCCGCCCTTTCCGCCCGTCGCGCCATGTCGTCCGGGTCGCCGAGCCAGACCGTCCACGAGGTCGGCCGGCCTCGGCGGGGAAGCCCGAGCAGCCGATGGGCCGCGACGCCGAGCAGCTTCCCCTGCAGATCGTGCAGCGCGGCGTCGATCGCAGCCTTGGCGGCCTGTTCGCCCGGAATGGTCGCCAGCCGCTCGCCGATCTCCTCGAGCGCGAAGGGATCGTCACCGATGACCTCGGCGTGCGCTTCGACGAAGCGCGAGGCCGACTCGACCGACTCGCCGTAGCGGTCGACGGGCGCCGCCTCGCCGTACCCGGTGGCTCCTTCGTGCCGAATCGAGACGTGCACGACGTCCGCATGATCGGTCGCGTCGCGCGCGATGACGAAGGTTTCCGCGAGCTGTAGGCGGACGATGCGGGCTTCGATGTCCATTACCGACTACTGATGGAGATGACGTACGCGACCACGTCAGCCTGTTCCTGGCCAAAGACCAGCGCGGGCGGCATGACTCCCCGCCCCTGCTCGACCGTGGCGGCGATCTCGACCAGGCTCAGGCCGGTGTCGACAATGTGCGGGCCGGGACTCCCTCCCTCCCTCGCCTTCCGCGCCGTGGCGGCTTGCGCAGGCGCGCTCGAAAACGACCTGGCCGCGGTACACATCGCCGCCGCCGAGCAACGGTCTCCACAAGCGTCCCATCAGAATCCGAACCGCACATTCGTGAAATACCAGAGGCTCGACGTCAGCCACAGAAGCGCGAGCACCGATGCCATGGTCACTCCCGCCGCCGGCAGTGCCCAGCCGGGGAGCGACCGGTCCCGGACGATCAGCACCTTCGCCGCAAAGACGCCGTAGACGAACGTTCCCGCGAGCGAGTGCACGGCGACGCGCGTGTCGGGTGTCTCGGAGCCGAGGATGGTCACGCAGTGGAAGAAGACGGGCAAGGTGGAGAGGAACGCGAGCCGTCCCGACCAACGGTGACGCGTGCGACAACAGACCCGTGCATGCGCAGGAATCCGAGCCGCCCCCACATCCGAGCGGCGGTGGTCACCTGGACGAGCGCCAGCACGACCGCGGCGGTGGCAAACCACGCCTTCGCCGCGATCGTCGACGAGAACACCGAGGTGACGATGTCCGTGTAGACGTCGTTGACGTCGGCGAGCGGCGGCACAGCTTCAATCTACGACCCCTAGCGGACCCGGACAAGGAGCCTTCAGCCGTCGCAACGGCGGAAACGCGTGAACGAGCCGAAGGAAAAGACGCCTAGTGACACTGTGTCACTAGGCGTTCTCCGCACGCGTCGAGAGCCTCCCGCACGTCGCGTGACTACACTTGGGCAGCGCGCGCTCGTAGCTCAGGGGATAGAGCGCTGGCCTCCGGAGCCAGAGGTCGTAGGTTCGATTCCTACCGGGCGCATTCAACCGCGCCGTTGAGCGGAAACTGCGTGGTTGAGCAGGTCAGGTATGCCAGATTGTCTGAAATGCTCATCCCGTAGGTAAGCCGGTGGGCACCTCGGGATCTCGCGGACCTGGCAACGCGATCGGTTGGCCCGACCCGTCCTATTCGTCACTGGACGTCACGCTGCGAATCTCGGCAAACGCTTTGTTTTTCCCCTTCCCCAAGGGCGTGGATGGGTAGCCCGCCTAACCCCCACTTGGTCGTCGTCCGGGCAGGAGATGTCCGCGGGACGGACGCGGATGCCGAGAACGGCCTCGTCCCGTTGAACCACTAGGCATGTAGATGAGGAAAGCGTCATCGTGCGTGGTCTTGCCCACCTACGGCTCCACGACACTTCGCGACGATCTGGGACTGTCGAGCATCCCGCTCCGAACGTCGAGCCCAGGGACGGCCTGGTGCACCCGATGGCCGGGAGGAGCTGGTTAACGTTCGCGTGGAGCCGAACCGAGGTTACTCGCGACTTGGCGACGAGCAGTTCACGGTCGAGCACGATCCCAGCCGGGAGCGGCCGGGACTCGCGCAGAACTGCCGTCCTGCTCGACCGCGTCCGGCTGCGAACCGCGAAGCGCTCCTTGGTAGGCACGATCGCTCGGGATCTGTCCCACCGCCGAGTCTGTGGGGACAGCCCTTGCAGGTAATTCGGATGTAGGTAGTAACAGGCTCTGCGGTCTGGACACGCCATTCTCGGCCAAACAAGGCGATGGTTCGGCCGCAGGAGCCGCGGGCATTGAAGTAGAGGACTTCGGCCATGACATGGCAGTCCGCTTCTTGCAACTCGAGCAGATAGCGGTTCATGAACGAATCCCCCGCTCTTGCTCGCATACTCCTCTGCCGCTCCTCGTGAGGTACCGCCGCGCGCGATGTCGGCGAGCTCGTAGCGTTTGCGCGGAGTGCCCAAGCGCGAGTTCGTGGCGGCCGTAGAGACCGAGGCGAAGCCGCGCAAAACCCGGACCCTGGGGCCAGTCAAAGCTAGACGTTTGGCCAGAGCCGTACCGAGTACCGTGGGATCTCCGTTAGCAGCACGAGGAAGGGCGGGTGAGGAGAGATGGAGGCCACAAGCTCTGCTGGGGCGACGCTTGCGCCGGCCCAAGTCACACGGCGTGCGTCCGTTGGGGCGACGCTCGCGCCTGTTCAAGTCACACAGCGTGCGCCTGAAGCACGCGAGTCCCAGCGGCAGATCGTGTTCTTGCTGTTGGGTGGCACGCTCCTGCTCTATAGCGCTGCTGGCTTCGGTCTGTACGAGTTCTTCACGTTCGTGTTCTGAAGCCGTCGAGTCAGCACGAGGGAGAGCGTCCGCATATGCTGGCACGCTTCCCCTCGATGCTGACTTACCTTCCTGCGGCGATCGCGCTCTGGGTCGCCATCAATCTGCTCGTGGTGCTGTGGCTCGGTGCCGGGGCGTCTCGCCGCGCCGAAGACGAAGATTCCCCTGCGATCGACTGGAGCTCGGCATCGCGGCGGTGAGCCGGGTGAGGAGCGCGCCTCTGTGACTAAGGAACCCTGACGTCCTCCTCCCTCGAGGCTAAAATCCGGCCATTTGCAGGGGAGTTCGATTCCTACCGGGCGCATGGATGAAGGTTGCGGTGTGCGCGACAAGCACCGCAGACGAGCCCGACGCGGACCTCCTTCGCTGACGTATCGTCGACGTACCGTTTGATCACGTATGAGCCGGGAGTCGGATGCCTCGTCGATAACGTCTCATCACGTCCCACAGGCACAGCATCGGGTCCGTAGGCGTAGAGCACCGCCTCGCTTCCGTCGACCGCGATCTCGTTCCCGTCGTACTCGCCCGGTGTCCTTCAGGTACACGATCACTGCTCGGTTGCGCTCGCTGCGGCTTCCGATCAGGCGGTTCGCTCGGAGGCCGAGTCGTCAGATCCGCAGCCGATTGAGATCAATCCGATGGCATGCTCGACGAGGTCGAGACGAGGAACGAGCATGTGGTCATCACCCGGAATGGGCGCCCGCCGCTGTCGTGATCTCGACCGAGGAGTGGGAAGCTCTGGAGGAGACGCTCGAGATCCTGCAGGACGACGAGACGCTGGCGGCGCTACGCGAGAGCGAGCAAGACGTGAAAGCCGGCCGTCTCTTCTCACTCGCCGAGGCGAGGCGCGACCTCGGGCTTGCCTGGGCTTCGACTAACTCGACGGGCGAAAGAGGACTTGGGCGCGCTGCCGGAGACTGTACGTGAAGCGGTCATTGAGACGCTCGACGTGATCGCGCTGGAACCCGAGGAGGTGGGCAAGCGCCTCGTCGGTCGCCTGCATGGACCTTGGTCTGCGCGCATCGGCAACTATCGCGTTCTGTACTCCGTGGAACAGCGCGGAGTCGTCGTTCGCGCGATCCGACATCGAGGTGTCGCATATCGCACTCGTCGACCACCGCGATAGACGCGGTTGCCACGCGCCGCTCGCCGAACGCGCGTGCAGACTCCACGCGATGAGCGCGGTCGACCCGACACCGGTCCCACAACTTCGCCCGCTCGGCATCGGCGAGATCCTCGACGTCGGGATCAAGATCACCACGCGGCACTGGCGGACGCTCGTGCTCGCGGTGCTGGTCGTTGTCGTGCCGCTCGAGCTCCTGGGCGCGCTCGTCACCCTGTCGGCCGCCGACACCTCTGTCTACGACCCGCTCTCGAACGAGTTCGACCAAGACGTTCTGTGGCGAGAGGTCGCAGCCATCGCCGTCGCAGCGGGCCTCACGCTGCTCGCTCAGACAATCGCGACAGGAGCCTGCTTCAAGACAGTGGCCGACGCCTACCTCGGCCGCGCGGCGTCGTGGCGGCGCTCGCTCGGCGAGGTCGTCCGGCGCCTGCATTCGATCATCTGGATCTCGGTTCTCGGCACGTTTCTCGCCGCCCTTGCCCTGGTCGCCTTCATCGCGCCCGGCATCTGGCTCTACTTCGCGTGGGCGGTCGCGGTGCCGGTGCTCCTGATGGAGGGCACGAAGGGGCGCCGGGCGCTGGGTCGATCGTTCCGGCTCGTCAGGGGCTTCTGGTGGAGGACGTTCGCGATCCTCGTCCTGGGCGCCATCCTCGCGGGCATCGTTCAGTCGGCCGTCACGGCCGCGTTCCTCGCTGCCACCTTCTCGACCGACAGCGAGGCGGTGTCCGTCCTCGCGAACTTCCTCGCGTCCGTCCTTGCCGGCATCCTCACGACGCCCTTCGTCGCCGCTGTGACGATCGTCCTGTACATCGACCTGAGGGTGCGTAAAGAGGGATTCGATCTCGCCTTCCTGGCCACACGCCTGGGAGGTGGAGGCGAGGCCGGGTCCGATCCCCCGTTCGCGGACATTCCCGCGCCACCACCGCTTCTCCCTCCGGCAAGACCTCCGACCGGAGGCGCCCAACCGCCGTACTGGCCGCCGCCTCCCGGCTGGAAGCCCTCTGGCACGGACGATTCGTGAGCGAGACGCCCGAGCAGGCACGCGCTGCGGCGGAGCGAATTCTGTCCGCGCGGCAATACCACGAGACGGAGCTCCCGCGTCCGCTACGGGCGTCGGATCGCGGTTCTCCGCGGCCGCGATCGACCTGACGATCCAAGTCACGCTGCTTATCTCGGCGTTCGTCGTGTTCTCGGTCTTCGGGGTCGGCGGCGGGTTGGCGGCCGGCTTGCTCGCGCTCTCGACGTTCATGATCCTCCTGGTGTACGACGTCGCCTTCGAGGTGCTGGCCGGCGGCCGCACTCCGGGCAAGCGCTGGACGGGCCTCCGCGTCGTCCTCGCCACCGGGCAGCCGATCGGCTTCGTCTCGAGCGTGATCAGGAATCTCCTCCGGATCGTCGACTTCCTCCCCTCCGCCTACCTTGTCGGCATCGCGTCGATTCTCGTGACGTCTCGAAACCAGCGGCTCGGAGATCTTGCGGCAGGCACTGTCGTCGCCCGCGCGCCGCGAGCGACCATTGAGGTTCTCGGCACACCGTCCAGGACGCCGGAGCCGCTCCCACAGGCGCTCGCGTCGTGGGATGTGAGTGCGGTCACGGTCGAGGAGCTTGCGACAGTTCGCTCCTTCCTCGACCGGCGCGGGTCGCTCGAGCGGGGCGCGCGCCAAGAGCTCGCGCGCGCGATGGCGACGCAGCTTCGCCCCCGCGTTGGAGGTATCCCCCAGGACCTCGCGCTCTCGGACGAGAGCTTCCTCGCCCAACTCGCGCGCGTGAAAGCTGCCCGCGCGTGAGTGCTGTCGCCGGATACCGGATCCGGCTCGACGACGCGGATGTGCGCACTGCCTCGGCGGTTCTGCTCGGCGGCGCCGCGGTTCGGGCAGCGCTTCCCGGAGAGCCGGGGTTGCCGTGCCCGTTGCGCGCCCTGACCGGTGTGCCCTGCCCTCTCTGCGGGATGACGACCAGCGTGACGTCGTCCGTCGAGCTCGATCTCGTAGGCGCGCTCGCTGCGAACCCGGGCGGAGTCATCCTGCTGATTCTGGCCGTCGCGATTCTGCTCGGGCCGGCCAGGCGACTGGTCGTTCCGGTGAGTGTTGTTTACTTCGCGCTGGCAGCGAGCTGGGTGTGGGAGCTGCAGCGATTCTCGATTCTCTGAGGAGGCAAGCATGAGCGAGCAAGACCCACCGGTTCCGCAGGGCGCTCCGTCGCAGACGCCACCCGCTCCACCCGCCGAGACATGGGCGGCGCAGGGACCGAGCAGGCCGCGCGCCAGCTTCGGCCGCCGCCTCGTCGCCTACCTGATCGACACGATCCTGCTCGGCATCGTGTACGTCGTTTTCGCTGCGATCTTCGATGAGACCGTCGGCTCCGGACTGAGCCTGCTCATCGGTATCGCCTATTTCGGATATCTGGAGGGCGGGGCGAGCGGCCAAACGCTCGGCAAGAAGGCGCTCGGCATCCGCGTGATCGATTTCTCGAGCGGCGGCCCGATCGGCTACGGGCGCGGCGTCGTCCGCTACCTCGGCCGCATCGTCTCCGGGATCGTGTGCCTGCTCGGCTACCTCTGGATGCTCTGGGACAAGGAAAAGCAGACCTGGCACGACAAGTTCGCGACGAGCGTGGTCGTGCCGGTCCAGTATTACCCTGTCTCCTAGGCGCAAGGACAGAATCTGCTAGCGCAGATTCTGTCTGCGCAAATCAAGACCCCTTTATGTCAACGGGATTTGAAAGTCTCGGGGTGTGAAGTCGGCTGCTGGTACAGATCTATTTTGAGCGGTGCTCGCACCATCCGTACCATCGGCTCGATGCGTGCGTTCGTTCCCGGACGGGCGCTTGCGCGTACGTTCTACGAGGAGGTCGTGGCACCGCTCATCGGCTCAACCGAGCACTCGGCGGCCTTGCTGGGAACTGGATCCGACATCCTCGGGTTCGACACCGAGCGCTCGACCGACCATGGTTGGGGGCCACGGCTCCAGATCTTCGTCGCGGGCGCTGACGTGTCTCGAGTACGAAACGCAGTCGAGCGCGGGCTCCCGGACGAGTTCCAGGGCTGGCCGACGCGCTACGGCTGGGACGCGTATCGGGTCACAGCTCACGTCGAGGTCCACGAGCTCGACGCCTGGCTGCGCGAGAAGCTCGGCTTCGATCCGCGTGAGCGCATCTCGACACGAGGCTGGCTCACCGTCCCGCAGCAGTTCCTGCTCGAGGTCACCGCTGGAGACGTCTTCCACGACGGCCTCGGGGAACTCGTACCGGCGCGAGAAGCGCTCGCTTGGTACCCGGACGACGTCTGGCTCTGGCTCATCGCGTGCCAGTGGCAGCGGATCGACCAGGAGGAGCCGTTCGTCGGCCGCACTGCCGAGGTCGGCGACGAGCTCGGCTCGCGGATCGTCGCCGCTCGGCTCGTCCGGGACGCCGTGCGTCTGTGCTTCCTCCAGGAGCGCCGCTACGCGCCCTACAGCAAATGGTTGGGGTCAGCGTTCCGCCAACTCGATGCGTTCGATGCCCTGGGAGACCCGCTCCTCGAGGCCTTGGCCGCGACTGACCACGAGGCTCGCGAGACGGCGCTCGTCGAGGTCGTGACGAGGCTCGCAGCTCGGCACAACGCGCTCGGGATCACCGGGCCCGTGGACGAGAGCATCGGTCTCTTCCACGACCGCCCGTTCCGCGTCCTCGGCTCGGGCCGCTTCGTCGACGCGTGCCTCGAGCGCGTGTCCGATCCGTGGCTCGGCTCACTTCCACTGACGGGCGCCATCGATCAGTTCGTCGACTCGACCGATGTCCTGAGCAAGCCCCACGTTTTCCCGCTCGTCGATCACGTATTCGACGCGCAGCACCGCCAATAGGGGCCGGACATGCCCGGCCCCTACTACAGTTGCTCGAGCGCGGATACCAGGCGCTTGACGCGCTCATGTCCAGCTCCAGTCGCTCGGGAGCTTCGGGACTCGCCAGCTGGGGTCCGGGCGCCAGTACTCCCAGCCAGTCGGAAACGGCGAGGTGGCAAGCACGCGCTCGCCTTCTGCGCGGATCGCGGCGACCTCGGCGGGTGTGAAACGACCCTGCCGGACCCAATCCTCCATTTTCTCCTCGTCTTTCCAGCGCCACGACCGATCCGGACGAATCACGAGATCGAGCTCGTGATCCTGCGTCTCGAGCACCCCACCGTCTCGTACGAATGGCGCTTGGAGGTTCACGTACCAGCCGGCGAAGCGCCGCTCCGGCTCCTTCCAGAAGTGCCAGATCGAGTGAGCCTCGCCCGGGCAAAGCCGGACAAGGACGCCGTGGCCGGTCCACGCTCCTCGGTCCGTCCATGGGTGCTCTCCCTCGAACGGCCATCCCTCGGGAAATCCGAACTCCGTTCCTTCGGCGAGGTAGACCACGGTTTCGTCGTCGCCGTCTCGAACGACGCGGATCGGCAGGGCCGCGTACGCCTGACCGCGCCACCGCTCACGCCAGACGACGAGCTCGCCGGGTTGCCACTGCGCATTCCCCACCCTGGCTAGTGTCTCACGATGTCCGGCCTCCTTCGAACGTACTTCCCGCCGCTCCCCCGCTCGTCACGACCCTCCAGGTGGGCGGGCTCGTCAACGCCTTCGGGAACGGCATCACGCTGCCCTTCCTCTTCATCTACCTGCACAACGTCCGCGGCATCGGCCTCGGGATCGTGGGACTGATCGTCGGCTCGCACGCGGTCGCGAGCATCGTCGCCGGGCCGATCTTCGGCGCGCAGATCGACCGTTACGGAGGGCGGAAGCTCTTGGCGATCGCGCTCGGCATTCTCGCCGTGGGTTACGCGCTGTATCCGTTCGTCCACGATCCGTGGCAGGGATTCGTCGTCGCGGCGATCACGGGGATCGGGTCGGCGCCTTCTGGCCTTCGCAGTCCACGTTGATCGCCGGCTTGACGCCGACGGAGCAGCGACCGGCGGCCTTCGCGATGCAGCGCGTCGTCATGAATCTGGGAATAGGTCTAGGCGCGCTCGCGGGCGGGCTCATCGCCACGACCGAGTCTCCGGGGTCGTTCACCGTCCTCTTCCTGCTCAACTCCCTGACGTTCGTCGCGTACGCGGCGGTCATGCTCGCGCTGGTGCCCTCGCCGTCCATCGGAGCGCATGCGCGCGAGCCAGGCGCTCGAGGCTCGTACCGAGACGTTCTCCGCCACCGGCCGTTCGTAGCGGTGATCGGGCTCAACGCTCTTCATCTTCGCGGGCTTCTCCGGCTTCGAGCTTCTTCCCGTCTATGCGAAGAACGAGGCGGCGGTCTCGGAGACGCAGATCGGGATCGTGTTCCTCGTGAACACGGTCGTAATCGTCCTCCTCCAGCTTCCCATCGCACGCCTCTCACAGGGACGCCGTAGGATGCCTGCGCTCGGCCTCCTCGGCTTGCTCTGGGCGGCGGCCTGGCTGGTTGTGCCCGTCGCGGGCGCCAGGACCGCGGTCGCGGCGACGCTGATCCTGACCCTGGCGATCGTGGTGTTCGCCGTGGGCGAATGCCTGCATGGCGCGGTTCAGGCCCCGCTCGTCGTCGACCTCGCCGAGCCACGGCTGCTCGGTCGCTACATGGCGCTGTCCGCCCTGTCCTGGCAGGTCGGCTTTGCGCTCGGCCCGGCCGTGGGCGGCTTCGTGCTCGAGTACTCGCCGAGCGGCGTCTGGATAGCAGCCGCCCTCTTCTGCGCTATCGGCGGCGGGCTTGCGCTGCTAGTGGAGAGCACCCTGCCGGCGCGAGCTCGCCGCACGCCTGTTCCCGTCGCCGCCTGACTCGGTAGCCCGCTCCCCCGGCAGCTGAACGGTCGAGAAGGCTCCGGAGCTAGAATCGCGAACATGGCCCTGACCCTGACCTTGGACGACCCTCTCAGTACCGGTGCCGAGCCTCCCCCGCATCCGGCGTTCCCGCTCGGCCCGTGGCACGGGCTCTATCGCCCTGCGTCCGACGCCGGTCGTTCACGAGCTCTCCGCTAGCGGTCTCACCTGGATCAACGTCGTCTCGCCAGACGTAGAGACGGCGCAGGGTCTCGCCGAGCGCTTCGGCTGGCATCCGCTCGACGTGGAGGACGTCGTCTCGAAGCGCCAGCGCCCCAAGGTGGACGACTACGAAGAGGATGGATACCTCTTCAGCGTCCTCCACTTCCCGGTCTTCGACCAGTCCGTGCAACGGCTGAACGCGGCCGAGCTCGACCTCTTCATCGGGCACGACTACATCGTCACCATCCCCAACCGCGAGCTCCTGCCCGTCACCCGGCTTTTCCGCCGCTGCGAGGAGGACGAGAACCTTCGCGAGCAGCTCTTCGCGCGCGGCTCCGGCCGGCTTCTGTACGAGGTGCTGGACGACCTCTTCGACTACTGCTTCCCGATCCTGGACAAGATCGCGCACAAGCTCGACGTGATCGAGGACGAGATGTTCGAGGGCGCGTCCGAGGAGGTCGTCCGCGACATCTCCAACGTCAAGCAGGAGATCATCTCCTACCGCAAGATCATCAAGCCCGAGCGGTCGACGCTCAGAGTGCTGGAGCGACGCGTCGAGACCTTCCTGCCCGAGGAGCTCGAGCTCTACTTCGACGACATCGTCGACGCCGCCGAGCGCATCTGGGACCTGCTCGACAACTACAAGGAGGTCGTCGACGGCCTCGAGTCGACGAACGAATCGGTGATCTCACACCGCCAGAACGACGTCCTGCGGCTGCTCACGGTGATCAGCGTGACGATTCTCCCGCTCACGCTCGTGACCGGGCTTTTCGGGATGAACGTGCTCTTTCCGGGCGAGGGCACGCGGGAGGCGTTCTGGGTGATCGTTGCCGCCCTGGCGGCAGTCGCGGCGGCAGCACTCGGCTTCTTCCGCTTCAAGCGCTGGCTGTGACGCGAAAACGTCTTGAGCGATTCGTAGGAGCGAGGCTCGCCTCGCCCTCGTTCGTCGGCGAAGCCGCGCGCCCCTGATTAGGACCGCGGATCGAGCTCCTCGCTGACCTCTGCCGCTTCCCCGACCTTCTGAACGACCCAATAGCGCTCGTGTCGCTCGATGACGTGCTCGACGGCAAGGGAGAGGTGGTCGTCGCCTGGGACGACGAAGAAGTGTGTCGCCTCGGCCCGGACGGCTTCGTACTCCGCGAGCGTCAGCCGAACCGGCTTCATGCACTCGGTCGAGGCGCACTCGCAAACCCAGTCCGGCATCGGCGGATCGACCCAGACGTGCACCGCGTTGTGCGGCTCCATGCGCTCGTTGAGATTGCGGTAGCGGGACTCGTTCTCCCCCGCGCGCTCCTGCAGCTCGGACACATCGTTCGACACGGCGACCCGGAGTGTACGCGTCGCCGGATCCGAGTTGGTGGCTGGCCGGGTCCCCGCCGCATCGGGGCCCGGCCGTAGCTTTCCCCGTGCTAGAGAAGAATCCGCAGTGCAGTCTCTGAAGGACAGCCCCGGCGCGGGAGCGCCGAAGCCTCGTGCAGGTCGACCTCGACATGCGAGGCGAGAACGAGCGCCGACCCGACGTCATAGCCGGAACGGACGAGTTCCTCGAACCGCCAGCGAAGGATGGCCTCCGCTTCTGTCTCGTCGATTAGCTCGAACTGGGCCGCAGTCATCGCTGCCCCTCCCTCTTCTGTCGGCTTGAGATCACAGTTGAGCGTGATCGGCTTTGCGCAGCGCCCACTTGAGGTCCAGGAACGCCGACCCGAAGGTACGGCATGGGCGGTAAGACGTCCCTCGTGCGAGGGACGCCCATTACCGCCGCCTGGTCTCGACCTGTCGCTGCGGCGCCCACGACACTCGGCATGCGCGCCACATGCCGCGACGCTCGTCGCGAGCGTCGCTGACGGCGTCGAGCAGCGTGTCGGCGTACTCGCCACGCCTGTCGCCTCGGAAGAAAGGTGTCGCCGCTCCTCGGCGGACGAGCTCGACGTTCACATTCGTGTCCGAGTCCACGGAGAGCACATAGCGCAGCAGACGTTGGTAGCGATCGATCCGGTCGAGGCGCGGATCGGATTCGAGGACGATCGCGTCTCCTGGCTGCAGCATGTCCTCGAGCTCTCGCAGCGACTCCCTGCCATGGCACTCCCCCTCTCCGAGCTCGGGAGCGTCGATCTGGAGCAGCCGCACGCGCGCTCCCCCGCGCAGAACGAGCGAATCCCCATCGGCGACCCGCTCCACGGTCGCCTCGTCCTCGGCGAGAGACGTCTCGGCTTGTCCGCAGCCTGCGAGCAGCAGCGCAGCCGACATCGCAGCGCCGACTCCGGCTGTGCCTATGGGCGAACGCATTGGGCCCGACGATCGTACGTGGACGGGTCGCGGCTCGGATGCGCTGGTAGAACCCTCCTATGACGAAGCCGCTCTGGGCGCCTTGGCGACTCGAGTACATCGCGCAAGCAGACGAGCTCCCCGGCTGCGTTTTCTGCGTCGAGGGTGCGGGCGAGCTTCCCGAGGGCGAGTCGCTCGTCGTCCATCGAGGGCCATCGGCGACGGTGCTCCTGAACAAGTACCCGTACTCATCCGGCCACCTGATGGCCGCTCCGCAGAGACACGTCGGGACGTTCGGAGACTTGACGGACGAGGAAGCGCTTCAGCTCCACCGGCTGGCAGTCGCAGGCATCGCCGCACTGAGTCGAATCTACGACCCGGACGGCTTCAACCTGGGCTGGAACCTGGGTCGCCCGGCAGGCGCCGGCATCGCCGACCACGTCCATCTGCACGTGGTCCCGCGCTGGTCCGGCGACACGAACTTCATGCCGGTGCTCGCCGACGTGAAGGTGCTGCCCGAGCACCTGCTCGAGACCCGTGACCGGCTACGTGAGGCGTGGGGCTAAGAGCCTCTAACACGATGAGGCCTCGTCGACGGTGCGTGCTGGGTGGTGCGAGGCAAGGACGCAGGGAGGGCCAATATGCAGGCATATTGGCCCGACTGAGGACGCTGCATCGCGCCGCTCAACGCGTGCCGGCGACTCAGAGCTTCTTTGTGTTAGAGGATCTAAGGAGTGACTTGGCGGAGAACCCGCCAGTGCTCGGCAGGCGTCGTCGCCCAGTCGTACAGGCTCACCCCGATCGTGCCTCCGTCGTCCGAGACCGCGGTCGCGAATCCCGCGAGCTCCTCAGGTCCCATCCGGTCTGCCACGCCGCCGGCGACGTGAATCGCGGCGTCGGGATTTCCCGTCTGGAACCTCAGCAGGCGGATCGCGCGAGTCACGTAGCCGTAGGTCGCGTCAAAACCCTTGAACGCGCCGCCCGTGTACACCATCGGAGCGAAAGCGTCCGAGACCTCGGCGAGCTCGGCCCACGGGAAGCGAGGCCAGGTGCTCGGGCGTCGCTCCAGCCCACGCGGATTGAATGGGATGATCGCGAGCGGGGTCGCTCCCGCCTTTTGACGCACACGCCGTGCCAGGGCGACAGCTCGTCGTGAACGCAGCGCGACGTCGCGAAGCGCCGTCCCCTCGATGTTCAGGCTGATCGCGTCGAAGGCCTGCCCGCCGCGCGTGCGGAAGGTCAGCATGGCCAGCGACCTCCTCGTGTCGCGAGCATGATCCACGTGCCCCGGCAAGTACCAGGCCACCACCCTGATGCCTCGCGCGTGCAGCGCCTCGACGAAGCGGCCGAGCTGCGCAGGCTTAACGACATCGGTTGACGCGCCGTAGTTCGCGGTCTCCACCCACACTGTCCGAACTCCGCGTGCGGCGATCCTCGACGCAGTCGCCTCGGGGGCGGCGAAGACCGCGCTGTCGTAGATGTCCACCCAGGTGCCGAGCCCGCCGAAGACGGAGGCGTCCGCTTTTTTCGCGGCGGGGGCAGACGCGGCCCCTGCACAGGCAACGGCTAGCGAGATCGCAAGGACGGCGACGAGCACGCGCATCGGCGAGACGATACGGGCGATCTGTGAAGACGCTGTCAATGAGTGCGGTCGAAAGAGCCCCGCGGCAGGCCGGAGCAGGCGAGACGCAAGGCGCTTGTCACCCTCGGGGGGCGATAGGCGCCTTCTCGATAAGCCCGGTCGAAGCGCTCCGGCAGTCGAGAGCGAGCGAACGCACGGTGCCCGTCACTCACCTGGAGGGTGAGTGACAGGCACCCGCTCGTCCGCCTCAGAGGCGCGACTGACTAGGGCTTCTGCGATCCGACGCCGCAGAACGCGGCGAGGAACTCCTGCAGCGTGGCCCCGCGTCCGATCAGAGAATGCGCCTGCCCGTTCGTGGGATCTCCGTCGGAGTTGCCCCTGCCACCGATGGCGCTGCCCTGACCTCCACGGTCACCGACTAATTCCTTGTACATGGTCGTGTAGAACCCGTGACACCCCTTGTCGGGCGAGCTCGGGTCCGCCAACGCCGAAGCCGAGAGCACGAGAACTGCTGCTGTCGTAAGGACAGCAATGAGACTCTTCATGCGGTTTCCCCCTATCTGATTTGGGGCGCTTGGCTACGCCCCGGTCGGCTGTTACCTCGGCCAGGCCGGAGGAGGAGACGATCCCTCCCGCGGGCGATCCGCCTTCCGCGCAGCGCTCGAGCGATCCGTCGACTCCCTCTAGAATCAGAGTGCGCGGACGTAGCTCAGTTGGTAGAGCACTGGCTTCCCAAGCCAGGTGTCGTGGGTTCGAGCCCCATCGTCCGCTTCGCCTTCACCAAGCGAATCGCCCTGCGATAAAGGCATCACGGTACCGCTGACGGTGACCCTTCATCCGCTGGAATCCGCTCGAAACCGCTCCGCAAGGTATCGACTTTCCCACAACTATCCCGCAGCAGACGCTCAGGATGCAAAGTTCGCCGCGGGCGCAGCGCGAGACCGAAACTGATCCGCGATCGCTCCGCCGATCCGTGCGGTGCGATAGTCCTCCTTCCTTCGCCGCCGCGAGTTCGCGTGCGCGGGAGCCGAAACCCCCACCGCCGACCACGTCGAGCGCGTTTACCACTTGCTCCCGGCGAGATACCAGCTCCCTATGCTCGTGCTCGACGACACAGGCGAGCGCGTCGGAGAGCTTGAGGCATTGGCCTGGGACGACGTGGACGAGCCGAAGTGCCGCTGGCGCGTCTCGCAGGCCGTCAGTAAGACCGGCCGCGGGCGATGGGTTCAGGTGTCGCCTGTCCTGTTCGAGGCCGTATGCGGGCTCCTGCCGCGCGAGGATCGTGCCTCGGGACGACGAGTGTTCGAGGCTTCGGGCAGGACAAGTTCCGCACCGCCATCGCGCGCGCGTGCCGAGCTGCCGGTGTTCCGACCTTCTCCCCTCACGACCTCAGACACCGCCGCATCAGCCTGCTACATGAGCAGGGTGTTTCGTGGACGCGCATCGGTGAAGCCGGGCCACGGTGACATTGGCGACCACGGCGCGGCACTACACGCACGTCCTGAGCGACGGACGGGAGGTTGAGTATGAGAGGGTGCTACCTGCGTCCTGAACGCGCGTGAGCGTTAGCGAACGCGGGGGCGGGGCCGGACGACGCGCGGGCGGGCGAGCGCCGATGGCGGGCGTTGCCAGAATTGCTTTCGAGGCAACCGGCGTCGGCGAGATCTCGCGCGACATCGAGCAGGTGGAGCAGAAGCACCGCTCGTCGACCGGCGAGACGAGCGATGCGGCGATCAAGCTGCAACTCGCGCAGGAACGCCTACAGAGGACACTCCGCCAAGGACCGGGCGCCTACCGCGCGCAGGCAAGCGCCGAGCTCCAGTTTGCGCCGCTCCGAGCGCGTCGTCGGCTACCGCTACTCGAGCGCGAACTGGCAAAAGAACCATTGGTCTACCGCTCGCTCGGCTGCCGGGACCGCGGGTCGAACTTCTCGCTCACTTCGGCCGCCCGTCCAAGCTTCTCGACGATCCAGTAGCGCTCTTCGCGCCTGATGATGCACTCGGCGTCTGGAAAGACGTGATCTTCGCTCGGTGC